>DATNEH010000160.1:0-38860 GCA_035553015.1 Caulobacteraceae bacterium | reverse complement strand
TCGTAGATCGCCAGGTCGCCGTGCGGGTGGTACTTGCCCATCACGTCGCCGACCACGCGGGCCGACTTCACGTAGGGCCGGTCGGACGTGTGGCCCTGCTCGTTCATCGAGAACAGGATGCGCCGGTGCACGGGCTTGAGCCCGTCGCGCGCGTCCGGCAGCGCGCGCGATACGATGACGCTCATCGCATAGCTGAGGTAGGAGCGCGAGAGCTCCTCCTCGACAGCGATGGGAGCTACGGCGCCGCGCCGATCGTCGTCGGCTGGCGGTGGGGTTTCGTCGGTCACTTAGTGGGGATCAGTCCGGAAGAATCAGACGCTTAGATAGGAACTCCGTGTAGCATCCGTGACCCCCGGGCGCCACCTTTCACGGGGTCGCACGCGTTGACATGTACATGTCCCGCGCCCAACATGTACATATGAAGGAAGTGACCCTCACCGAGCTGCGCCGGAACATCTTCCGGCTGGTCGACGAGGCGCTCGAAACCGGCGAGCCGATCCTCGTGAAGCGCAAGGGCCAGCGGGTCCTGATCGGGCCAGACCGACCGCCGACGAAGGAGCAGGCGGTGGACGCGTGGCTGAAAGCGCGATGGCGCAGATACTTCGACTCGCCTGCTGAGATCGAAGAGGGACTGACCCTGCAGGAGATCGAGGAAGCCGGGGAAGCCTATTGGCGGCCGAGCCCCAACCCTGAACCCGACACTTGATTCATCTCGATACGCACGTCGTCATCTGGCTGGCGGAGCGACGCGAGAGGGCGCTCAGCGTGACGGCCCGCAGGACGCTGGATCGCGAGCCGATTGGCATCTCAGCCATGGTCTTGCTCGAACTGGAGACGCTGCGCGAGGCCGGGAAGTTGAAGAACGAGCCCGATCGCATCGTCGGCATCCTCGAGCGGAATATGGACCTCAGCCGGTCAGCGGCGTCGCTGGGCGCGGTGGCCGACGCCGCGCGCACGTTCGCCTGGACCCGTGATCCCTTCGATCGGCTGATCGTCGCCAACGCGATGGCCGACGGCGTCAAGCTGCTCACGGCTGACGAGACCATCCTTCGCCACTTCGAGGACGCAGTCTGGTGAGAAGCGCCAGTGAGAGGGGCCAGGGCGCGTTGACGAGGACGCGCGCGGCGGACTAGGGGCGTCGCCCGTGAGCTTGACGCACTATCTGACCGGACCCACGCGCATCGCGCTCGGCCTGGTGGCGCTCTCCGCCGCCGCCGTCCACTTCCGGGGCCGCGCGCGGCTGCCGTTCACCCGTCAGCTCACCGATCACTCCACCTTCACCGCGCCCTACAACACGCTGGTCCACCTGGCCTCGCGCGTCCAAAGCCAGCCCTTCCTCGACCCGCACGACTTCCCCGACCTGAAGCCGCTCGCGGAGAACTGGCAGGTGTTCCTCGACGAAGGCCTGCGCCTGATGGGCGAAGGCAGGGTGCGCGCCGCGACCGGCGACAACGATCTCGGCTTCCACAGCTTCTTCAAGCACGGCTGGAAGCGGTTTTACCTCAAGTGGTACGACCACCCGCTGCCGTCGGCCGCCGCGCTTTGCCCGCGCTCGACCGCGATCCTGAAGGCGATCCCCAGCGTCAAGGGCGCGATGTTCGCCACGCTGCCGCCGATGGCCAATCTCGGCCGGCACCGCGATCCGTTCGCCGGCGCGCTGCGCTACCACCTGGGGCTTCGCACCCCCAACCATCGCAAGTGCTGGATCATGGTCGACGGCGAGCGCAGGAGCTGGGCCGACGGCGAGGCGATGGTGTTCGACGAGACCTTCGTCCACGAGGCCTGGAACGGCGCCGACGTCACCCGCCTCATCCTGCTCTGCGACATCGAGCGGCCGCTCGCTGGCCCGATGCGGCCGATCAACCGCTGGGTCATGCGCCACGTGATGGGCGCCACCGGCTCGCCGAACGAGGACGGCGAGCCGGTCGGCGCGATCAACCGCCTCTACGCGCGCCTCGCCGGCGTGCAGAAGGCGATCAAGGAGCTGAAGGTGAAGAACCGCCCGCTCTACGAGGCGCAGAAGTGGGCGACCATCCTCGCCGTGCTCGGCCTCTTGCTGGCGCCTTACTGAGCGGTCGCGGCCCGGCTAGGCTCGCGCCCATGCAGGTGAGGCTGGCCAGCGGCGCAGAACTGGAGGCCGCGCGGGCGCGGCTGGTCGCCGAGTGGGGCGAGCCTGTCATGATGCGCGGCCGCGCCTGGCGCCTAGCCGACTGCGACTGCCTGGTCGCCGGCGACGCCACCGAGGCCGACGAGGACGCCACCCCGGACTTCGCGGGCCTGCTGGCCTTCTCGCGCGCTGAGGCGCCAGTCGCCGAGGTGGTGGCGCTGAACGCCTTCGCGCCCGGCCGGGGCGTCGGTACGGCCCTGCTCGCCGCCCTGCCCGCCCACCTCGGCCCCGGCTTCACGCAGCTGCGGCTCGGCACCACCAACGACAACCTGGACGCCCTCGCCTTCTACCAGCGCCGCGGCTGGCGCCTCGCCGCGCTCAGGCCCGGCGCGGTCGACCGGGCCCGCGCGACCAAGCCCTCGATCCCACTGGTCGGCGAGCACGGCCTGCCCATCCGCGACGAGATCGACCTGGTGCTGGACCTGTAGACCCTAGCGGACGTCAGCAACCGTCGCGTTGAGGTCGCGCCCGCCGCACTGACCCCCGCCGTCAAACCTAGGGCCCCGCGAGCCGACGTCAGCCCTTGGAGCTCGGCGGTTCGTTGCAGATCGCTGTCGACCCCGGGGAGCTCTGCTGGCCGGGTTTGCGGCAGGCCAGCACCAGGCGGTGACCGCACCCGCTCACCTCGAACAGCCGGCTCGAGTCGATCCACGACTCCCAGCTCTTGCGACGCACGTCTTCCGAGGCTCGCCACTGCGCCAGCCGCGGCGGATCGTCCTTCACCTCCTCGGGCGGCGCCGTCTCGCGCCAATCGGCGGCGAACACCTCGCTGGGCCTGGTCCCCTGGATCTCGGCGAGCTTCACCCGCTCGGCCGGGCAGCTGTACTTGTCGATGAAGTATTGGCGCGCGCCCTTCGACAGCTGTCCGCACGCCGCGAGCGACAGCGCGCCGAGGAGGACGAAGCATCGTCGAACCGTCACCCCGCCTCCACCCCCACGCGGTCGCGTCCCCCAAGTCGCAGACGCGCGGCTGGGCCTAGAACGGGATCTCGTCGTCGAGATCGGCGGTGAAGGTTTCCTTCGGGCCGCTCTGCTGGCGCGGGCCGCCGGAATAGCCGCCGGAGTCGCCCGCCTCGCGGTCGCCGCCGCCCTCGCCGCGGCCGTCCAGCATGGTCAGCTCGCCGCGGAACTTCTGCAGCACCACCTCGGTCATCTGCCGTTCGGCGCCCGACTGGTCCTGGAACTTGCGGGTCTGCAGCGCGCCCTCGATGTAGACCTTCGAGCCCTTGCGCAGATAGTTCTCGGCCACCTTCACCAGGTTGTCGTTGAAGATCACCACGCGGTGCCACTCGGTACGCTCGCGCCGCTCGCCGGAGCTGCGATCGCGCCAGGTCTCGGAGGTGGCGAGGGAAAAGTTGGCGACGCGGTCGCCGGAGTTGAGGGTGCGAATCTCGGGGTCGCGCCCCAGGTTGCCCACCAGGATCACCTTGTTCACGCTGCCCGACATCGGGGCCTCCTTTCATCGCCCGGCGACCACTTCGCGCGCCGGCATCACAACGCGGACGCTACGACGCGTTAACTTTCGACGCAAGCGTTTTGTTCGCTCTTCGTTCTCATTCCACAGGCTTGTTTGCTCGTGGAGCAGTGAGATCGCGGGCGCGCTACGGCGGCGCGGAGCCCACCGGCACCAGCTGGTCGCCGCTGCGCACCAGGAACGGATAGCGCGGCCCCTGGTAGGTCTCGGCGGTGAACACGCCGGTGTCGCCGAGGAACAGGAAGTTGCCCTGGTAGGCGCCCACGATGTCGCGCGCGTTGCCGCCGAGCCCCAGGAAGCGCACCCGCATCGCCTCCAGCTGGGCGGCGCAGTGCTCCATGTCGGGCACGCTCTTGGCCACCACGTTGAAGTGCGGCTTGCCGTTCTGCATGGCCGAGAGGTGGTAGCAGACCCCGGTGTCGGTCGGCGCCTGCACCTGCGAGCTGCACCCCGCCAGCGCCAGCGCGGCGCCGGCCGCGGCGAGACCAAGGAGAGCGGCGCGGGCGCGGTTGTTCCGGGCGGCTTTGCGGGCGTGCGTCATCGCGCCAACTCTTACAACGCGTCGGGCGAGCCGGTCACCCCGCCGCGCTTACACAGGGCGGCCAGGGATCGGTGAGGCTGGAAAAGTCGCGGTTGTTGGACGAGATCTCCAGGCGCCCGCCCATCACCCGCAGCGTCTGGTCGCCCCAGCGGCCGTAGAAGGTCTCGTCGGCCGAGGGGCAGCGGCCGCTGAAGACCGCCTGCACGCAGGCCCGCAAGGGCAGCGGCGTCGGCAGCCGCTTCCAGCCGCCGGCCTGCCAGCGCCAGCAGGCCTGGTCGGCGCCGGCGTCGGCGAGCGCGCCCGGCCGCGCCGAGTTGGTCGCGCCCGGCTCGCCCTCGGTCACCGGCAACGACTGCGGAGGCGCCTGCAGCGGCGTCAGCGGCGAGGCGGCGTTGGTGGTCGCGGCCAGCGCGCCGGACGGGTCGAGGCCGACGTCCAGCGAGCCGGTCGCCACGCCGTTGCGCTGCGCGCAGACCGCCAGCGGCAGCTCGCCGACGAACTGTCCGTTCACGAAGCAACGCAGCGGCCGTTTCGGATCCAGCTTGGCGTCGTCGTCGCGGCCCGAGACCACCACCAGGCCGCCTTGCGAGGCCGGCGGCGGGCCGGCCGGCGCCTGGCTGTGCGAGAAGATCACCCACGCGACCGCGACGCCGAGCACGAGCGCAACGCCCGCGCCGCCAAGCACGATCACGCGCTGATCCTTCAGGAACTCCATCCGCACCGCTTGTCCTGCTGCGAGGCCCCCGCCGCCCCTGCGTACATAACGCAGGGCGGCGCGAGAAGGCCAGTTCGCGGGCGGGCGCCTGCCCTGGGCGAACAATCCGTCACGAAGCGGGCCCACGCTCCTGTGCGGCCGGCCTGCGCGGCCGGACGCGCGCCGGCCCCGAGGGAACGACCGATGATCATCCCCCGCGCCAAGCTCATCCGCGGCGCCCTGGCTGGCGGCGCCCTGACTGGCCGCTTCCTGGCTGGCGGCGCTATGGCCGGCGCTGGCCTGCCCGCGCTCGCCTACGCCGGCGCTGAAGCTGGCCAGTTTCGCCCGGGTACGGCCGCCGGCGGCGCCCATCCGTGGATCGGGACGCCACCGGGCGGGCCTGCGCCAGCCTGCTCGAGCAGCAGCGCCTTCACCGCACCCAGCGCCCGCGCGATCGGGGCGCGGCGGTGGTCCCAGATCGGCTCCGGGCCGGGCGGCTGGATCACCATGCCGGCGTTGGCCTCGAACAGCAGCACATCGCCGGACGGCGACAGGCCGAAGTCGACGCCGCCGTAGTCGAGGCCGAGCCGCCCTGCGATCTCGCCCAGCGCCGCCATCGCCTTCGCCCCCAGCACGCCCGGCATGTCGGCGAGGAAGGCCGCCTCCTCGGCGCGGGCGGCGGCGCTCTCGGCCATCGCCGCCGAGAAGTAGTGCACCTTCCAGTCGGGCGAGACCGCCAGGTGCAGCGGCAACAGCGCGCCGCCGATGAACATCACCCGGTACTTGCGGAAGAGGCCGTCCGGCCCGCGCGCATCGAGCGGCTCGATCGCCAGCAACTCTTCGCCCGGCAGGTCCGCGATCGCCGTGGCGAGATCCTCGGCCCGCTCGACGCGCACGAAATGCTGGCCGGTGTGAAAGCCCGGCGCGCGAACCAGCCGCGGGAAGCTCAAGGGCGCCGTCGCGAGCTCGGCGCGCGCCAGCGCGCGCACCTCCGGGACGACGAGACCGGGGATGCCGGCCAGCCGCGTAGCGGCCGCAGCGCGCGTCGTCGCCGCCACCGCGGGCGGCGCGTTGATCACCGGCGCGGCCGAGCGCGCGGTCACCTCGGCGGCCTTCGCCAGCGCGCCGGCGCAGAGGTCGGCGTCGCCGATCGCGTTGAACACCACCGCATGCTCGGGCAGCGGCCGCGCCGCATCGTGCCCCTCGGCGTAGAGCGCGGTCACGGCGAACAGCGTGTCGTCGATGAGCGCCCGGGTCGGGATGTTGCCGCCCCTGGCCGAGACCAGCATGAGCACGCGAACCGGCATCCCCGCGCCGCGATAGGGCTGCGGCGCGAGCCAGCCGTGGGCGAGACCCCGGCGCCAGTGCGCGTCGGCCGCGGGCGCATCGCCAAGCCCGGTCAGCGCGCGCGCCATGCCTTGATGTGCGACGGCGAGATCCGGCGCCAGCGCCAGCGCGTCCGCGAACGCGGCCCGCGCCGCGGCGAACGCGCCGGATTCCAGTAGCAGGCCGCCGAGGTTGACGTGCGCGGCGGGCTCTGCCGGGTGGCAGAAGATCGCCTGGCGCCAGCAGGTGAGCGCCGCCGAGCGGTGGCCGCTGCGCAGCGCCAGGCGCGCCAGCTCCAGCAATGCCTCCAGCGAGGCGGGATCGCACTTCAGCGCGTCGAGATAGGCTCGCTTGGCCGCCTCGTCCGCGCCCAGCGACGCCTGCCGGTGGCCGCGCGCCAGGAGTTCGGCAAGACCCGGCTCGGGCAGGCTGGCTAAGGCTGCGGCGGCGGCCGGCGTCACGCGGGACCTCGGGATTGGAACCGCCGCAGCGTCTTCCGAACATGGTTAACGAATCGCGGCCGCCCTCGCCTGTTGCGCGCGGCTGGCGGCGAAAGTCGCGCTTCCGGCGAATCGCGCTAGTTTGCCAGTCAAGTGAAATGCGGGTTCTGGCGGGCGGTTGAAGTCGTCTCCGTCCGCAGTCAGGGCCCGCCAAGCGTACTCATTGCGGTCCGGCCAAGGCCCGCGTGCGTGTTGGCCGGAGGCCGGACCGCCGGGAGGCGCGTCCCATGCGGCTTGATCGCCTGCTCCCGCTGCCGACGCCGGTCCACCAGCCGGGCCACAAGGACGATCGTCCCCCACGGCGCCAACCCGAGCCTCCGGAGCCGTCGGCGCGCCGCGATGCGCCAGACCCGACGCCCGATGACCACAGCGGCGGCGACCGCCCCACCCCGCCCGATCACCTCGACATCACCGTCTGATCCGGCGGGCAAAGTTTACAGCTCGCAAACCGGAATCGGCGTTGCTCGATCGCACGCTGGGGTGCGCGCATCGGAGGCGAGCGAGGATGCAAGCCGAGATCGGGGACAAGGCGCCGGCGTTCGTCGGCGCGACGGCCAGCGGCCGCTTCTGGTCGCTGGACGCGCAGGCCGGCCGCCCGGCGCTGATCGTTGCCTTGGGCTCGCTCTCCGCCGAGGCGGCGCGGCAGGCGTTCGACGCGCTGGCCAAGGCGCGGCCGGCGTTCGAGGCGGCGGGCGTCGACCTGGTGCCGATCGCACCGCTGTCGCCCGACTACTCGGCCTGCGATGCGGCGCGCGAAGGCCTGGTGCACGTGGCCGAGGCCGGCGGCCTGGAAAGCTGGCAGGTGGATGGCGCGCCCGGCGTGATGGCGATCGACCGCGGCGGCCGGATCGTGGCGCTGGCGCCGCTCGCCGCGCCCTGCGACGCGGCGGCCCTTGTCGACGAGATCGCGCCGCTGGTCGCCGGCGAGGCCGCGCGCACCGCCGCGTTCGCCGCGCCGGTGCTGATCGTGCCGAACGTGATCGCCCCGGCTCGCCGCCAGGCCTTCATCGACCACTTCGAGACCTCCCCGCACGAGGCGGGCCGGATGGCGGGCTTCGAGAGCGGCGCGGTCCACAAGCTCGACGAGAGCCTGAAGCGCCGGCGCGACATCGAGCTCGCCGCCGGAACACCCTTCCACACCGAGGTGATGGACGTGATGGCGCGCCGCCTGGTTCCCGAGATCAGGCGCGCCTTCCAGAAGGACGTCGGCTTCGCCGATCGCATCCTGATCGCCCGCTACGACGACGACGGCGGCTGGTTCAGGCGCCACCGCGACAACGCCCTGCCGCACACCGCCTTCCGCGAGTTCGCGGTGTCGATCAACCTCAACACCCACGCCTACGAGGGCGGCGCGCTGAGGTTCCCTGAGTTCGACGACGTCGGCTATTCGGCGCCGGCCGGCGGGGCGATGGTGTTCTCCGCCTCGCTGCTGCACGAGGCGGCGCCGGTGACCCGGGGCAGCCGCTACGTGATCCTGTCGTTCCTCTCCTCGACGCCCGGCTAGCCCGCCGCGGTCGGCGCGCCGCCGGTCAGCGAGAGCACGCTGACGGCCGAGGACGAGGTGGCGACGCCGCCAGGGGCGCCCACGCCGCCGTGGCGATGGTGATGGTGGCCGCCGAACAGGCCGGTCAGCTCCGACGGGAGCTGGTTCAGCGCGCCAGCGACGGTCGAGCCGACCGAGAGCGCGCTCGCCGCGACGCTGGCGCTGCTCGGCGAGGGTCCGGTCAGCGCGTTCTTCAGCTTTTCCAGCGCCGAGCCGACGCCGCTCACGTCCTGGCCGATCGCCGTCTCGGCGCCGTGCACGAAGCCGGCCGCGGCGCTTTCCGGATCCTGCAGCGCCGTCAGGAAGCCGAGCGTGGCGGAGGCGAACCGGTTGGAGGCGTTCGACGGCGCGGTCTGGGCATTGGCGCCCTGAGGGTTGGCGCCTTGCGCGCTTCCGGTGGGCAAGCCCTGCCCGGTCGAGAACGACCCAGCGGACGAGCTTGCCGGGCTGGATTGATTGGTCGAGATCAGCGCCTCGAGCGCCCGGGCGGCTGCAGAAACGCCCATAAGTATCGGACTGATCAAACCAATCTCCCGCCCGGGCCGCCTGGGCTCACGCGCCGCGCAACCACAAGCGCCACGCCGCACGGGGTCTGAGCGCAAAACCCGGGCCAAGGTCGGTTGCTTCGTCGCCGCGGGCCTCGACGCCGGGGGGTCACCTATCGCAACCTGCAGCTCAGAGCAGTGAACGGCGGCCCGCGTCCGATGACCGACAGCTTCGACGATATCCGCGACGTCATCCGCGCCCAGCTGGTGGAGCAGGCCCTGCCCTCGCTGGCGGTCGCCGTGGTCCAGGACGGGCGGATTGTCTGGGAGGAGGCGCTCGGATGGGCCGATCGCGCGCAGCGGCGCGCGGCCGATGCGCATACCCCCTACTCGATGGCGTCGATCACCAAGCCGCTCACGGCGACCGCGTTGATGATCCTCGCCCGCGCCGGCAAGATCGATCTCGACCGGCCGATGAACGACTACCTCGGCCCGGCGAAGCTCAATGCGCGGATCGGCGACGCGCGCGCGGCGACGGTGCGGCGCATCGCCGACCACAGCGCCGGCCTGCCGCTGCACTATCAGTTCTTCTATGCCGACGAGCCGTGGAAACGGCCATCAATGGACGAGACGATCCTGAGATACGGCAATCTCGTCACCCAGCCGGGGCTGCGCCACCAGTACTCGAACCTCGGCTATGGCGTGCTCGACCACGCCATCGCGCGGGCGGCGGACTGCGACTACGCCGAGGTGATGCGGCGCGAGGTCTTCCAGCCGCTCGGCATGAGCCGAAGCTCGATCGGCGTCGGCCCGGGCCTCGAGCCCTACGCGGCGACCCGCTACGGCTCAGATGGCGCGCCGATCCCCGACTACGTCACCGACCATCCGGGCGCGTCGGAGGCGTACGTCAGCGCCCACGATCTCGCCCGCTTCGCGCTCTTCCAGCTGAAGGCGCGCCTACCCGACCAGAAGCAGCTCCTGCCCGACGCGGCGCTGGACGAGATGCAGCGCGGCGCCATCCCGTGCGGCCCGGGCGCCCGCTATGGCATCGGCTTCCGCGACGAGTTGCGCGGCGCCTACCGGACCGTCTCGCACTCCGGCGGGATGGGCGGCGTCTCCACCATGCTCCGGCTCTTCCCCGACCAGGGCGTGGCGACCATCGTGCTCTGCAACGCCAGCAGCCTCGCGCCGATCACGGTCAGCGAGCGGATCGCCGCGCAGCTGTTCCCCGACTGGCCGGTCCTGGAGACCGCTCCGCCGCCCGCTCCGCCCCGGTTCAAGCCCCCGCGCGGCCTTGCCGGAACCTGGCGCGGCGTACTCGCCACGTACTCTGGCGACAAGCCCGCCGAGCTGACCTTCCATGCGGACGGCGACGTCCACGCGCGCTTCGGCCGCCAGCTGACAGCGCTGGTGAACAATCCGCGCATCGAGGACGGCCTCTTCCGTGGCGAGCTGCGCGCCTCGATCGGCACGCCCGACACGTCGCGCTTCCTCAACTACGTGCAGCTGGCGCTGACGCCCGCGCGATCGCGCCTGACCGGCGCCGCCATCGCGATCGACCAGGACCGTCCGCGCGTGCGCAACGCGCTGTCGCACTGGATCGAGCTGAGCCGCGAGGGCTAGGTCGCGACGCGTTCGGCTCGAGCGCTGAAGGGCGATCCAGGCTTTTGGAATCTAGCCTCTTGTCGACAGCAGCGCGCCGAGGCCCGAGCTGGACGACGAGGAATTGCCGGCGGTCAGGCGGGTCAGTGCGCTCTGATAGTTGGCGATCTCGCTGGTCAGGTACTTGGGCGCCGAGCCGCTGGCCTGGGCCTTCTGCAGCGCCAGCACCGCGGCCGGCGTCGCCGCGTTCTTGAGGTTCTGGTAGGCGTTCTCGACCACGCCGATCGCGCCCGCCAGCTGCACCTGGGCGGTGTGGATGTCGGCCGCGGAGCTCAGGTCGAGGCTGGTCGGCAGGCCGAGCCCATAAACCGGCGTCCGGCTGTTCTGCAGCACCGTGGCGCCGTTCTTGGTGGTGGTGGCGGCCAGGAGGCCCGCCTTCAGGCCGAGCCCGGTCAGGGCATCGCTGCCGGACGGACCGTCGCTCAGAGTGACGGTCGAGCCGGCGGCCGCTTTCAGCTGCAGCGTCGTGGCGCCGCCCACCCCGATCGAGGTGCTCGCGTTGACCTGGAAGCCGGTCTTCTGGGCGATCTCGGCGGCGAGCGAATCCATCGTGTCGGTCGCCTTGATCGTAATGGTGACCGGCGAGCCGCCGCCGACGGCGATCTTGAAGCTGTCGCCGGCGCTGACCGGCGTCGACGAGGTGATCAGATCGGAGACGGGGCCATCGACCACGCCCTGCGGCAGGCCGAGCTGGTCGAGCACACTCTCGCCCGTGCCCGAGACAGCGATCGAGGTCGGCGCCACCTGACCGTCCTGCCCGGTGAAGCGCTGGGCGTAGCCGACCGCGCCGGTGCTCACGTTCAAAGCGGCGACGAAGCCGTCGTGCGTGCCGATCGCCGGCTCGCCGGGCAGCGAGCCGGTGGCCTGGCCGGTTAGCCAGACCTGGCCGCCTTCCACCGTCATCGCCGAGGCGATCGTCGAGCCGCTCCCGCCGTAGTAGGCCACCGCGTCGGATGACGCGGGTGCGAGGCCGGTCGAGAGGGTCGCGGCGAACGCGTTGAGCCCGCTGCCGGAGGCGGCGCTGGTGACGGTCCCGGCGTTCAGCGCCCCGCCCGCGGCGGCCCCGGCCACATAGACGCTGCCGTTCTGCACGGCGACGCCGACAATGTTGCCGCCGCCCAGCGAGCCCAGGTCGCGCGAGGCGACCAGCGTCGGCGCGGCCGGGTTGGAGATATCGTACTCGGTGACCACCGCATCGCCGTTCTGCACGCCCGCCACGTAGACGTTGGCGCCGTCGACCGCGACGCCCGAGCTGGTGTTGGCCCCGCCCGTGGCGACGGCGGTGTTGGCGATGCGCTTGCCGGTGGTCGAGAACACCTGCAGGAAGCTGTTCGACGGCGAGCCGACCGGCTGCAGGCCGGTCGTCGTCTGCGACTGGCCGGTGACGTAGACGTTGCCGTTGGCGTCGAACGCCACCGCGTTGGCCCGGTTCGGGGTCAGGCCGTCGTCCTGCTGGGTCCAGACCTGGTTGCCCTGCGAATCGTAGACCGCCACGAAGCTGTTGTTCCCGGTCGGATCGTTGACGGTCTGGCCGGCTGTCATCGAGCCGGTCACCGACCCGGCCACCGCCACCTGGCTGCCGTCCGCCGACACCGCCAGCGACAGGCCCGACGCGCTCGTCGCCGAACCGAGGTCGGTGGAAAAGAGCAGATTGCCCGCCGAATCATATTTCTGCAGCGCCACGTCCTGGCCGCCCGGCGTCGCCGCGCCGCTCTGCGTGGCGTTGACGTTGGCGAGCACATAGACCGAGCCGTCCGGCGAGACCGCGGTGGCGCGCACCGAGGCGACCTGCGCACCTAGCGCCGTGGTCGTCAGCTGGTCGGACGCGGCGTAGGCCGGCTTGTCGGGGCTGGTGACGCCGTCGCCGCTGGCGTTGAACTTCAGCAGCTGGCTCACCGCGTCGGCCGCGACCGGCTGGCCGTTCTGGGTGGTGGCGCTCTGGTTGCCGACGACCTGGCCGACATAGACCGCCGCGCCGGTGGTCGGCGCCGAGAGCGTGATGGTCTCGGCCGGATTGGTGTTCAGCGTCAGGCCCCAGGCCTCCAGCCCGCTCGAGACCGTCACCGGCTTGCCGCCCACGGTGATGGTGTCGGGCTGAGCCGGCATCGGGTTGGACGCGAACCTGGCGAACACCCCGGCCGCCTGCAGCTGGCTGTTCATGTAGGCGACGACGTTGCCCATCGTGCGCGGCGTCGAGCCCATGTCGGCCAGGTTGATCTGCACGGTCTTCTGCGAGCCGCTGCTCAGCTGCGCGGTCAACGTGAAGGCCACGTTGCCCTGGAAGGCGGGGACCACGGCGCTGGAATCGCCGGTCGTGTTCAGCGCCACGGTGTCGTAGCTGGTCGGCTGGGCCGGCGTGCTGACGGTGGTGGTCTGATTCGGGCGCACGACGCCGTCGGCGATCTGGAGCTTCTGGAAGCTGGTCTGGCCGAGATAGGTCTGCAGCTGCGCCATGCCGCTCGCGAAGGCGGCGGCGTACTGGCTCTGCTGCAGGCTGGAGACACCCGATTTGCCGGCAGCGGTGGCCAGCGCATAGAGGCTGTTGAGACCCGAATAGAGCGCGAACAGATTCTTGTAGTCGGCGCTCGACCCCGGCATGTCGAGCTGGGCCGCGGACGGGTTGAAGAACTTGGCGCCGCCCATCGCCGCCTTGATCAGCTGGGTCTGGCTGGGCTGGGTCTGCGCGTTCCAGGGCGCGGTCGGCGCGTACTGGACGGCGGGCGCACTGGCGGTGAGCTGGGACAGCGGATTGGAGCTGTTCGTCGAGGAATTCAGGGCGGCATTGGGGTCGGTCCCGCTTCCGCCGAAGAAGGACTGGTACCAGCCGAGCAGGACGCTCGTGTTCAGGCCGACGGTGCTGACGGTCACGCTGCTTACGCCCTGCCCAAAGGAGATCTTCCTCTAGCAAGGATGATGCCGCGCGCGGCGCTTACGGGCGGTTAAACGACTGCTGCCGGAAGAGCGCCAGGATCGACGACGGCGTCTGGTTGCCGATCGCGGCGTCGCCGCCCGACAGCTGCTGCTGGATCTGCAGGGCCGCCAGGCGCGCGCCGTCGGCGTCCAGGCCCGGATCGAAGCTCGGCGAGTTCGCCCGCATCGCGCTGACGAACCCGCTCTGCAGCGTATCCGCCTGGTCCGCGAGCGTGCCCACCGCCTGGCCGACATTGCCGAGCGCCGTCTGCAACTGGCCCGCGATGCTGGCGGCCGTGGCTGGGTCGGACAGGCTGGCGCCCGCCGGCAGGCCGATCAGCGGGCCGCCGGCCGTCATATCGAACGCCGAGAGCCCATCGGGCGCCTGGCTGGCCGTGCCTGTTCCCGTCGCCGAGCCGTCGATCAGGTTGACCCCGTCGACCCCTGCCGCGGAGAGCGCCGCCTGGATCTGCGAAAGGCCGGACTGGAAGCCGGCGTTCAGCGCGGCGCGCGCGTCACTGCCGACGCTCGGGTCCGAGGCGGCGACCGCCGCGTCGCGCATCTGGGAGAGCAGACCCTCGATGAGGCTGCCGGAGGCCACTGCCGCATCGGCGATCGTGGCGTCGCTGGCGAAGCCGCCTGCTGTCCCGCCGAGCCCGCTGGTCGAAAGGCCGCTGAGGTCGATGATGGTGCTCGACGTGTTTGCCGCCGCGCCGCTGGTCGCATCTGAGGTTGGGGTCGCCGTTCCGGCGGCGGCCTGGCTGGCCAGCGGGTCGAGCAGCGAGAGCGCAGCCGCGCTCGAGCCTTGAATGCTGATGGTCATTATGAGCCCCCGGACGGCTTTTCTTGCCGACCTTCACGGTCGGAAGGCTAGGGGCGAGATGGTGAGCTTATGGTTAACGCTTCGCCAAGCGCCAAAGCCGCCGTCGCGCCAGCGCAACGTCGGCGTCGGGCCAGGTAGGCCCGCGGGGCGGCGTTCAGCCGCGGATGTCTGTCGCCAGGACGGCTAGCTGCGCGAGTCGACGACGGAGCCGGGCTGGTAGCCCGGGTCCTCCCTCATCTTCAGCAGCTGCTCCCTGGGGACCTGGGACACGACCTTTCCGGTGACGGAATTGATCGTCACGTAGACGTACGATCCGGCCGCCTTGTCGTCCTCGATCACCAGTCGCAGGTCGGCGTCGTCGCCGGTGCGCGGGGCGGGCGTCTGGCTTTGTCCCGGGGGCGCGTGGGCCGGCGTCGGCGCGGATTGCGCGGATGCAGGCTCGGGCGCGGGACCCGAGATCGGTGCTGTGCTGGTCATCTCTCCTAACCGCCGGCGAGGAGCGCCGGCGTCTCCCGAAGAGCCGCGAGCGGCGGACGCCTAGCCTGGCGCCCGCCGCCCGAGCGCCCTTAGCGGAACAGACCCAGAAGGGCCGAAGACGCGGTGTTCGCGATCGACAGGGCCTGGATCCCGAGCTGCTGCTTGGTCTGCAGGGCCTGCAGGGTCGCGCTTTCCTTGGCGAGGTCGGCGTTCACCAGGTTTCCGACACCGGTGGTCAGCGTGTCCTGAAGGTTCGACACGAAGTTGAGGTGCGTATCCAGCGCCTTCGACGCCGTGCCCAGCGAAGCGAGCGCGTTGTCGACTGCGGACAGCGAGGCCTCGACCGCCGAGAGCACCGTGCCGGCCCCGGTCGCCGAAGCGCCGATCGTCGCGGTCGCCGAGACCGTGATGATGCCGCCGGCGAGCGTGAGGTTCTGAGCGGAGGTGGTCAGCACCGACGTGCCCTGCGTGTTGGCGAGCGACGTGATCTTGGTCACGCTGCCATTCAGCAGGTTGACGCCATTGAAGCTGGCGTTCTGCACCGTCGCGGTGATCTGGTCGCGCAGCGCCACGAAGTCGGCGTTGAGCGACTGACGGCTCGCGGTGTCGATCGAGGTGTCGGACGCGGCGAGGGCCTTCTGTTCCATCTGCGTGAGCAGGTTGGAGACGGTGGTGCCCGCCGAGTTGGCGACGTCGATGATCGACTGGCCGGTCTGCAGCGAGGACTTCACCGCGTCGAGCGCGCCGACGGTGGCGCGTTCGCCCTGCGCGATGGCCCAGATGGCGCCGTTGTCCTTGGCGCTGGCGACGGCCATGCCGGTGGACACGATGTTCTGGGCGGACTGCAGCTGTTGGCTGGTCTGGTTGAGGTTCGCGAGCGCGATCAGCGCCCCCGAATTGGTATTGACGCTAAGCGACATTAGCTTCGTTCCTTTTCAGGTGACCGGCGCCGTTTTGGCGGCCGGGGACGTTTTGCCCACCTGGGAGGAAGCAATTGCCGCGCCAGAATTGCCGTGGTTAACGCGACCCTACATCATTGATTTTATTGAATTAAAGTCTCGTTAGGAGAGGGCTTCCGGCAAGTTTTGCCTAGCTTGGAGCGCCTCGCGGCAGAAGTTGCCGGGCGCCAGGCATGCGCGGCGCCGAGCGGCCTAGGCAATAAGCGCCGACCAACCGGGTCGCGGCCAGGCGAAAACGACGGCGGCGGCGAGGCCGGATGGCCGTCGCCGCCGCGTTGGAAATGGCGACGGACGAGCCGTGAGCGGCCCGTCCGCCGGCGATCAGTTGCAGTTTACCGGAAGAGGCCCAGCAGGGCCGAGGACGCCGAGTTGGCGATCGACAGGGCCTGGATCCCGAGCTGCTGCTTGGTCTGCAGGGCCTGCAGGGTGGCGCTTTCCTTGGCGAGGTCGGCGTTCACCAGGTTGCCGACGCCGGTGGTCAGCGTGTCCTGAAGGTTGGAGACGAAGTTCAGGTGCGTATCCAGCGCCTTCGACGCGGTGCCGAGGTTGGCGAGCGCGTTGTCGACCGCAGCCAGCGACGACTCCACCGTCTGCAACACCGTTGAAGCGGCGGCCGACGAAGCCGAGATCGTCGCCGTGGCTGAAAGCGTGATGATCCCGCCGGCCAACGTCAGGTTCTGGGCCTGGGTGGTGAGCACCGAGGTGCCCTGCGCGTTGGCCAGCGAGGTGATCGCGGTCAGCGAGCCGTTCAGCAGGTTGACGCCGTTGAACTCGGCGTTCTGCACGGTCGAGGTAATCTGGTTGCGCAGCGCCACGAAGTCGGCGTTGAGCGATTGGCGACTGGCGGTGTCGATGGAGTTGTCGGAGGCGGCCAGGGCCTTCTGCTCCATCTGCGTGAGCAGGTTGGAGACCGTGGTGCCGGCCGAGTTGGCGACGTCGAGGATGGATTGGCCCGTCTGCAGCGAGGACTTCACTGCGTCGAGCGAGGAAATGGTGGCGCGTTCGCCCTGGGCGATGGCCCAGATGGCGCCGTTGTCCTTGGCGTTGGCGACCTGCAGGCCCGTGGAAACGATGTTCTGGGCGGTCGTCAGCTGCTGGCTGGTGTTGTTGAGGTTCTCCAGCGCGACAAGGGCGCCCGCATTGGTATTGACGCTAAGCATGCTTGGTTCCTTTCCAGGTGTCCGGCGTCGTTTTGACGGCCGGGGGCGTTTTGCCCGACTGACTGGGAAGCAAGCGCCGCGCCCAGTCGGCGTCAGCGATCAACACTCTGATTTGGCATGATTTTCGGTTCCGCTGCGGCGGCCCGCCTCACGGCAAAAGCTGCCGGGCGGCAATCTTGTGCGGCAGAAGCTGCCGGCGGATCACGCCGCGTCGGCGCGCCCGGAGAGGCCCTGCATCATCATCCGGTTGATATCGATCAGCGTCTCGACGTCCGCTTCGCGGCGCATCACGTGGCTGGTGTGGCGATGCACGAAGAGGCTCAGCGAGATGATCTGCGCACGCGTCGAATCGGCCAGCGAGTTGCCGGGGTGCGAGCAGTCGTCGGCCAGCGTCGCCCAGACGCGCCGGTTCCAGTGCAGCACGTCGATCCAGGCCGCGACGTCCTCGTGCGGCTTGGACTTCACGTCCATCAGGGCGCGAGTGACCTGGGCGAAGAGCCGGTACTCGACGTCCCTGGGCGTTTCAGACCGCTGCGCCGCCTGCTGATACGCGCGGAGCGACATTCCCCAACCTTTCGTCTTCGTACTCGATCAACTTTCGGCACAGCATCAGCGCCTTGTAATACTCGCGGGTCATCACATACTTGGAAATATTAACGCAATCCGTCAGCACCTCGGGATTGCGCACCGCGCCCATGAATTCGGAGAGCCGCTTGACGAATGCGTCCTGGTAACGGTCGCATTCCGCCTGATCGAGGTACATCATCATGACCGGAAAGTAGATCCGCCGGGACGGCGTCGTCGCCTCGTCGGCCTGCATGATATCCTTCTCGCGCAGCACGGACGCCTTGTTCTGCAACAGCAGCGCGCTGCGGCGGTCTCCGTTCTGCACGACAGCCCCGTTGAGCACGAACTTCTCGCCCGGCTTCAACGACAGCTTCAGCGGCATTCTCTTGACCCCCGGACGGATGATGCTCGACGTCGTCTGGCGCCGCCCGCCCAACTTCCGGTTTCGGCCGCACCAAGTTTCGACAGCCTAAAGCGACATGGTTAACGGCGCCTTGCCTGCCCCACTTCCGGGGAGGACTCGCTGAGCTGGAAAGGCCCCTCAAGCACAGGGGCGTGGCGCTTTACGAGTGCTTAATTTCCCGCGCGCGAACTCCGCCCCGAGCCTCTCCCGCTCGCCCGAATCGCGTCTCGCCAACCATGCCGAAACCCGCCGCCAAGACCTCGGACGCCCTGTCGGCGCAGCCGCCCGCAACAGCAGCCACGCCCGACGCCATGGGCGACGCCGCCTCGCCGACCGCGCTCGGCAAGCTGGAAGGGGCGATCTCCGAGCTGAAGGCGCTGACCGTCGCCCAGTTGCTCAAGAAGGCGATCGAGGCGCTGCGCCTGGAGGACGCCAAGGCCGGCACCGACTGGGCGCTGAAGGCGCTGCATCACGACGAACGCTCCGGCATGGCCTGGTACATCCTGGCCGTCGCCCGCGAGAAGGCCGGCGACTTCGTCCAGTCGATCAAGGCCTACGAGTCGGCGCTGAAGCTGCTGCCCGACGAATCGGACGTCGCCAACGACCTCGGCCGGCTGGCCTTCCGGATGGGCATGAAGGAGCTCGCCGAGCAGCTGTTCCGCCGCTACGTCGAGACCCACCCCGCCGCCTGGCATGCGATGGGCAACCTCGCCACCGCCCTGCGCGACCAGGGCCGCCACGCGGAGGCGACCGAGGTGCTGCGCGCGGCGATAAAGGGCGACCCCACCGATCCCACCCTCTGGAACACGCTCGGCACCATCCTCTCCGAGCAGAGCGACCATCCGACCGCGCTGATCTTCTTCGACGAGGCGCTGCGGCTTGCGCCCGACTTCGCGCAGGCCCGCTACAACCGCGGCAACACGCGCCTGGAGCTGGGCGAGCCCGAAGCGGCGCTCGCCGACTGCGAGGCGGCGCTGGAGCTGGCGCGCGGCGAGAGCGACCGGGCGATGATGCAGCTCGCCCGCGCCACCATCAAACTGGTGCTCGGCCGGCTCGGCGAGGGCTGGGACGACTACGAGGCGCGGCTCGACCCGCAATTCGCCAACGCCACCGTGTTCATCGCCGACGAGCGGCCGCGCTGGACGCCGGACGCCGACCTCGCAGGCAAGACGCTGCTGGTGATGGGCGAGCAGGGCCTGGGCGACGAGGTGCTGTTCGCCAATATGCTGCCCGACGTCCTCGAGGCCCTGGGGCCGGACGGCAAGCTGGTGCTGGCCGTGGAAGAGCGCCTCGTGCCGCTGTTCCGCCGCTCGTTCCCCGCCGCCGAGGTGGCGCCGCACCTGACCTTCATGCAGCACGGCCGCAACTATCGCGCCGCGCCGGCGCTGGGCGACTACCAGCGCTTCGACCTGTGGACCCCGATGGCCTCGTTGCTGCGGCGCTTCCGCCGCCACGTCGAGGACTTCCCCGTCCGCGAGCGCTTCCTGACCCCCGGTCCGGCCCGCGTGGCGCACTGGCGCGCGGCGCTCGACGCCGCGCCGGCCGGCCGCAAGGTCGGCATCCTCTGGAAGAGCATGAAGGTCGAGTCGGCCCGCGCCCGCTACTACTCGCCGTTCGAGCTCTGGGCGCCGATTCTCAGAACCCCAGGCGTCGCCTTCGTCAACGTGCAGTACGGCGACTGCGCCGCCGAGATCGAGTGGGCCCGCCGCGAGCTCGACGTCGACATCTGGACGCCGCCCGGCATCGACCTGAAGCAGGACCTCGACGACATCGCCGCCCTCACGTCGGCGCTCGACCTGACGCTGGGCTGCATGAACGCGACGTCCAACATCGCCGCGGCCTGCGGCGCGCCGACCTGGATCATCTCGGCGCCGGGCGCCTGGACCGGGCTCGGCGCCCCCGCCATGCCCTGGTACCCGCAGGCGCGGGTGTTCTCGCCGCCGAACCTCTCCAGCTGGGAAGGTGTGATGGCGAGCGTCGCCGCAGCGCTCGCCGCGCTCTGACCGGCCGGAACGGCCGCCCTCGCCGGCCGTTTTCCTCCTCTCAAGGGGAGACGCGCCATGCCCGATCCTAACAACGACGCCAGCGACTTCGACGACCAGAGCCTCGCCGAGACCTTCGACGAGGAGAACATCACCGCCGACGGCCGCGACATCGCGACGTCCGACATGCAGCGCGACCTGTTCGACGCGACCAGCGTCCCCGAGGACGCCAACGAGGCGTTGGAGCCGGAAGACGACTTCGACCCGGACCAGGCCGACGAGGCTGAGCTGGAAGAGATTGTCCTCGCCGACGAGGATCTCGACGAGCCGCGTAGCTTCGTTCGCGACGACGCCGACCTGGTCGCCGAAGACGACGCGCAGCCGGCCGACTACGAGCCCGATGGTCTCGCCCCCGAGGATCTCGTCGGCGATGTCGAAGCGCTGGGCTATGGGGCCGACGCGGTGACCAGGGAGGCCGTCGACGCCGCCCTCGACGAGGCCCTCGCCCTGACATTTCCGGCCAGTGACCCGGTCTCGATCAGCCGCCGCTCCCCTTGAGCCTATCCACGCAAACTGACGCTCGCGTCGCCAAAGCCGCTTGAACATCGCGCCCGGCCCTTTAGGGTGCCCCCGATTTGAACATTTGTTCGAGCCCACTTCCGGGCCCGGGAGCGAGAATGAGCGAGCGTTTCGAAGGCACGGCCGACTACGTCGCCACAGACGACCTGAAGATTGCAGTGAACGCGTCTGTGGCGCTCGAGCGGCCGCTGCTGATCAAGGGCGAACCCGGGACCGGCAAGACGGTGCTGGCCTACGAGGTGGCCAAGGCGCTGAACGCGCCGCTGATCACCTGGCACATCAAGTCGACCACCAAGGCCCTGCAAGGCCTCTACGAGTACGAGGCGGTGACCCGCCTGCGCGACTCGCAGCTCGGCGACGAGCGGGTGAAGGACGTCAAGAACTACATCAAGCGCGGCAAGCTCTGGGAAGCGTTCGACTCGGACGTGCGGCCGGTGCTGCTGATCGACGAGATCGACAAGGCCGACATCGAGTTTCCGAACGACCTCCTGCAGGAGCTCGATCGGATGGAGTTCTACGTTTACGAGACCGACGAGACCATCAAGGCCAAGATCCGGCCGGTGGTGATCATCACCTCGAACAACGAGAAGGAGCTGCCGGACGCGTTCCTGCGCCGCTGCTTCTTCCACTACATCCGCTTCCCCGACGACGGCACGATGCGGCAGATCATCGACGTCCACTATCCGGGGATCAAACAGAAGCTGGTCTCGGAGGCGCTGCGCATCTTCTACGACATGCGCAAGGTGCCAGGCCTGAAGAAGAAGCCCTCCACCTCCGAGCTGCTCGACTGGCTGAAGCTGCTGATGGTCGAGGACATCGACGAGAACTCGCTGCGCGAGAAGGATCCGACCAAGCTGATCCCGCCGCTGCACGGCGCGCTCCTGAAGAATGAGCAGGACGTCCAGCTGTTCGAACGCCTCGCCTTCCTGGCCCGCCGAGAAGCCGGCGCCCGCCCGGGGCAGATGTAGGCCTCAACGGCAGAACCAGTTCGGTTCGAGATGACGGGAGCGGCCAACCAGGCCGCTCCCGTTTTCGTTTCGGGACCCTCGCCGTCGGGTGCGCCGCATGAGCGCGCGGCGCGGGACCCATCGGCCGGCTCAACCGTTAGCGTGGTCGGGAGAGCTCTGACAAAGGAGCCGATGGACCCGTGAGACTGAAGATCGCACTGATGGCCGCGGCCGCGATCGCGGCCGGCGGCGGCCTCGTCGCGTGCCAACGCGCCAAGCCGCAGGTGGCCGCGCTGCCGGTGGAGATGGGCGCGGCCGCGCCGATGGGCGAAGCGCCGGCGCCCGGCGGCCTGCCGCCCGCGCCGCCCGCCCGCATCGCCACGCTGACCGACTACCGCAACGCCTACGCCTATCCCGACCAGGCCTGGGCGATGAGCTGGGCGTTCGGCGATTCGCCGCCCGACTACGCCTTCTACGACGAGGGCGTCACGCCCTGGGTCTGGGTCGCCGACGACGATAGCGAATGCCTCGCCGAGCCGGTGCCCGGCGGCGAGCGCTACTACTATTTCGAGCCCGGCGCCTACACGCCGTTCTACGTCCAGGATCCGAGCTACGGCTACGGCTTCCAGAACGGCCGACTGGTGGCCATCTACGCCCGCGGCGGGCGTGAGGTCGCGCCGTCGGCCGACCCGGCCGCCGCGGCGACCGCCGGGCAGTACCTCGCCCGCGGGCGCCTCTTGCGCCAGGCCTCGGCGAGCCAGCCGCACCAGGCGGTGGCGGCCGCCAACTGGAACGCCCG
The DNA here is from genome assembly GCA_035553015.1 of Caulobacteraceae bacterium. GTDB lineage: Bacteria > Pseudomonadota > Alphaproteobacteria > Caulobacterales > Caulobacteraceae > Acaudatibacter. Next base: position 16,862 of record DATNEH010000160.1, on the reverse strand, counting down.
GCGCGGCCTGATCAGCGCCGAGCACGCCAGCTTCGCCCGCGACGCGGCGCGGGACCCGGCCTGGAGCGCCTACCACGCCCAGCACCAGGCGCAGGGCCAGGCGCGCTTTGCGTCCGAGGCGACGCGGCGCGAAACCTACGCCGCGCAGACCGACAGCCAGCTCGGCCAGTCGGGCCGCGCGCAGCGCGAGCAGCGCGCCGCGCAGTCGATCGCCCAAGGTGGGCCTATGGGCGGGCCGCCGATGGCCGCCCGCGCGCCGCAACGTGCTGAGGGCGCGGCCCTGAACCGCTACGCGGCAGCCCCGCCGCCAGCCTCCGAACGCCGAGGACGCCAAGCGCGGGCGACGCGCCGGGCCTTCAACGCCGCACCGCCGCAAGCCGAGCGAGCCGCGGCTGGGCGCCCGCAGGCCATGGCGCGCTCGGCCACCGAGCACGCCAACGATACGGCCTACCAGGCGCGCGCCGAGTCTCATGCTGCGCCGGCGCGCGCGGCGTTCGCCGGGCGTCGCGCCGAGCCGCCGCCGCAGGCCGCGCAGGCGCATGCGTTCCACGCACCCGCAGCGCGAACACAGGAAGCGCACGCCGCGCCGCCCACCGCGCGTGTTGCGCCTCCGCCGCAGGCGCATGCCGCGCCGCAGGCGGCGGCCCGGCCACATCCGGCCCCTGAGGCCCACGCCGCCCCGCCCGCGCAGCACGGCGGCGGCGACAAGCGTCACTGAGGCCGCCCTCCCCGCTTGGCGCGCGCCGCCGGCTCCCGTAAGCACGACTGAAGGGTCGGCAGTCGGGAGGAGGACCGGGGATGGATCTGCAACTGAAGGGCAGGAAGGCGATCGTCATCGGCGCCTCGCGCGGCATCGGCAAGGCGATCGCCGAGGCGCTGGCGGACGAGGGTTGCCACGTCGCCATCTGCGCGCGCGGCCAGGCCGGGGTCGACGCGGTGGTCGCCGCGCTGAAGGCGAAGGGCGTGACGGCGATCGGCGGCGCGGTCGACATCGCCGACGGCCCGGCGCTGAAGCACTGGATCACCGAGACGGCCGAGGCGCTCGGCGGGCTCGACATCCTGGTCTCCAACGCCAGCGCGCTCACCCGCGGCGCCAGCGAGGAAGACTGGAAGGCGATGTACGACCTCGACCTGATGGGCGCGGTGCGCTCGCTGGAAGCGGCGCGGCCGTTCCTGGAGAGGGCGGGCGCCGAGCATGGCGACGCCGCCTTCATCATCACCTCGTCGGTCTCGGCGGCCGAGGCGAGCGCGCCTTCGGCCTACGGCGCGATCAAGGCGGCGCTGATCCACTACGCCAAGGGCGTCGCCCGCGAGGGCGCCCCCAAGCATCTGCGCTGCAACGTGATCTCGCCCGGCACCGTCTACTTCAAGGGCGGCGTCTGGGGCGTCACCGAGGAGCGCGCGCCCGACTTCTTCAAGATGATGATCGCCCGCAACCCCACCGGCCGCATGGCGACGCCGGAGGAGATCGCCGCCGCGACAGTGTTCCTGGCAAGCCCGCTCTCTGGCTTCACCACGGGCATCAACATGGTCGTCGATGGCGCAATCAGCCAGCGGGCGAACTTCTAGACCGCGAAATCGGCAGCAGCAGAGGAAGCCGCCAGTGCCATCCAGACACCTCGTCGATCCGCAACTGCTCCCGTTCGTCGACCTGATGCCGGCGATCTCGTTCGACGGGCTGGACATGGCCGAGCTGCGCGCGCGGCTCGCGGCGAACGCGCCACCCAGGGCGCCGACGCCGGGCGACGTCGTGGTCACCGAAACCAAGGCGCCCGGCCGCGACGGCGCGCCGGACGTCCGCCTCATCGTCACCGCGCCGACGGCCGCGGGCTCGGGCCGGCCGGGCGTCCTGCACATCCACGGCGGCGGCTATGTGCTGGGCTTGGCCGACATGACCGCCGACACCGACGCGGCCTACGCGCAGGAGTTCGGCGCCGTCGTCGTCTCCGTCGACTACCGCCTCGCGCCGGAGACGCCGTATCCGGGACCGGTCGAGGACTGCTACGCCGGGCTCGCCTGGCTGCACGCCGAGGCCGAGCGGCTGGGCGTCGACCGCGGGCGGATCATCGTCACTGGCGAGAGCGCCGGCGGCGGCCTCGCCGCCGCACTGGTGCTGCTGGCGCGCGAGCGCGGCGAGATCCCGATCGCGTTCCAGCACCTGGTGTTCCCGATGCTGGACGACCGCACCTGCATCCATCCCGATCCGTCACCCTACCTCGGGCAGTTCGTCTGGAACCCGGCGGCCAACATGTTCGGCTGGGCCTCGTTGCTGGGCCACGCGCCGGGCTTGCCGGACGTCTCCCCGTTCGCTGCGCCGGCCAGGGCGAGCGACCTTTCCGGCCTGCCGCCCACCTTCATGAGCGTCGGCGCGCTCGATCTCTTCCTGGAGGAAGACCTCGACTACGCCCGCCGGCTGATCCGCGCCGGCGTGCCGACCGAGGTGCACATCTATCCGGGCGCCCCGCACGGCTTCATGATGATCCGCGACGCCGACGTCAGCCGCACGTTCGCCAAGGACTCGCTGGCCGCGCTGGCAAGGGCCGCCCGCGGCTGACGGCGACGGGCTTCAGCCGGCCTGCGGACCCGGCGACTCGTCGCTCCAGAGCTCGGCGCCGGCCGCGTCGTAGAGCGTCCCGAAGCAGCGCTTCGGCAGCTGCCGCACGCGCTGGCGCGCCTCGGACATGGCGGCCTCGCCGTCGTGTGCTTCGATGACGGCCACCTCGCCGAGCAGGGCCGAGCCACACCCGTTGCTCATGAACAGCCGAAGTTCGTACCGGGCCATGCGAATGAGATGACCCGAACGCAGGCCGCCGGCAAGGCCTAGGCTTGCGGGCGCAGCCGCTCGCCGGCCATCAGCAGCTGGCCGCGCTGGCCGGCGAGGCCGAGCTCGAGGCTTTCGGCGATGCGGTGGGCGCGCTCGATGAAGACCGCCGCGGCTGCCGGCGGGCACTCGCGGCGGGCGGCCGCCTCGAACAGCGCCAGCCAGCGGTCGAAGTGCGCCGCATCGACCGGCAGCGGCAGATGCTTCTCCATCGGCCGGCCATGGTAGCGGCCGGTCATCAGCACCACCGACGACCAGAAGGCGCACATCTGCGCCAGGTGCGGCGTCCAGTCCTCGACGATCGCCGCGAAGATCGGCGCGAGCAGCGGATCGGCGCGCACGTCGGCGTAGAAGGCATGCACCAAGCGCTCGATCATCACCTCGTCGATCCCGGTCTCGCGGGTCACGGTCTCGGCGAACAGCGAACGGCGTTCAGCCGCGGTCTCGGAGGGCATGGGCGGGATTTCGCCATTGTCACGCCGTGATTCAAGCACCCTGCGGCGTTCGGCCCAGATACATCCTGCCGGGATGCATCCTTGGAACGAGCCGCGATCCCGATCCGTTCTCCTGCCACGAGAGGCTGGGAGAGCTGTGTTCGAATAGCGAGTACCTGAAAATGTCCACTGCATTCTCAACCACCGATACTCGGCGGCTAACCGCCGTAGACAGCGGAGGCGCCACGGAGAGCATGGGCGGGGTCGCGGTGGTGATCCTGGCCATTCTCGGCCTGGTCGGCGTGATTCCCCGCGTCCTGACGCCGATCGCCGGCATCATCTTCGGCGCGGCCTTCATCGTGGAGGGCGCGGCCATCGCGGCGCGCCAGGCGGCGGCGGCCGGCGCCGACATAGAGCTGAACGGCGGCGTGACCGTCGAACTGGTCGCCGGCCTTGCCGCGATCGTGCTCGGGATCCTGTCGCTGATCGGAATCGCCATCCCGGTGCTGATGGCTGCGCTGGTGATCGTGGGCGGCGCAGCGCTGATGCTGTCGGCGGGCGTCGTCGGCCGCATCGGGAGCGCGGCGACCTTGGCCGCGCCCACGAGCAGCGCGGCCGCGGCCCACCTGCTGGCGGGCCTGGCGGCCGTGGTGCTCGGCATCCTCGCCCTGACCGCCGTCGGCGCGAGCACGGTGCTGACGACGGTGGCCCTGCTGGTCCTGGGCGGCTCGCTGATGCTGAGCGGCACGGCGATGTCGACTGCGATGCTGCGGCTGTTCCGCCAGGGCTGACCCGCGTCCCCGGCGGGGAGAGTCGCGTCGAGCCGCCGGCGGCTCCCTGCGCCCGCGGGGCCGCCGACGGCCTCAGACCGGCGTGACGTCGGTGACCTTGTAGGTGAGCAGGCGCCCGTCCTCGTCGGTGATGCTGACGTATTCGCCGACGGCGAAGCGGTGCTGGCCGAGACGGAACACCGGCTCCTCGCCGGTGTCCTCGGCGTTGTCGTAGTCGAAGTACCAGGTGCGCCCCTGGTGCACGAGCTTGCCGTCGCTGGGGTCCTCGTCCGGCGCGAAGCGGCGCACCGAGCAGGCGCGCTTGGCCTTGCCGTACGCGGTCGCATCGAGGTGGCCGTCCTTGGTCAGCGGCGCGACCAGCGCATAGCCGCGATGGTCGTCGCCATCGGCGAACTCGGTGCCGGGATTGCGCGCCATGCGCATGACGATGCGCGAGAGCGGGACTTTGGTGTTGGTGCGGGCGCCGTCAGCCATCGATCGCCGATCCTAGTGGGAAATGAACAGGGAGGGAGCTTGCGCGGCGAAGAAGGTGCGCGTCGCGCCGCCGAACACGAACTCCTGCAGGCGCGGGTGGCCGAACGCGCCGGCGACCAGCAGGTTGGCGCCGCTATCCACCGCGGCCTTCAAGAGGCGCGGCGCGGCGTCGGCCGATCCCTCCAGCTTCTCGATCTCCGACTTCACGCCGCGGGCCGTGAGATAGGCCTGCAGGCCGGCCGGATCGAACTGCCGCGCCGCCGCCTGCGGCGCCGAGAGGATCACCACCTTGGACGCCTTCTCCAGCAGCGGCACGGCGGTGCGCACCGCGCGGCTGGCTTCCTTGCCGCCATCCCAGGCGACCGCGACCGCGCCGCCGACCGAAAAGCCCTCGCGCGCCACCAGCGTCGGCCGTTGCTCGTCGGCGACGATCTGCTGGAACACCTCGGCGAGCGGCCCGCGGCCCTTGGCGGCCGAATCGTCGAACACCACCACGTCCGAGAGCCGGCTATGCAAAGCGAGCGCCGCCCAGACCGGCGAAGCCAACGTGCGGAAGCTCTTCTTGGCGTAGGGCACGCCGTCGACGACCGCGGCCGCCGCCTTCGCGCCCTCGGACGCCGCCTCGCGGATCGCATCGACCGCGCTCGCCTGCACGCCGCCCATGAAACCGTCGCCCATCCAGGGGATCAGGTCGGCCACGTCCGGCGGCGCGTGCACGCAGGCCATCTCGGCCTCGAACGGCTCCGCCAGCGCCGCTGCCGCGGCGACAATGTGCCGGTCTCCCTCGCCGCCCGAGAGCGGCGCCATGACCCTCGCCCAAATCATCGCGTTCCTCCGTTGACGCTTCTGAACGCCCTCTCCACGCGGCGCCGTGCATTGATATTTGTCAAGCAATCGGTCATGGCGCGGCAAGGCCCTGCGTGCGGCCGAGGGGCATGGCGGAGCGACGAATCCGGTGGCGAGAGGCGCGCGACGCTCCAAGACAGATGCGCCGCGGGCCTGGCAGCGGATGCTGTCCGGCCGCCGGCTCGACCTGCTCGACCCCTCCCCGCTCGACATCGAGATCGAGGACATCGCCCATGGCCTCGCCCGCGTAGCGCGCTGGAACGGCCAGACGATCGGCGAGAACGCCTTCTCGGTGGCCCAGCACTCGTTCGTGGTGGAGGAAATCGCCGCCCACATCCGCCCCGGCCTGGAGCCGCGCTGGCGGCTGGCCGCGCTGCTGCACGACGCCGCCGAGTACGTGATCGGCGACATGATCTCGCCGTTCAAGGCGGCGCTCGGCCTCGACTACCGCGCCTTCGAGGAGAAGCTGGAGACCGCGATCAACGTCCGCTTCGGCCTGCCGGCCCATATTCCGGCCAAGATCAGGACGCTGATCAAGAGCGCCGACCGCGCCTGCGCCTTCTTCGAGGCGACCCAGATCGCCGGCTTCGCGCACGCCGAGTCTTTGCGCCTGTTCGGCGCGCCGCCGCCCGGCTACCAGCTCGCCATCGAGCCCATGTCGGCTTCCGTCGCGCAGGCGCGCTATCTTGATCGCTACCAGGTGCTGGCCGAGGCGGCGGGCTTTCAGGGCGCCGACCAGGCCTTCGACACCGAATAGCGGTCCGGAGAGCGGCATGGTCCTGATCGTCAGCCCGCTGCGCCTGCTGCCCCGGGTGATCGCGGCGCGCGCGCCCTCGCACCTGCTGAGCCTGCTGCCGCCCGAGGAGATGATCCCGACGCCCGCAGGCGTCGCGCCAGCCAGGCATCTGCGGGTTGGCATGCACGATATTCCAGCGCCGATAGCGGGTCTGATCTGCCCGGATGCGGCGATGGTCGAGGATATCCTCGACTTCGGCCGCAGCTGGGATGCCGCGTCGCCGATGGTGGTCCACTGCTTCGCCGGGATCAGCCGCTCCGTGGCGAGCGCCTTCGCCATCGCCTGCGAGCGCGACCCGCACGCCGACGAGCTCGAGATTGCGCTTGCCATCCGCAGAGCTTCCCCCTCCGCCTTCCCGAACCGCCGCATCGTCGCCCTGGCCGACGACATCCTCGGTCGTCAGGGCCGTATGGCGGAAGCGGTGGAGGCCATGGGCGGCAACGGTTTCGTCATGGAGGGTGTTCCCTTCGACATCCAGGTGCGCCGCTAGATGGCCACCGAAGTCGTCATCGGGCTGTCGGCGGTGGTGATCGCCATCAAGGACGGCGAGGCCGCCGCGCTGACCGTGCGGCCGCGCGAGCGCGGGGTCCTGTCGCCGCTGGAAGGCCTGCCGTTCGGCCCGTTCGACCCGGACGGCCACCGCACCTTCGAGATTGCGCTGCGTGAGTTCGTGACCCGCCAGACCCGGTTCGAGCTGGGGTTCGTCGAGCAGCTCTACACGTTCGGCGACAAGGGCCGCGAGGCGCCGCTGGCCGACGTCGGCGCCGGCGCGGCGCGGGTGATCTCGGTCGGCTACCTGGCGCTGGCGCCGCTCGCCGTGGAGACCGAGGCCCCCGACTCGAGCTGGTCGCCGTTCCTCGACTTCTTCCCATGGGAGGACTGGCGCAGGGGCCGCCCGGAGATCGTCGACGCCGTCATCCTGCCGGCGCTGACCGCCTGGGCCGGCCGCTCGGAGACGCGGCTGGCGCGAGTGCGGCTGCTGTTCGCCGAGGCCGGCGCGCCCTGGAACGAGGAGCGCGTGCTCGACCGCTACGAACTGCTCTACGAGGCCGGGCTGGCGCCGGAAGCCGCCCGCGACCGCGCCCGCGCGCTGGGCGGCGCGCCGGACGAGCCGGCCGCCATCGGGCTCGGCGCGCCGATGGTCTCCGACCACCGCCGCATCCTGGCGACCGGGCTCGGGCGCCTGCGCGCCAAGCTGAAGTACCGGCCGGTGATCTTCGAGCTGATGCCGGACGCCTTCACCCTGTCGGCGCTGCAGCGAACCGTCGAGGCGATCTCCGGCGTCGCGCTGCACAAGCAGAACTTCCGCCGCGTGGTCGAGCGCACCGGCCTCGTTGAGGGCCTCGGCCGCATGGACGTCGAGACCGGCGGGCGGCCGGCCGAGCTCTTCCGCTTCCGCCGCGAGCTGCTGGCCGAGCGCCCCACCCTCGGCGTCTCGCTGCCGCTGCTCAGGGACTGACCTGGGGACGGCAAGCGTCGCCGGCGGAACCTTCCGCGCACGGCTGCTGTTCGCCCGACACGCGAAAACGGAACGGCGCATGAAAGTCCCGAGAACGTCGGACGCCGAGAGCGGAGGCGCGACCGCCGCTAGAGATAGGCCCAGGCCGCCACGCCCAGGCCGATCGCGCTGAGCCCGATCGCAGTGAGCCACGGCCAGCGCCGATGCAGCAGGATGGCCAGCGTCGCGATCGCGATCGACATGTGCAGCAGCGTCGACGCCACCGTCAGCCTAGCATGGCGATGCTCATGCTTGTCGGCGACCTCGAGCGCGGCGTCGCGCTTGCCCTCGTACGACTTGGCCTGCGCGGTGGCCCTGACCTGGTCTGCGTCCTCGTGCGCGGCCGACTTCGCGTAGGCGGCGGCCTTCGGGCCGGCGCCGTCGGCGGCGATCTCGTAGACCTTCTTGCGCAAGCTCTTGGAGTTGGCGAAGCCCCAGGCGTCGGTCGCCTGGTCCTGGGCCAGCACCGCGTCGTTCTTGGCGACGATCGCCGCGTCGCTCTCGGTGGTCTCCAGGCTGGCCGAGATCGCCGCCGCCACCGCCAGCACCGCGATGGTGAAGGTGACCTGCAGGATCAGCGGATCGCCGCTCTCCGCCGCGTGGTGCGCGTGCTCGGCATGCTCGTGGTGCTCGAGCTCCTCGAGGGGTGAATCGGACATGGCCTCTCGCTGCGCGTCAGGGTTCCGGCGGACGATAGAGGCGAGCCCGGATCACAGGCAACGCTCCGCAGGCGCGACGTTTAGGCGTTGCTCGCCGCCCTACCCTGCAACGCGGCCTGGGCGGCCGCGAGGCGGGCGATGGGGACGCGGTAGGGCGAGCAGCTGACGTAGTCGAGGCCGACTTCTTCGAAGAAGGCGATCGAGGCCGGATCCCCGCCGTGCTCGCCGCAGATGCCGAGTTTGACCCCGCTACGCGTGGCCCTTCCCCGCTCGACCCCCAGGCGCACCAGCTGGCCGACGCCCTGCTGGTCGAGCGAGGCGAACGGGTCCTTCTCGAAGATCCCCTTGTCGATATAGGCGGTCAGGAACCGGCCAGAGTCGTCACGGCTGATGCCGTAGGTGGTCTGCGTCAGGTCGTTGGTGCCGAACGAGAAGAACTCGGCGTTCTCGGCGATCTCGTCGGCGCAGACGGCTGCGCGCGGCAGCTCGATCATCGCGCCGACGGTGTATTCCAGCGCCCCACCGCGCTCCTCCAGCACCTGCTTGACCACCCGGTCGGTGAGCTGGCGCAGGAACGCCATCTCCTCGCCCTTGGCGATCAGCGGATGCATGATCTCCGGGCACGGCGCAGCCTTGCCGGCGGCCTTCACCTCCAGCGCCGCCTCGATGATCGCCCGCACCTGCATCTCGTAGATCTCTGGATACGAGATTCCCAGGCGGCAGCCGCGGTGACCGAGCATCGGGTTGGTCTCGCGCAGCTCGCGGGCGCGCCGCATCAGCTTGCCGGCGTCGAGCCCGGTCGCCTTGGCGACTGCGTCCAGGTCCTCTTCCGTGTGCGGGAGGAACTCGTGCAGCGGCGCGTCGAGCAGCCGGATCGTCACCGGCAGCCCCTCCATGATGGTGAACAGCTGCACGAAGTCGCCGCGCTGCATCGGCGCGATCTTGGCCAGCGCCGCGCGCCGGCCCTGTTCATCGTCGGCGAGGATCATCTCGCGCACCGCAGCGATGCGCGTGTCGTTGAAGAACATGTGCTCGGTGCGGCATAGCCCGATGCCCTCGGCCCCGAACTGCCGCGCGGCCGCCGCGTCGGTGGCCGTCTCGGCGTTGGCGCGCACCTTCAGGCGCCGGGCGTTGTCGGCCCAAGCCATCAGCGTGGCGAAGTCGTCCGAGAGCTCCGGCTCGACCATCTGCACCTCCCCGGCCAGGATCTCGCCCTTGCCGCCGTCGATGGTGATGATCTCGCCGGCCCTGAAGACGCGGCCGCGCGCGCGCATCTCGCCCTGCTTCTCGTAGATCTGGATCTCGCCGGCGCCGGAGACGCACGCCCGGCCCATGCCGCGCGCGACCACCGCCGCGTGGCTGGTCATGCCGCCGCGGGCGGTGACGATGCCGCGCGCGGCCTCCATGCCGCGGATGTCCTCAGGGCTGGTCTCGTTGCGGACCAGGATCACCGCCTCGCCGGCGACGCCCAGCCGCTCGGCCTCCTCGGCGGTGAAGACGATCTTGCCGGTCGCCGCGCCGGGCGAGGCCGGCAGGCCGACGGCGATTACGTCGCGCTCCGCTGCCGGGTCGATGGTCGGGTGCAGCAGCTGGTCGAGCGAGGCGGGCTCGACCCGCGTCACCGCCTCTTCCTTGCTGATCAGCCCTTCCGTGGCGAGGTCCACCGCCACGCGCAGCGCCGCCTTGGCGGTGCGCTTGCCGTTGCGCGTCTGCAGCATGTAGAGCCGCCCGCGCTCGACGGTGAACTCGATGTCCTGCATGTCGCGGTAGTGGCGCTCGAGCTGGGTGACGACGCCCTTCAGCTCGCCGAACACCTCCGGCAGCGCCTCCTCCATCGAGAGCGCCTTTTCGCCCATCTCTTCGCGTGCGGCGCGCGTGATCGACTGCGGCGTGCGGATGCCAGCCACGACGTCCTCGCCCTGGGCGTTGATCAGGAACTCGCCGTAGAGCGCATGCTCGCCGGTCGACGGATTTCGGGTGAAGGCGACGCCGGTGGCGCTGGTCTCGCCCATGTTGCCGAACACCATCGACTGCACGTTCACCGCCGTGCCCCAGCTTTCCGGGATGTCGTGCATGCGGCGATAGAACTTCGCCCGCTCGTTCATCCAGCTGTTGAAGACAGCGCCGATCGCGCCCCACAACTGCGCCTCGGGCGCCTGCGGGAACGGCTCGCTCCGGTCGCGCTCGACGGCGGCCTTGTAGTCGCGCACCACGCCTTCCCAGTCCTCAGCGGAGAGTTCGGTATCGATGCTGAGGCCCAGCGCGTCCTTGTGGTCGTCGAGGATCTCCTCGAACATGTGGTGGTCGAGGCCCAGCACCACGTTCGAGTACATCTGGATGAAGCGGCGGTAGCTGTCGAAGGCGAAGCGGCGGTCGCCGGCGAGCTTCGCCAGGCCCTCGACTGTCGCATCGTTGAGGCCAAGGTTCAGCACCGTGTCCATCATGCCGGGCATCGAGGCGCGCGCGCCGGAGCGCACGGACACGAGCAGCGGATTCGCCGCATCGCCGAACTGCTTGCCGGTCAGCGTCTCGACGCGCGACAGCGCCTCGGCCACCTCGGCCTTCAGGCTCTCCGGATAGCGGCGCTGGTTGGCGTAGAAGTAGGTGCAGGCCTCGGTCGTGATGGTGAAGCCCGGCGGCACCGGCAGGCCGAGCGACGACATCTCCGCCAGGTTGGCGCCCTTGCCGCCCAGGAGGTCCTTCATCGAGGCGTCGCCGTCGGCGCCGCCCCCGCCGAACGCGTAGACGAAGCCCTTCCTGGTCAGCGTATCGACCATGACCGTTCCTAACCCGAAACCTGAGAGAAGTCCGCCACCTGGCCCATCAGAGCGCGCACGGCGGCGAGGAGTTGCAACCGGTTTGCGCGCTCGGCCGCGACCTCGGAATTGACCAGCACCTTGTCGAAGAAGGCGTCGACGGGCGCGCGCAGCGCCGCGAGCGCGCGCATGGCGGCGGCGAAATCCTCGGCCGCCAGCGCCTGCTCCACCTTCGGCTCGGCGGCGCCCAGCGCCTTCAGCAGCGCCCGCTCCTCGGCTGGCGCGCCGGTCAGCGCGGCGGGAGCGCCCGACGGCAGCTCGCCCTTCCTGGCCTCGGCGGCGAGGATGTTGGAGGCGCGCTTGTAGGCGGCCAAGAGGTTGGCCCCGTCGTCGGTCGCCAGGAACCGCCCCAGCGCCTCGACGCGCCGCACGATCCGCACCAGGTCGTCGTCGCCGAGCGCGAACACCGCGTCCACCAGATCGTGCCGCGCGCCCTGCTCGCGCAGCGACACCTTCAGGCGCTCGACCATGAACGCGGTCACCTCCTCGGCCACCTCGCGGGCGGCGCGGAACGCGTAGATCACCGGCTGGGTCGGCGCCCGCTTGCCGACCACCGTGCGGTCGAACCAGACCGGGCGATCCTCGTCGGTCTTGATCACCCAGACGGTTTCGGTGGTCAGCGCCTCCTCGAGCTCCTCGAGATACGGCTCGATGCCGAGGTCCGGCTCGTCCGGATCGATGCCGAACCAGCCGGTCGTGCGCGGCGCGGAGACGTAGACCCCTCGCCCTGCCGCCACGTAGGTCTTAAGGGTGCTGTACCAGGCCTTGACCGCCTCGCGGACCGGCAGGCGCACCTCTGACTTCAGCACGATGCGGATGACGCCCAGCGCCGCACGGCGCAGCGCATAGGGGTCGCGCGAGCCGGTCGGCTTCTCGCCGATCGCGAAGAACCCCACCAGCGTGTCCAGCTTGTCGGCCAGCGCCAGCGCCATCGCCAGCGGCGCGTCCGGGACCTCGTCGGACGGGCCCGCCGGCTTGTATTGCTGGCCGATGGCCTCGGCGATCGAACCGGAGAGCCCCGCCTCGCGGGCGTAGTAGGCGCCCATCACGCCCTGCAGCTCGGGAAACTCGCCGACCATGCCGCTGGCGAGGTCGGCCTTGGCGAAGTGCGCCGCCTCCCGCGCCCGCTTCGGATCGGCGCCGACCGCCGGCGCGATCGCCGCGGCCAGTTGTTCGAGGCGTGCGACACGCTCGGCCATGGTCCCGAGCCGGGCGTGAAAGGTGCGGCCCTGCAGCTTCTCCAGCCAGACGTCGAACCCGGCGCGCCGGTCCTCGTCCCAGAAGAACTGGGCGTCCTTCAGGCGGGCCGAAAGCACCCGCGCGTTGCCGGCCGCGACCAGCTTGCCGCCGTCGGGCGCCTCGATGTTGGCCACCACGATGAAGTTGGGCGCGAGCGCGCCGCTGCGACCCCGCACCGCGAAGTAGCGCTGGTGGGTGCGCATCGATGTGCGGATCACCTCGGGCGGCAGCTGCAGGAAATCGCGCTCCATCACGCCCAGCAGCGGGACCGGCCACTCGCCCAGCCCGGCAACCTCGTCCAGCAGTCCCTCGTCCTCGACGAGATCGAGGTCGTTGGCGCGGCAAAGCGCCTCGGCGCCCGACTGGATGCGCGCCTTGCGCTCCTCGGCGTCGAGCACGACGAAATGCCCGGCCAGCGCCTCGCGGTACTCGTCGAAGTCGCGCGCCCGGAACGGCGTCTTCTCGCCCATGAACCGGTGGCCATCGCTGAGGTCGCTGGCGACGATGCCGTCGATGTCGAGCGGCACGATCTGGCGGTCGAAGACGCAAAGGATGCGTTGCAGCGGCCGCACCCAGCGCAGCCGTCCCTCGCCCCACAGCATCGACTTCGGCCACGGAAAGCCACGGACGATCTCCTCGACCATCTCGGCGATGATCGCGGGCGTCGGCCGCCCGGCTCGGACGATAGTCGCGAACCAGACGCCGTCGCGGTCGGTAAGCTGGTCTTGCGAGAGGCCCGTCGAGCGCAGGAAGCCGGCGAGCGCCGCCTCCGGCGCGCCGACGCGCGGGCCCTTGCGCTCCTCGGACCGGTCGCCCTGCGCCACCGGCAGGCCATCGACCACCAGCGTCAGCCGCCGCGGCCCCGCGTAGGCGCGCAACCGCTCGACCGGCAGCTCGGCCGCCGCCAGCCGCTCGCGCGCCATCCGCTCCAGATCCCGCGCCGCCCCGCCCTGCATGCGGGCCGGTATCTCCTCCGAGAGCAGCTCGAGAAGCAGCTGGGGCATCTTCAGCGCCCCCCCATCACGCGTTCTCGCCTTCGTTGGCGATCCAGGCTTCGGCGCAGGCCTTGGTGAGATCGCGGATGCGGCCGATGTAGCTCTGGCGCTCGGCCACCGCGATAGCGCCGCGGGCGTCCATCAGGTTGAACAGGTGCGAGGCCTTCAGCACGTGGTCGTAGGCCGGCAGCACCAGCGCCTGCCCCTGCGGCCCGCGCGCCGCCAGCAGGCGCGGAACCTGCCGCTCCATGTCGTCGAACTGCCGCTTCAGGGTCGGCACGTCGGCGGCCTCGAAGTTGTAAGCCGACATCTGCCGTTCGTTCTCCAGAAAGACCTCGCCATAGGTCTTGAAGGCGGGGCTCTGCGGATCGTTGAACGCCAGGTCGAAGATCGAATCGACGCCCTGGATGTACATGGCGATGCGTTCGAGGCCGTAGGTGACCTCGCCGGCCACCGGAAACACGTCGAGGCCGCCGACCTGCTGCATGTAGGTGAACTGGCTCACCTCCATGCCGTCGCACCAGACCTCCCAGCCGAGTCCCCAGGCGCCGACCGTGGGGTTCTCCCAGTCGTCCTCGACGAAGCGGATGTCGTGCAGGGCGCCGTCGATGCCGATCGCGGCCAGCGAGCCCAGGTAGAGGTCCTGCAGGTCGTCGGGGCTCGGCTTGAGGATCACCTGGTACTGGTAATAGTGCTGCAGGCGGTTGGGGTTCTCGCCGTAGCGACCGTCGGCCGGACGCCGCGACGGCTGCACGTAGGCGGCGCGCCACGGTTTCGGGCCCAGCGCGCGCAGCACCGTGGCCGGGTGCAAGGTGCCCGCGCCGACCTCGACGTCGTGCGGCTGCAGGATCACGCAGCCCTGCCGGCTCCAGTAATCGTGGAGCGCAAGGATCAGTCCCTGGAACGACAAGGGTGGGGCGGCGGCCATCAGGCTGGATTTTCGGATCGCGGGCGCGACAAAGGTCGGCGGACCTATAGGGCCCGCCGACCTCTGCTTCAAGCTGACCGGCCCGGCCCCGAGGGCCGGCCGTGATCGTTGCCGGTTAGTTTCCCTTCGGCGCGGTGCGCCGGCCGGCCCGCGACAACGGCTGGCCGAAAGCCTTGCGGTTTTCCTTGGTGTCGGGAACCGGCTGGCTGGCGATCGTAATAACGCCGTTGGCGCCGACGGTCGCCGAAGCGTTGCCCGCCGCGCCGGCGGCCGCAGAGGCGTCGGCCGGCGCCTGGGCGTTGTCGGCCGGCATCGAGCTTTGGGGCGGGGGTTGTTGCGGCGCCTGGGCGCCATTGTCGGTCTGGGCGTAGGCGGTGGCGCCGATGAGGCACGCGGCCATCGCCAACATAGCTGTCTTCACGAGGGGCATGACTTGATCCTTCTGCAGGCGGCCGCCTGAGGCCGCCCGATCAAGGCAACGCGAAGCCTCGCTGTAGGGTTCCCCAGACAGGTGTTTCGAACGCCTGTCTGGGGGTTATCCCACGGTCAAGCTCCGGGAGTGGCCGGCGTCGAGGCCACCGCGGAGGCGAACGGGCTGTCGGACGGGATCAGCACCTTGTCGACCACGTTGATGATGCCGCCGTTGTTCGTGCGCACGTCGACCTGGATGATGTCGGCCGAGTTGACCTTCAGGTCGTCGGGATTGCTGCCGTCCAGCGTCACCGAGCTGCTCTCCACGGTGGCGACCGGGCCGCTGTGGCCGCGGATCTTGGTGGAGTCCACCTGCGCGTTGATCAGGTGGTACTTCAGGATCTGCTGCAGCTGGTTGGCGGCGGTGTCGTTGGGCGCCATCAGCTTGGCGAGCACGTCGGGCGGCAGCGCGTTGAAGGCCGCGTCGGTCGGCGCGAACATGGTGAGCTTGTAGGCAGGGCTCTGCAGGACCGGGGCGAGGCCGGTCTGGTCCACCGCCTTCAGCAGGATGGTGAACTGCCCCGACGCCTTCAGGGTGTCGTAGATGGTGGGGCCGCCGGCGATCTTCGGGATGCTCGGCAGACTCGGCGCGGGCGGCGCGGCGGGCGGCGCAGCTGGCGCGCCGGGGGCGGCTGGGGGCGCGCCCTGGGCCAGGGCGGCCGCGGGACAGGCGATCAGGGCCGCCGCGACAGCGGTGGCGACAAAGCGGTTCAGTTGCATTGAGGTCCTCGGCTAAGGGGGACGACGTCCCTGCCCGCGCTTTATGAAGGCTTGCGGGCTGTCGTCAATCACCCTCGCCGCCCCTGCGACGCCAGAGTCCGATCGTGGGCTCATCGTGCGCCGATCGCCGGCGCCTGCGCCCAGTCGCGCTCTCCCCGTTCTCGTTGGCGCCGCCAAAGTGGGCGCCACACCATGAACGCGTGTCCAAAAAGCAGGCGCCTCGGCCGGTCGAAGCCAATTCCAGCCCCAATCCGCCTCATTTGCGGGCGCCCGCCGATAGCGTCGGTTTCGGTCGGCGTGCGGGTCTTGGAGCTCGAAACGTAGGGTCGCCTCGCCGACGGGGATGACACTTGAACAAGACGCGTGAAGCGCCGGCGGCTCACCCGCGCGGACTGACGCGGGAGCGAGGCGAATGAAACTCATCATGGCAGTCGTCAAGCCGTTCAAGCTCGACGAGGTCCGCGAAGCCCTGGTGGCCGCGGGCGTCGAGGGCCTGACGGTCTCTGAAGTGAAAGGCTACGGCCGACAGAAGGGGCACACGGAGATCTACCGCGGCGCAGAGTACCAGGTGACCTTTGTGCCCAAGGTCAAGCTGGAGGCGGTGGTTGACGACGCTCTGGCCGCCGCGGCGGTCGCGGCGATCAAGCAGGCCGCCGGCACCGGCAAGATCGGCGACGGGAAGATCTTCGTCAGCACCATCGAAGAAGCCGTCCGCATCCGCACCGGCGAGACCGGCGTGGCCGCGCTTTGACTAGTTTTCGGGACAAGGGGTTCAGATAAATGAAAATGCTCGCTCTCAAGCGATGGGCGGGGCTGGCGATAGCGGCGCTGGTGATCGGCGCGCCGCTGGCCGCAATGGCCCAAAGCGCCGCCAACGCTACCAACGCCGCCGCTCCAGCCGCCGCCAACGCGACGGCGACCAACGCGACCGCCTCCAACGCGGCGACCAACGCCGCCGCGCCGGCCGCAGCCGCCGCGCCCGCCGGCAACCCGGACGCCACGCACGACTACTCGAAGGACAGCGTCAATTCCGGCGACAATGCCTGGATGCTGACCTCGTCGGTGCTGGTCCTGATGATGACCATCCCCGGTCTGGCGCTGTTCTACGCGGGCATGGTGCGCAAGAAGAACATCCTGGCCACCATCGCCCAGAGCTTCGGCGCGACGGCGGTGATAGCGGTGGCGTGGATGGTGATCGGCTACTCGATCGCCTTCACCGGCGGCGGGACCAGCGGGCTCGCGCCTTTCGTCGGAAGCTTCAAATACTTCCTGCTGGCGCCGCTCAACAGCGACATAAACATCGCAAGTCCGCTGGCGCCGACGATCCCCGAAACCACCTACATGTTCTTCCAGATGACGTTCGCGATCATCACG
>DATNEH010000159.1:0-18802 GCA_035553015.1 Caulobacteraceae bacterium | reverse complement strand
AGCGTGCGGGTGTTCACCAGCCGCAGGTCCAGGCCGACGTTCATCACGTAGGTCGAGCCGCTGACCTGGCCGACCGCGCCGCTGTTGCCCGCGGCCCAGTTGCTGCCGCCGGCCGCCTGCACGCCGTTCGAGCGGATGTTGAAGTTCAGCTCGGTGACGCCGCCGGCGATGTAGAAGTCGGAGCCCGGCACCTGGCCGGCCATGATCTGGCGGTACTCGGCGGGCGCGTGGCCGCCCTTCACCGGGGAGTCGGAGATCAGCCGCGAGTTCGCGTACTTCAGCTCCAGCTCGGAGACCGATGTGTCGTAGCGCTCGACCAGCGGCACGCCGGCCTTGGCGAAGGCGCTCATCGCCATCAGCGACGCGCCCTGCGTGATCTTGCGCCCCGAGCCGTCGGCCTCGAGCTTGCCGGTGTAGTCGGCGATGCGGCCGATCGCCAGGCGCGGCGCGTTCAGGTTGTGCGCCCGGGCGTACTCGGCCTCGCAGACCAGCGCCGCCGAGTAAGGCGTCGGGTTTGGCACGACCGGTGCATCGCCGGTCGGCTGCGAATAGAGGCCCGACGGCCCCGCCACGGGCGTGGCGCAGGCCGAGAGCACGAGGCTGCTGGCGCCCATCAGGGCGAGAGCCAGCTTACCGCTGCTGAGAGGAAGGAACCGCATTGAAGACACCCCCGTTCGGCGACGCGGACGCGCCGCCCCCACCGGTAATGGTTTGGTTGTTTTGCACGCCGCCGGTCTGACTGGCTTGCGCCTGGCCGGCTTGAGTGACGACATTGAGCGAGCCGCCGAAGCCGCCGGCGCCGCCGGTTGCACCCACGCCCGAGAGCGTGTCGAAGGCGCCGCCGACGCCGGCGTTCGGAAAGCCGCTCTGGTCCTCGCCCGCCTCGGTGGCGCCGTCGGTGGCGACGGGCGCCCCCGTGGAGTCGCGCGTCCCCGCGATGGCCGACGTCACCTGCTGGTTGTTGGCCCGCACCAGGGCGATCGCGCCCGCGTTCGAGGTCTGGGCTTGCGCCAGACCTGCGAAGGCGAGACACGCCGCTCCGGCGATAGCCGCCGCCAGCTTGCCGCTCTTGCGGTAGTCGACCATGAGCGATGCGCTCCAGGACAGGACAATTTGATCCAGATCAAGCAACGCGTGTGCCACGCGTCGAACGGGCGCCTTTCCAGGTCCAAAAGCGCTCGACATTGGTTATGGGGACTGGCGGCGGGCGATTCCGGAACGAGATAAGAGAGCCTCGTGGACCAGACCGAGACACAACCATGGGGCCCGCTGCGCCCGGCGCGCGAGCCGATGTTCAATGCGCCCTGGACCATCGTGGTCCTCTGCGTGGGGCTGATCGCGCTTTATGCGGGGCAGAGCTTCGCGCTGGATGACGCCAATCATCAGCCGCCGGCTGCGCTGACGCTGACCGCCGCGGCGCTGGCGGCTGGGCATTGGGAAACGCTCTTCACCTCGATGTTCCTGCACGGCAGCTGGCCGCACGTGCTGATGAACTCGGTCGCGGCGCTGGCGTTCGGCCCGCCGGTGGCGCGCCTGATGGGCCTGGGACCGCGTGGGGCTCTGGTCTTCCTGCTGTTCTATCTGGTGTGCGGCGTTGTCGGCGGGCTCGGGTTCGTGCTGGCCGACACGCAAGCCAAGGTGGGGGTGGTCGGCGCGTCAGGCGCGATCTCCGGCCTGCTGGGCGCGGCCGCGCGTATCATCCAGGGACATGGCCGCATCGGCCCGTTGTTCGGCCAGACGGTGATCGGCATGTCGATTTCCTGGGCGGTGGTGAACGTCGTATTGGGCGTCTCGGGGCTGACGCCCGGCGCGATGGGCATGCCGGTGGCCTGGCAGGCTCACCTGGCGGGCTACGCCGCCGGCGTGCTGCTGGTCGGTCCGTTCGCGCGGCTGGCGGGCCGCGGTCCGGACGACTTCACGCAATAGGACTTCACGCAATAGGACTTCACGCAATAGCGCATTGATTTTGGGACCCTGCGGCGCAAGTCTCGCGTTTCCGAATGGAAACAGAAGGACCGCGAGCGATGCTTGTGTCCCAGATCCTGAAGGAAAAGGGCGACCTGGTGTTCACCGCCTCGCCCACAGACAGCGTCGGCGCCGTCGCCGCGCTGCTCGTCGCGCGCAAGGTCGGCGCCATGGTGGTGCTGGACGACCGCCAGGACGTCGCCGGCATCGTCTCCGAGCGGGACGTGGTGCGGGTCGTCGCCGAGCGGGGCGCCGAGGGCCTGGCCCAGCCGATCTCCGCCTGCATGACCCGGGACGTAGTGTTCGCCGCCCCGAACGAGACGGTCGACGAGCTGATGGGCCGCATGACCGACCGCCGCATCCGCCACCTGCCGGTCTGCCGCGGCGGCAAGCTGGTCGGCATCGTCTCGATCGGCGACCTCGTGAAGCGCAAGATCGACGAGACGGTGGCCGAAACCGAGACGCTGAAGGCGTATATCTCGGCCTAGCCGCCGGCGGCGCTCGCCGCGTGCGCGTGCCCGTAGTGCAGCACCTCGACCTTCTCGAGCGTGACCAGCCCAATGTCCTTCAGGCCGGCAAGGCTGGCGGCGAAGTCGCGCAGCTTGGCCTCGGCGTCGACGATCTCGATCACCAGTGGCAGGTTGGCCGACAGGTCGAGGATGTTGGCGTTGTGGATGCGGGCGCTTTCGCCGAACCCCATCGGCCCGCGCAGCACCGTCGCGCCGGCCAGCCCCGCGGCCCGCGCCTTCAGCACCACCGACTCGTAGAGCGGCCGTCCGCCGTCGCGGCGCGCCTCCTCGGTGTAGATGCGCAGCAACGCCGCCTGGACGGGGATCTCCATACGCACGCCTTTCGTCCGCCTGCGGCTATCCGCTAGGGTCCGCGGCGGATTCTGCGCGAAGCCCGGCCGGCCCGGCAAGAGGCGCGCCCAAGGGGACTGAGTTGATCACCTACCTCTGGATCGCGATCGGCGGGGCGCTCGGCAGCATGGCGCGCTACGGCTGCTCCAGCCTGGCCGCCCAGTGGGTCGGCGAGACGTTTCCCTGGGGCACGATGCTCATCAACATCCTGGGCTCGCTGATCATCGGCTTCTTCGCGACGCTGACCGGGCCGGACGGGCGGGTGCTGGTGGCGCCTGACTTCCGTCAGTTCGTAATGGTCGGCATCTGCGGCGGCTACACCACCTTCTCGTCGTTCAGCCTGCAGACGCTGAACCTGGTGCGCGACGGCGACGTGCTGGCCGCGGGCGCCAACATCGTGGGCTCGGTCGTGCTCTGCCTGATCGCGGTCTGGCTCGGCCACATCGCCGCCGCCGCCATCAACCAGGCGCGCTGACCGCCGCGCGCGATGGAGCGCCCCGCGCCGATTCGCGCTAGGCTTTGCCGCACGTCCACCGCTTAGGCTGCGCGCACGATGACCGCCTTCGCCGATACCCTCGCCGCAGCGCCGCCCGGCGCAACGCCAGTCACCGGGGCTGCGTTCGGCCACCGGCTCGCGCCGCCCGGGGATCCGCTCGAGGGCGCCAGCTTCGATGCGATCTACACGGCGAAGATCGAGCCCGAGCTCGTCAAGCGCGAGGGCGAGCGCAAGGGCGCGCTGAAGACCTTCCTGCTGGCGCTGGCCGCCGGGCTCATGCTCGTCTTCCTGGAGTACAAGCTGTTCGCGTCGTCCACGAACGGCGGGTCGCACAACCCCGGCCCCACCTTGATCATATTCACGATGATCGCGGCCGGCGTGCTCGGCTACCTGCCGCTCGCGGGCGTCGCCAAGCGCGCCAAGGTCAGCGTGCTGGAGGCGCTCTGCGGGCCGCTCGGGATCAGCTATCGGGCCGACGGGCCTGATCCGTCATCGATTCCAACCTACCGGTCGCTCCACCTGCTGCCCGGCTACAGCGACAAGGCCTTCCAGGATTTCTTCGCGGGCCGCCGCGGACGGGTGGATTTCGGGCTCTGCGAAGCCACCTTGCACGAGGGCTCCGGCAAGAGCCGCCACCTGGTGTTCCAGGGCCAGCTGTTCCGGCTCGTTACGCCGCGCCGGCTGGGCTCGACGACGGTAGTGCTGCGCAACTCCGGCTGGCTGAACCGTTTCGAGTGTCCATCCGGACTGCGGGCGGTCGGCCTGGAGGACCCCAACTTCACCAAGGCCTTCGCTGTGTTCGGCGGCGACCAGGTGGAGGCGCGCGAGATCCTGACGCCCACCTTCATGCAGCGGCTGAACGACCTCGAGGCCGCCTACGCGGGCCATCACATCCGCTGCGCCTTCACCGAGACCGAGCTGCTGATCGCGCTGGAGGCGCCGAACCGGTTCGAGATCGGCAACATGTTCACCAGCCTCGTGCAGCGCGCCCGGGTCGAGACCATCGCGCGCAACCTCGACGAGGTGTTCAAGCTGATCGACGAGTTCCAGGATTGCTGATCGGGTGAGGATGATCGCTTGAAGACGCTCGGTCTCATCGGCGGCATGAGCTGGGAGAGCACGACGCTCTACTACCAGCTGCTCAACCGCATGGCGCGCGAGCGGCTGGGCGGCCAGCATTCGGCCAAGCTCGTGCTGTGGTCGGTGGATTTCGCGCCGATCGCGCGGATGCAGGCCGCCGGGCTCTGGGACGAGGCAACCGCCGCCATGGTCGACGCAGCGCGGCGGCTGGAGCGCGCCGGCGCCGAGGCGATCGTGATCTGCGCCAACACCATGCACCGGATGGCCGACGAGGTGGCCGCGGCGGTCACGCCGCCGCTGCTGCACGTGGCCGACGCGACGGCCGCCAGCATCCGCGCCGGCGGCGTGCGCCGCCCGCTGCTGCTCGCCACGCGCTTCACGATGGAGCAGGGCTTTTACCGCGAGCGCCTCCGGAAGCATGGCGTCGAGGCGCTGATCCCGTCCGAGCCCGACCGCGTCCGCCTGCACTCGATCATCTTCGACGAGCTGGTGCAGGGCCGCTTCAAGCTGGCGTCGAAGGAGGCGCTGGTGGCGATGACGGAAAGCGCGGTGCGGGGGGAGGGCGCCGACGCCGTTATCCTCGGCTGCACCGAATTCGCCTTGCTGGTGAAGCCGGACGACCTGCCCGTCCCGGTCTTCGACACCACCGAGATCCACGCCAAGGCCGCGATGGACTTCGCGCTGGGCTGAGGCGCGGCTCTACCGTCCTGGCAGCGCGTTGACGCCGAACAGCATCGGGTGGGCGAAGACCAGGGCGCCCCATACGATCACCGCGATGCCGAGCCGCCACCAGCCGATCTCGCCGAGCTTCAGGCTCTGCCGGCTGGCCGCGATCGCCGCGAAGGGCACAGCCGAGGTCTGCGCCGCAAAGCTGTCCCAAGCGTCTCCCAGCTTGCGGCGGCGCTTGCCGTCGATGCTGCCGGTCCCGAGGATCGCCAGCACCAGCAGCGAGCCGAACAGGATGAGGCTCGCGAGGTCGCCGTTGACCATCAGGTGTCCGGCCGCCCACAGCGCCACGCCCCAGAGGAACGGATGGCGGGTGACCCGCAGGATGCCGCGCACCGCGTCGGGCTTCGAGAGCTGCCCTTCCTGGCGCACGCTGGTGGGATTCGGCGTCAAGAGCCCCGGCACGATCAGCATGAAGGCGACGAAGGTCACCACCAGCTGGATCCACTTGGTGACCGGCATCGCGCTCCAGAACACCACATCGGCGCCGCCCCGCTGGGCGTGGACGTAGGCGATCGCCAGCCACGCCAGGCAGGCGAGGCTCGCGAGCGCGAAGAGCCCCATGTACGGGCCCTCGCCGATCGCGCCGGTGATGGCGTCGCGCAGGCTTGTGCCGGAAATGACGAGGTGGATGAGGAGGAACACCGCCGCCGCGGCGACCAACCAGATCATGACGCTCTCCCCAACGCGCTCGCGTCCCGATCCTGGAAGTCGTGCCGCGCGCATCCCAAGTCAATCGCCGCCAGGTCAATCGGCATGTGCGTCTTCATCCTCGGACGGCTCGAAGTCTTCCAGCTCGGCCGACAGCGTCCGGTGCGAGCGGGACGGCTTGGCGACGGCCGCCGGCGCGCCGGCGCGCCGGTGCACCGCCTCCATCCGCGCCAGCCAGCGGTTGGCCTCGGCGATCGCCTCGCGCGGCCGGGCGAAGCCGTGGCGCCCACCCTGGTTCGGCCAGAGCACCAGCTCGAAGTCCGGATGCGCCGGATCGTCGAACAGGAAGCGCAGGCGCACGTCGGCTTCGGCGCCGCTCTGGCGCTCCAGCCGGCGGCGGTTCTCGCCCTGCAGCGCCCGCGCGGCCACGTGGCCGTCCAGCTCCAGCTCGGCGCCGATCAGTTCGTGGAGCGGATAGGCGATCCGCCAGCCGCCGCGGTCCCAGCAGGCGGCGAAGCGGCGGGCGGAAAGGCTGAGCGCGACGCCGCGGCCGGCGCCCGCCGCGATCAGCGCGGCGTCGGGCGCGGTCCCCAGCGTCTGGCGGAAGGCGCGCGCCAGGCGGCGCGGCTCGTTCATCAGCCGCGTCCAGGCCATCGCCGCCAGCGTCAGGCCGACGGCGGCCGCGCCCAGCGCCAGCGCCAGCTTCAGCCACTCGCTCATCGTAGTGGAGGGTAGAGGGAGTCTCCGCGGACGCGAAAGAGCCCCGCTCGAGCGCGTCAGCCCTCGAGGTTCAGCTCGGCGACCACCGGCACGTGGTCGGAGGGCTTCTCCATCGCGCGCGCGGACTTGTGGATGGTGACGCCGCCCAGATGGTCGGCGGCCTGCGGCGAGAGCAGCAGGTGGTCGATGCGGATGCCGTGGTTCCGCTGCCAGGCGCCGGCCTGGTAGTCCCAGAAGGTGTAGCCGCCCGGCGCGCCGTCGGCCTCCATGTAGGCGTCGGTGAGGCCCAGCCACTTCATCGCCCGGAACGCACCCCGGGTCTCCGGCTGGAAGAG
Organism: Caulobacteraceae bacterium; assembly: GCA_035553015.1. Lineage (GTDB taxonomy): Bacteria > Pseudomonadota > Alphaproteobacteria > Caulobacterales > Caulobacteraceae > Acaudatibacter. The sequence goes on along the minus strand of DATNEH010000159.1, from coordinate 11,969 downwards.
GGCGTCGCCCGTCCAGGAGGCGGGGTCGTCGCAGTCGGTGGGCTCGGGGATCACGTTGTAGTCGCCGCAGAGCGCCAGCGGCTCCTCGTAGGCCATCAGCTCGCTCGCGTGCTTCTTCAGCCGCGCCATCCAGCCCAGCTTGTAGGCGAACTTGTCGGTGCCGATGGGATTGCCGTTCGGCAGGTAGATCGACGCCACGCGCACCGGCGTCGGGCCCGACACCACCGCCTCGATGTAGCGCGCATGGTCGTCGCCGTCGTCGCCCGGCAGGCCCTTGCGCACGTCCTCGAGCGGCGTCTTCGAGAGCAGGGCGACGCCATTGTAGCTCTTCTGGCCGTGGACGGCGGCGTTGTAGCCAAGGCTTTCAAAGGCTTCGGTCGGAAACTTCTCGTCGACGCACTTGATCTCCTGCAGGCAGGCGACATCCGGCTGGGCCTCGCGGAACCAGGCGAGGACGGTCTCCAGCCGCGCGTTGACCGAGTTCACGTTCCAGGTGGCGATGCGCATGCGCGGAGCTTAGGCGAGGGGAGGCGCGTCCGCCATGGGCCGGCGCGAGACTGCTGACACCCACCGTTCGCCGGCATGGTCCGGCCGCCCGTCGTCACCGTCCCAGAGGTCGAGCAACTCGAAGCCCGCGTCGATGAGGAGCGCGCGCAGGCTCTGCAGCGTCATGTCGGTGAAGTGGCGCCCATTGGCGAAGCGCTGCGCAGGGCCTTCCTTGAACGAGCAGTAGAACGCACCGCCCGGCTTCAGAGTGCGGCGGATGTTGGCGAGCGCGCCGGGCAGGTCGGCCGGGGCTAGGTGCAGCAGCGTCGCGCAAGCCCAGACGCCGTCGAACGCCGCGTCCCAGTCCATCTCGGCGAAGGTGAGATGCCGAACGGGGAGGCCGCTGTTGGCGGCCGCGATCTCCGCCAGCCGCGCCGAGCCGTCGAAGGCGCTCGCGGCGTAGCCGGCTTCCTTGAACGCCAGCGCGTCACGGCCCGAGCCGCAGCCTGCGTCGAGCACCGCGCCGCCCCGGGGCACATGCGCCAGAAACCGGGCGCGCTCGACCGCCATGCCGGGCCCGAAGGTCCGCTCGACGAAGTCCTCGGCGTTGGCGTCGTACCAGCCGATTGACGTGGCCGCGCCCGTCACGCGACGGTCAGATCGAGAAGCTGACGCCGCAGCCGCAGCTGGACTTGGCGTTGGGGTTCTTCACGCGGAACTCGGCGGCGGCGAGCTCGTCGGCGAAGTCGATCTCCGAGCCGTTCAGCAGCGCCAGCGAGACCACGTCGACCACCGCCGCGGCGCCGTCGCACTCGACCTTCAGGTCGTCGTCCTCGGCTGTCTCCACGAGGTCGAACTTGTACTGGAAGCCGGAGCAGCCGCCGCCTTCCACCGCGACGCGCAGCATCAGCGGCCGGCCCTCCGCGGCGGAGATCGCCTTCAGGCGGCGCGCGGCGGCGCTGGAAAGGGTGACGGGCTCTCGGGTCATCGCTTTGGCTTCGCTCACGCCCCTTATATGAGAAGCGATTGCATTTGGGCAAAGGGCGGCGACCCGCGATGGCGCACGACGCGAAGACGCATGCGAAGAGCCATACCATGAGTCACGGCGGCGCGCCGCTAGCGCACCTGGCCTCGGACTGGCGCGCCTCGCGCGGGCGCCGCTACCCGGAAGCCGACAGCCGCACCCGCACGCCGTTCGCCAGAGACCGCGACCGCATCATCCATACCTCGGCGTTCCGGCGTCTGAAGGAGAAGACCCAGGTGTTCGTCGCCCACGAGGGCGACCAGTACCGCACCCGGCTCACCCACTCGCTGGAGGTCGCGCAGATCGCCCGCTCGCTGGCCGCGGCGATGGGTCTGGACGCCGACCTCGCCGAAACCGTCGCGCTGGCGCACGACCTCGGCCACCCGCCGTTCGCCCATTCCGGCGAGGAGGAGCTGGAAAAGCAGATGGCCGGCTTCGGCGGCTTCGACCACAACGTCCAGACCTTCCGCGTGGTGACCGAACTGGAGAGCCGCTACCCCTCGTTCCCCGGCCTCAATCTCACCTGGGAGACGCTGGAGGGGGTGGTCAAGCACAACGGCCCGGTCAGCGGCATGCTGGGCGAGGCGGTGTGGAAGGGGGTCGTCGCGTTCGACGCCGAGTTTCCGCTGGAGCTCGGTGGCTGGGCCTCGGCCGAGGCCCAGGTGGCCGCGCTCTCCGACGACATCGCCTACAACAACCACGATGTCGACGACGGCCTGCAGGCGGGCCTCTTCCACCTGGCCGACCTCGACGACGTGCCGCTGATCGGTCCGATCCTGGCGGGCGTGCGGGCCGACTGGCCCGGCCTCGACGCTACGCTGACCCGCATGGAGGCGGTTCGCCGGATGATCGGCGCCATGGTCGACGACGTGATGGCCGAGACCGAGCGGCGCGCACAATCGGCCAAGCTGCGCTCGGCCGCCGACGTGCGCGGGCTGGGCCGGGCGCTGGTGGCGTTCTCGCCGGAGATGTTCGAGGACCTCTCGCGGCTGCGCGAGTTCCTGTTCGAGCGCATGTACCGGCACTGGCGTGTCAACCGCACGCGCAGCCAGGCGCGCCGCATCCTGGCCGACATGTTCCAGCTGTTCCTGACCGAGCCGGACGTGCTGCCGGCCGCGTGGGGCGTCAAGGCGATGGCGGCCGACGAGGAGGCGCGGGCGCGGATCATCTGCGACTACATCGCCGGGATGACCGACCGCTTCGCGATCGAGGAGCATCGCAAGCTGTTTCAACTCGACGCGTGGGGCATGAGCTAGCGGCCCGGCCGGGTACCTCCTGTAAACTCGCGCGAGCGCACAAAGCGATTCGCGGGGGACCTGGAGCGCCGGAGTAGTTCGATGTCCGATTATGACGACCGCGGAGCCTATACGCCGCCATCCGATCGCCTCGCTTTCGACCCGCGCACGCCGGTGCGCGGCGGCGGCCCGGCGCCGGTCACGCTGATCGTCAGCGGCGTGGTGCTGGTCGGCCTCGTGGGCGGGGTGTTCTTCCTCTACCGCGACGGCTTCAAGCACCGCGGCGAGGCGCCCGCGCTGGTCGGCGCGCCGGTCGCCGACGCGCGCACGCCGGCCGCGCCGCCCCCCGCCGCCGACAACGCGGCCGCCAGCCTCGTCGTCGACAAGTCGACTACCCCACCGCCCGCGCCAGCCTTCGCGCCGCCGCCGGCTCAGGGCCTGCCCGCGCCGCCGACACAGGTGGCCACAGCGCCCCCGGCGGACGCGCTTCCGGCGCCCCCGGTCGTGGCGTCAGCCAGCCCGCCGGTCGCCGCCAAGCCCGCGTCGCCGCGGGTGGTCATGCTGGCCCCTGACGCGTCGTCGAAGCCTGCCGCGCCGCCCAAGCAGGTTGCGGCCGCGGCGCCTCGGCACGTCGTCGCCCCGACGGCGCTTCGGCAGACAGCCGCGACAGCGGCCGCCGAGCACCCGGTCGTGCGCCATCGGACCATGACCATCGCCAGCCTCACCGACGATGCGCTCGCCCACCGGCCCGCGCGAGCGGCCCGCGCGGTGCGGGACGACAGCGCCATGCGCGACGATGGCGCGACGCGCCAGATCCGCGGGTCCAACGTCCGCTTCATCGACGCGCCGCCACCACCTGCGACCGCCGTGCACCGTTCCAACGTCAGGTACATCGACGCGCCGCCGCCCGCAGCGCCGCCCGCGCGCCGCACCATGGTCGCCGCGCGCATCAAGGGCTCGCAATTCGCCGGCGCCGCGTACGCCCCCGCCGCGCCGGCCCGCGCCGCCGCCGGCCCGGGATCCGGCTGGGTGCAGATCGGCGCGTTCTCCTCGCCATCCCTGGCCGACCAGGGCTGGCGCGACATCGCCCGCCTCGCGCCGGGCGCCATGGCCGGCAAGGGCAAGATGGTGCAGCCGATCGACCGCGACGACGGAACCACCCTCTACCGTACCTACGTCACCGGGTTCGCCAGCGTCACGGCGGCGCAATCGTTCTGCGCCGAGCTGAGGGCGTCGGGCAAAGCCTGCATGGTGAAATGAGCCTGGGTGAAGTGAGTTGAGCGAGAGCTTCCAGCCCGACCTGGACTTCGACGCTGCCCGCAGCGCGGTGGAGACCGGCGAGGCGCTGATCGTCGACCTCGACGCCTACGAGGGCCCGCTCGACGTGCTGCTGGCGCTGGCGCGGCAGCAGAAGGTCGACCTGCTGCAGATCCAGGTGGACAAGCTCGCCGACCAGTACCTCGGCTTCATCCGCGAGGCGCGCCGGCGGCGCTTCTCGCTGGCGGCCGACTATCTGGTGATGGCGGCCTGGCTGGCGTGGCTGAAGTCGCGGCTGCTGCTGCCCAGGCCCGAGCGCGGCGAGGCGGGCGAGATGGGCGCGGACGAGGCGGCCCAGCACCTCGCCTTCCGGCTCGCCAAGCTCGACGCCATGCGCAAGGCCGCCGAGGCGTTGCTGGCCGGCCCGGTGCTCGGTCGCGACGTCTTCGGGCGCGGCGATCCGGAAGCAGCTCGGATCGTCTCATCCAGCCGCATCGCCGGCGACCTCTACGAGCTGATGGACGCCTACGTCAGCCAGCGCCGCCGCGAGTCGAAGCGCCACTACACGCCGCGCCCGCCGTCGGCCTGGCCGCTGGAGGACGCGCGCGAGCGGCTGCGCTCGATGCTGCCCGACCTGCAGCGCTGGACGCCGCTGACCGGCGTGGCGCCGCTGGCCGGCAGCGGTGGCGACGGGCCGAGCCGCGCCTCGTTCGTCGCCTCGACCCTCTCGGCCACCCTGGAGTTCGTCCGCGAAGGCGACCTGGAAGCGCGCCAGCTCGACCACTTCGCCGAGATCTACCTGCGGCGCCGTCCCTCCCCCTCGCGGGGAGGGTCGCCGATGCGCAGCATCGGCGGGGTGGGGGAGTCTGACGCCGCCACTCTGCCTGGTGACTATCGTTGACGCTTCACACATCCCCACCCGGTTTCGCTGCGCTCAACCACCCTCCCCATGAAGGGGAGGGACAAGACGAGCGCTCTGCCCACGAGAGGGAGGGACAGGTCGAGCGCATGGTCGAGGCGCTGCTGTTTGCGGCGGCCGAGCCGCTCAGCGTCTCCGACCTTGCCCGCCGGCTGCCCGGCGGCGCCGACATCCCGGCCGCGCTGGCGGCGCTCGCGGGGCGCTACGAGGGCAGGGGCGTCCGGCTCGCCGAAGTGGCCGGCCGCTGGCGCTTCCAGACCGCCGACGACCTCGCCTTCCTGATGACCGAGGAGCGCGAGGAGCCGCGGCGGCTCTCGCGCGCCGCCCAGGAGACGCTGGCGATCATCGCCTATCACCAGCCGGTGACCCGGGCCGAGATCGAGGCGATCCGCGGCGTGCAGGCGAGCCGGGGCACGCTGGACGTGCTGCTGGAGATCGGCTTCGTGCGCCCGCGCGGCCGGCGCCGTACGCCGGGCCGGCCGGTCACCTACGCCACCACCGACGTCTTCCTCGAGCACTTCGGCCTCGCCACCCTCGCCGACCTGCCGGGCGCGGCGGAGATGAAGGCCGCCGGCCTGCTGGGCCTCGACCTGCCGGCGGACTTCGCCGTGCCCGATCCCTCGCAGGCCGAGAGCGACGACGACGCGATCGAAGGCGCGGAGGAGACGGGCGCGGAGTTCCACACCGATTACATCGGGGATGAAGCGGGCGCCGAAACAAGCGGCAAAGGGGCATAAGGCCGCGTGGGGCCGCGTCATGTTGGCGTGGCTGCGCGGGCGGGCCTATATAGCGCCCGACGGACCGCCGGATTCGCGCTGGTTGAAGGCGCCGGGTCGGGCGAGAAGCTTTGGAGACGTTGCCGATGGGCACATTCGGTCCCATTCACTGGATCATCCTCGGGGCCATCGCGCTGCTGCTGTTCGGCGGCCGCGGCAAGCTCTCGGCCATCATGGGCGACGCGGCCAAGGGCGTGCGCGCCTTCCGCGAGGGCCTGAAGGGCGAGGACGACAAGCATGAGGCGGCCCCGGTCGCGCAGCCGCTGCCGTCGCCGGCGCCCGAGAAAGATCCGATCGTCCGCTAGCGAGAAACCTGGCCGCCAGCCTTGCGACGCCGCGGGGCGGCCGGCCCCTCCAGCCAGGGCCCCGAGCTGAACTGAGATGTTTCCCGAAGGCCGGCTGTTCGATTTCCTGATCGTCGGCGCCGTCGCGCTCATCATCGTCGGGCCGAAGGACCTGCCGGTGCTGATGCGCAAGGTCGGCCGGTTCATGGCCCGCGTGCGCGGCATGGCGGCCGAGTTCCGCGCCTCGTTCGACGAGCTGGCGCGCCAGTCCGAGCTCGACGAGCTGCGGCGCGAGGTGCAGGCGCTGCGCAGCGCCCGGCCGATGGACTTCGCCGCCACCCACCTGGGCGCGGGTGAAGTGTTCTCCGGGATCAAGTCCGACCTCGCCGACACCCAGGCCGAGATCGAGGCCCATACGGCGTCGCCGTTCTCATCGCCGGCCCTGCAGCCGCCGGCGCCGCCGGCCGAAACCCCGCCGGCGCCGGACGCCGAGCCGCCGGCCGAGCCGCGCTCCGACGCCGCGCCGGCGGATGACGCCGCCCCTAAGGCGCCCGCCTCTTGAGCTACGCCGACGACGAAGCCGAGATCGAGGCGTCGCGCGCGCCGCTGATGGAGCACCTGGTCGAGCTGCGCCAGCGCCTGATCGTGTGCGCGGCGGCATTGGCGGTCGGGTTTGTCGTCTGCTTCTACTTCTCGCAGGACATCTACTTCCTGCTGCTGCGGCCTTTCGAGGTCGGCGCGCGGCTGCTGGCGGCGCAGAAGGCCTCGGGCGGCCACGGCTCGCTCGACCTCCTGATGACGCTGTTCGGCCTGAAGGCCGCGCCGGCCGCGACGCAGCATCTCAATCTGGTCTTCACCGCGCCGCTGGAGTTCTTCTTCACCAAGGTGAAGCTGGCCGGCTTCGGCGCGGTGGTGCTCGCCTTCCCGGTGCTCGCCTGGCAGCTCTACCGCTTCGTCGCGCCCGGCCTCTACAAGCGCGAGCGGCACGCCTTCCTGCCGTTCCTGATCGCCTCGCCGGTGCTGTTCGTGATGGGCGCGGCGCTGGTCTACTTCGTCATGCTGCCGTTCGTGCTGTGGTTCTCGCTGAACCAGCAGGTGACCGGCACGGGCGCGATCTCTGTCGAGATGCTGCCGAAGGTCTCCGACTACCTCAGCCTCGTCACCACGCTGCTGCTGGCCTTCGGGCTCTGCTTCCAGCTGCCGGTGGTGCTCTCGCTGCTCGGCATGGCGGGCCTCGTCACCGCCAGCATGCTGCGCGCCGGCTGGCGCTATGCGGTGGTCGGCGTCTTCGCGGTGGCCGCGGTGGTCACGCCGCCCGATCCGATCAGCATGCTCTCGCTCGCGCTGCCGATCTGCCTGCTCTACTTCGTCTCGATCCTGTGCGTGCACCTGATCGAGCGGGGCCGCGCCAAGGAAGACGCGCTCGCCGAGGCGCAGACGGCGTAGCGTCGCGCCCAGGCGCTTAGGGTTGGCGCCTCAGCCGACGCGCCTTAAGGGGGGCGCTTCCCGACTTTCCGGCGCTTAACTTCCATGCACGACATCAAGGCCATTCGCGATGATCCCCAGGCGTTCGACCGCGCCTGGGAATCGCGGGGCCTTGCGCCCCAGGCGGCCGAGCTGCTGCGGCTCGACGCCGAGCTGCGCCGCGTGCTGACCGAGGCGCAGGAAGCCCAGGCGATCCGCAACGACCTATCCAAGCGGATCGGCCAGGCGAAGGCGAAGAAGGACGAGGCCGAAGCCCAACGGCTGATGGCCGAGGTGGAGAGCTTCAAGGCGATCCTGGGCGAGGGCAGCGCGAAGGAAGCCGTGCTGCGCGCGCAGCTGGACGAAAAGCTCGCGGCCTTGCCGAACGTCCCCGATCCCGACGTGCCGGTCGGCGCGGACGAGCACGGCAATGTCGAAGTCCGCCGCTACGGCGAGCCCAACACGATCGCCAACCCGAAGGATCACGTCGACCTGGGCGCGGGCCTCGGCATGATGGACTTCGAGGCGGCCGCGCGGATGTCCGGCTCGCGCTTCGTCGTGCTGAAGAGCCAGCTGGCGCGGCTCGAGCGGGCGCTCGGCCAATACATGATCGACCTGCAGACCCAGGAGCACGGCTACACCGAGGTCTCGCCGCCGTTGCTGGTGCGTGACGCGGCGGTCTACGGCGTCGGCCAGCTGCCGAAGTTCTACGACGACCTCTTCACCGCGGCGCGCTCCAGCGTGCGCAAGTACCTGCTGAACAAGGCCCTGCAGCCGCTTCCCACGCTGTTCGACGATCGCGGTCGGCGCGCCGAGCATCTCGTCGACCTGGTCGAGGAGGTGCTGGAGGTGGCGATCACCGAGGAAGACCTCTGGCTGATCTCCACCGCCGAGGTCTCGCTGACCAACCTGGTGCGCGAGCAGATCGTAGGCGAGGAAGAGCTGCCGCTGCGCTACACCGCGCTGACGCCGTGCTTCCGCTCCGAGGCCGGCGCGTCGGGCAAGGACACCCGCGGCATGATCCGCCAGCACCAGTTCTACAAGGTGGAGCTGGTCTCGATCACGTCGCCCGAGCAGAGCCAGGCCGAGCACGAGCGGATGATCGAGTGCGCCGAGCAGGTGCTGAAGCGGCTGGAGCTGCCGTTCCGCACCGTGCTGCTCTGCACCGGCGACATGGGCTTCTCGGCGCGCAAAACCTACGACATCGAGGTCTGGCTGCCGAGCCAGGGCATGTACCGCGAGATCAGCTCCTGCTCGAACTGCGGGGACTTCCAGGCGAGGCGCTTGGACGCGCGCTGCAAGAAGGGCGGCGAGAAGGGGACGCGCTTCGTGCACACGCTGAACGGCTCGGGCCTCGCGGTCGGCCGCACGCTGGTGGCGCTGATGGAGAACTACCAGGACGAACGCGGCCGCATCGCCATCCCCCAGGCGCTGCACCGCTACCTGCCGGGCCTCACCCACATCGGTGGGGAAGGGGCGGCGTGAGGATCCTCGTCACCAACGACGACGGCATCAACGCCGAGGGCCTGGCGTCGCTCGAGCGGATCGCGCGGCGGCTGGCGGACGACGTGTGGATCGTCGCGCCGGAGTACGAGCAGTCGGGCGCCTCGCGCGCGCTGACGCTTTCCGAGCCGCTGCGGGTGCGCAAGCTTGACGAGCGCCACTTTTCGGTCACCGGCACGCCTACCGATTGCGTGATGCTGGCGCTCGAGGAGCTGATCAAGGACCGGCGGCCGGATCTCGTGCTCTCCGGCGTCAACCGCGGCCACAACACGGCCGAGGACGTCACCATGTCCGGCACCGTGGCGGGCGCGATCCAGGGCATGGCGCTGGGCGTTCCGTCGATCGCGCTGTCGCAGTCGCTGGCGGTGTTCAACGACGACGTGGTCGCCCACTGGGAGACGGCCGAGGCCTTCGGGCCCGGCATCGTCGAGCGGCTGCTGGAGAGCGGCTGGCCTAAGGACGTGATCATCAACATCAACTTCCCCAACCTGCCGCCGGACGAGGTCGAGGCGGTGGAGGTGACGCGGCAGGGCTTCCGCGACATCCACAACATGAAGGCCGAGAAGCGCACCGACCTGCGTGGCCGCGACTACTACTGGATGGGGTTTACCGCGCGCCGCCCGGCGGTCGACGAGGGCACCGACCTTGCCGCGGTGCTGGCCGGCCGCATCTCGGTCACGCCTCTGCACATCGATTTGACCCACATGCCCACCGTTCACGCCCTAAAAAGCGTCCTTGGCGGCGCGCCGCCGAAGCTGCGGGCGAGCGCATGACCAAATCGGCCAGGCAAGCCGAAACCCATGAGACCCAGCTCGCGCGCCTGGTGCTGGCGCTGCGCTCGCAGGGCGTCACCGATCCGGCTGTGCTTGCGGCGATCGAACGCACCCCGCGCGACCTCTTCACGCCGGAGCTGTTCAAGGAGCGCTCGTGGGAGGATTCGGCGCTGCCGATCGCCTGCGGCCAGACCATCAGCCAGCCGTTCATCGTCGGCCTGATGACCCAGGCGCTGACCCTGGAGCCGCGCGCCCGCGTCCTCGAGATCGGCACCGGCTCGGGCTACCAGACCAGCGTGCTCTCGCGCCTGGCGCGGCTGGTCTACACGGTCGAGCGCTACCGCACGTTGAAGCGCGAGGCCGAGGCCAGGTTCGAAACGCTGGGCCTGACCAACGTGATCACCAAGTTTGGCGATGGGGGACAGGGCTGGCCCGAGCAGGCGCCTTTCGACCGCATTCTGGTCACGGCGGCGGCGCCGTCCGAGCCGAAGGTCTTGTTGCGCCAGCTGAAACCCGCTGGCGTCCTGGTCGCGCCGATCGGCAAGGGACCGGTCCAGCGACTGATGCGCTACGCCGGCGACGGCGCGGGGGGGTTCCCGGCTGAAGTCCTATGCGAGGTCCGGTTCGTCCCCCTGCTGGAGGGCGTGGCGCGGGAGCTGTAGGCGCGCGATCACAAGCGCGCGCCTGTTCGGAGGCTTAACGGATGATTAAGGGCGAACCAGCGACTCGTGTGCACAGTCGAGACAAGGGTGCGTCGATGAGCAGGCTTTGGCGGGAAGTGGCCGTGGCGGCGCTCGTATGCGGCGGCCTGACGGCCTGCGAGACGACGCCGCACTATCCGATCGATGCGAACGATGCGCGCGGGCCCGCGCCGCTCTCCATAGCCAAACCGCAATACCCGATCGACGCCGGCCAGGCGCAGGCCGCGGACGAAGCGCCGCGCGCCGCAGCGCGGCCCGCCGCGCCGGCCGACGCCGCGCCGCCAGGGGCTGCACAAGATCGCCCGTCGTCGTTCACCGCGCCGGCCGGCCAGGTCGACAGCCAGCCGCTGCCGCCGCCTGGCCCATCGGCCCGCGCCGACGGCGCGCACCTCGAATTCGCTTCGACCGCGGGCGAAGCCGTTCCAGGCCCGCAGCCTGCGACCATGCCCGCTGCGGCCCCGGCCGCCGCGCCTGTCGCCGCCGCGCCTGTCGCCGCCGCGCCGCCGCCCGCCGCCCCGCCGCCGCCGGCAGGCGATGCGGCGCTGACGCCCCGCCAGGTGATCCACGACCAGGCCGCCGCGCCGAGCTCGCCCTACAGCGGCGCGCCTTACAGCCGCGCGCCCGCAAGCGCGCCGCCGAGCGCGCCCTACGTGGCGCGCCAGTCGACCACGCTGCCGCCCACCGCGGGCGGCGGCAGCGGCGACCTCTTCATCACCGGCCCGGTGGTCAGCGCCGCCGGCAACATCTTCGAGAACTATGAGGTGCAGCGCGGCGATCACGTCGACGAGCTGGCGCGCAACTTCTCGACGACCCGCGATGCGCTGCTGGACGCCAACCACATCCGCTCGCCGTTCGTCATTCGGCCCGGCCAGATCATCAAGGTGCCGGTGGCCAAGGCCTACGTGGCTCGCACCGGCGACACGCTGGCCGGCGTCGCCCAGCGCTTCTCGGTGAGCGCCAGCGAGCTCGCCCAGCTGAACCACATGTCGGAGCGCGAGGTGCTCACGGCCGGCCAGCAGATCGGGCTGCCGTCGTCGATGCGCGACCGGGGCCCGCAGCGGTTGATGAACACGCCGTACACCCAGCCGCGCTACGCCTACGCGCCCCCTCCGAACCGGACCTACACCTCGCACGGCTACGTGACGCAGGTCCCGCAGCAGCCGACGATGGTGCCCGACGCCGGCTACCACGCGATGCCGCAGGCGCCCGTCGCCGAGGCCGCGCCGACCTTGACCGACGCCCAGGTCACCGCCGCGGCGCGCGGCCGGTTCGTCTGGCCGGTGCGTGGCGACATCGTCAAGAAGTTCGGCCCGCTCGGCATTGGCCAGCGCAACGACGGCGTCGACATCAAGGCCGCCCAAGGCACCGACGTTCGGGCCGCGGCGCCCGGCGAGGTGGTCTACGCCGGCAACCAGGTGCCCGGCTTCGGCAACCTGGTGCTGATCAAGCACTCCGACGGCTGGGTGACGGCCTACGCCCACCTCGAGAACGTCAGCGTGCAGATGCGCCAGCAGGTGGCGCAGGGCCAGACGGTCGGATCGGTCGGC
>DATNEH010000158.1:0-14310 GCA_035553015.1 Caulobacteraceae bacterium | reverse complement strand
GAGCCCGAGCTCCACTTCGAGGTCCGCTACGCCCCGACGGCGCAGGACAAGGCGCGGCCGGTCGACCCGGTGCTGGTGCTGCCGGCGGCGTAACGCTGCAGGCGGGCCGCTACAGCGGCAGCGGCTTGCCGAGTTCCCCCGCCAGGTCCCGCACGAACTGCCAGGCCACGCGGCCGGAGCGCGCGCCGCGCAGGTGCGACCATTGCAGGGCGCGGCGGTCGAGGTCGGGGGCGATCAGGTCGAAGCGCACCGCGTAGGCGCGCACGGCCGCCAGGAACGCCTCCTGGTCCATCGGCGGGAAGCCGATCCACAGACCGAAGCGGTCGGAGACGCTGATCTCCTCCTCGGCGTCCTCGGCGGCGGCGATCGCGCCGCGGCCTTCGGCATGGTCGCGCGGCATCAGGTGGCGGCGGTTGGACGTCGCGACGAACAGCACGTTGCCCGGCGGGCCGGAGACGCCGCCCTCCAGCGCCGACTTCAGCGCCTTGGCCGCCGCCGCGCCTTCCTCGAAGGACAGGTCGTCGCAGAGCACGACGAAGCGTTCGGGCCGCCCGCGCAGCTCGTCGAACAGCGCCGGCAGGTGCGCGACGTCGTCGCGGTCGATCTCCACCAGCTTCAGGTCGGCGTGGCGCTTCGCCACGTCCATGAAGGCCGCCTTGGCGAGCGAGCTCTTGCCGGTGCCGCGCACCCCCCACAGCAGCACGTGGTTGGCCGGCAGCCCCGCGGCGAAACGCCCGAGGTTCTCGGCGAAGCGCAGCTTCTGGCGCTCCACCCCGACCAAGAGGTCGAGCGCCAGCGCGAAGTCGGGCGCCGGCACGAACGCGCCGCTCGCCGGATCGTGGCGGAAGAGCCGCGCCGCGCCGAAGTCGGGCTTGGCGGCCCTGGCTGGCGCCAGCCGCTCCAGCGCCGCGGCGATCCGCGCCAGGATGGAGCTTTCGGTCGAGCCCTCGTCTTGCATGGCCGCCTCATACGGGAAGGCGCTCGCATTGCAAAAGCGGAAGCGAGCAACTAGCTTCCGCGCGATTTTGCGCCGGGCGCCTCGATGGCCGCCCGCGCGACGCTTTTCTCGGAGCCCGAATGCTGCTTCCCACCGCCCTCGTCCTGGCCGCCGCGGCCCCAGCCGCCGGCGGGGGCGGACTTCAGGACATTCTCCAGAGCCCGCTGCTGTTCATCGGCGTCATGGTGGTGCTGATGTACTTCATGCTGCTGCGCCCGCAGCAGCAGCGCCAGAAGCAGCACCAGCAGATGATCGGCGGCATCAAGCGCGGCGACACGGTGGTGCTGTCCAGCGGCGTGATCGGCAAGGTGGTGCGCGTCGAAGACGCCGAGCTCGGCATCGAGATCGCCCAGAACGTCTCCATCAAGGTGATCAAGTCGATGGTCTCCGAGGTGCGCACCCGCGGCGAGCCGGCCGCCGCCAACGACGCCAAGAAGTAGCGCGGCCGCTTAAAGCCGATGCTCGAGCTGTCCCGCTGGAAGATCTTCGTCGTCGCCGCCTCGCTGATCTTCGGCATCCTGTTCTCGCTGCCGAACGTGCTGCCGGACTCCGTGCTGGCGCATTGGCCCGCGTTCCTGCCGCACCAGCGGCTGAACCTCGGGCTCGACCTGCAGGGCGGCTCGTCGCTGCTCTATGAGGTCGACACCGACGCGCTGAAGAAGGAACGGCTCAACGACCTCTCCGAGGAGGCGAGCCAGGAGCTGCGCGACGCGCAGATCACCTTCCAGAACCTCAGCATGGCCACCGGCGTCGTCTCGCTGAAGGTCAACGATCCGACCCAGATCGACGCGGCGGCGGCCCTCGCCAAGGTCGGCGGCTCGACGGCTGGCGGCGGCAAGGAAGTCGTCCTCACGCACGACGCGGCCGGCAATTTCCAGATCGCGCTGACCCCCGCCGCGGTGCAGCAGATGACGCACAACGCGGTCGCCCAGTCGATCGAGATCATCCGGCGCCGCATCGACCTCCTGGGCACCAAGGAGCCCGACATCCGCCAGCAGGGCGCCGACCGGATCACCATCGAGGCGCCTGGCGAGAGCAATCCGCAGAAGCTGATGGCCGTGGTCGGCCAGACCGCCAAGCTGACCTTCCAGATGGTCAATGAGCAGATCGGCCAGCGGGGCGAGGTGCAGGATCCCACCACTGTCGTGCCCCCAGACACCGTCGTGCTGCCCTACACCGAGACCATCGGCGGGGGCGCGCCGCACTACCTCGCGGTGATGCGGCACGTGGCGGTGGACGGCGCCATGCTGACCCATGCTGCGCAGGGCTTCGGCCAGGACGGCACGGCCGTCGTCGAGTTCCGGCTCAACGGCGCCGGCGCCCACCGCTTCGGGCAGGTGACCACCGAGAACGTCGGCCACCCGTTCGCGATCATCCTCGACAACAAGGTGATCTCGGCGCCCAACATCCAGTCTCCGATCGTCGGCGGGCAGGGCGAGATCACCGGCAACTTCACGACCGAAAGCGCCAACCAGCTGGCGCTGCTGCTGAACTCCGGCGCGCTGCCCGCGCCGTTGAAGGTGATCGAGCAGAACACCGTCGGGGCCGACCTCGGGGCCGATGCGGTGCGCGCCGGCGTCATCGGCCTCGGCATCGGCGCGGCGCTGATCTTCGGCTTCATCATCCTCGCCTACGGCCTGTTCGGGGTCTTCGCGGCGATCGCGCTGATCGTGAACCTCTTCATGATGTTCGGCGCGCTCTCGATGACGCAGGCGACGCTGACCTTGCCGGGCATCGCCGGCCTCATCCTCACCATGGCGGTGGCGGTCGACGCCAACGTGCTGATCTACGAGCGCATGCGGGACGAGGCCAACAGCGGGCGCGCGGCGATGGCTGCCGCCGACGCCGGCTACCGGCGCGCGATGAGCTCGATCTTCGACGCCAACGTCACCACCCTGATCTCGGCGCTGATCATGTTCTCGTTCGGCGCAGGCCCCGTGAAGGGGTTCGCCTGGACCCTGTCCATCGGCGTTCTCACCTCGGTGTTCTCGGCGATCCTCGTCACCCAGCTCTTGATCGGCTGGTGGTTCAGGGTCACGCGCGCCAAGACCCTGCCGATCGCCTAAGGACGTTTAAGAGCCCATGAGCGGATCCCAGATCGTCAGCGAGCGGCCCCAGCGGCGCAGCCTCTGGCCCTTCATCCACTTCGTCCCGCGGCAGACCCACTTCAACTTCGTGGGCCTCGCGCCCTACGCCGCAGTGCTCTCGGTGCTGCTGGTGATCGGCGCGTGCGCGTCGATCGTCATGCAGCAGGTGAACTTCGGCGTCGACTTCGTCGGCGGCACCAAGGTCTCCGTCACCACGCCCGGCCCGGCGCCGCTCAGCGAGATCCGCAGCCAGCTGGCCGCGCTGGGCGCCGACGACGCCGAGGTCCAGGGCGTCGGCGCGAACGGCGCGGCGCTCCAGTTCCGCTCGATCAAGGGCCAGACCCCCGACGGCGCGCCGGCGTTCGTGCAGCAACACCTGCAGGCGGCGATCCCCGGACTGAAGGTGACCGGCGTCAGCGAGGTCGGCGCCAAGGTCTCCGGCGAGCTCTTGACCGGCGGCCTCGGCGCGCTGGGCGTCGCGCTCGGCCTGACCCTGCTCTACATCTGGTTCCGCTTCCAGCTGCAGTTCGGGCTGGGCGCCATCCTGGCGCTGGCGCACGACATCATCCTGACCATCGGCTTCTTGTCGATCACCCGCATCGAGGTCTCGATGACCTCGATCGCCGCGCTGCTCACCGTCATCGGCTACTCGATGAACGAGAAGGTGATCAGCTTCGACCGGCTCCGCGAGAACCTGCGCAAGTACCGCACGACCCCGCTCGGCGAGGTGATCAACCTCTCCGAGAACGAGCGGCTGTCGCGCACCGTGATCACCGGCACCACGGCGCTGCTGGCGCTGTCGGGCTCGATCTTCAACCCGGCCTCGGCGCTGTTCTCGCTGACCGCCACCATGGCGTTCGGCATCCTGGTCGGCACCTACTCGTCGATCTACGTCGCGCTGCCGGTGATCCTGCTCTGGGGCGTCAAGCGCGACGAGGAAGACGCCCAGCCGGTCAAGCTGCAGCAATCCCGGCGCTGAGGGCGCCGTGCGCGAGCCGCCGGCCATCGAATCCTACGGCGGCGGCGGCTTCCGGGTCGCGGGCGCCTGGCGCCCAGGCTCGCTGCTGATCCTGCAGGACGAGCCGCTCGACTGGCGGCCGACAGTGTTCGCCGACGTCTCGCCCGACGACTTCGCCGCCGTGCTCTCCGCTCCGCGCGGCGCGGTGGAGTTCGTGCTGCTCGGCACGGGCAGGACGCAGGCGCTGCCCCCACGCGCCATCCGCGAGCTGCTGCGCGGCGCCGGCCTCGGCCTCGAGTTCATGGCCACTGACACCGCCGCCCGCACCCACAACGTGCTGGCCTCGCAAGGCCGGCTGTTCGCGACCGCGCTCATCGCGGTCTGATCCCAGCATGATCTAACTGAGCCGGTTCCCAGGCGCCGGGAAACACCCTATACCCGAGCTTAAGGGTAGGGACTCGGGAAAGGGTTTGTGATGGCTGCTTTTCTAGGCAATTTCCGTAACGTTATGGTCGCCGGCGTTCTGCTGGCGATTATTATGATCGTGCTCTTCGGCCTCTGGAGCCCGCACAACTTCGACCGTGTGTTCTGGGAAGCGGTGCTGCGCTGGATTCACGTGTTCTTCGGCATCCTCTGGATTGGCCTGCTCTACTATTTCAACTTCGTCGCGGCGCGGAAGACGCCGGAGATCCCGGCCGAACTGCGGCCTGCGCTGTCGAAGTACATCACGCCGGAGGCGCTGTTCTGGTTCCGCTGGGGCGCACTCTTCACGGTGCTGGCCGGCATCTGCGTGGCGGGCCTGCGGGGCGCGACCTACGCCGCCAACGTCTTCACGTTCGGTCTGGCCGGCGGCTACGACGCCTCCAAGCACGGCTACACGCTGATGGGCATCGGCATCTACCTGGCCATCATCATGTTCCTCAACGTCTGGGGCGTGATCTGGCCGAACCAGAAGCGCGTGCTGGGCATCGTCGAAGCCGACGACGCCACCAAGGCCCGCTCGGCGCGGATCGCCGGTATGGCCTCGCGCATCAACACGCTGCTGTCGCTGCCGATGCTGACGGCGATGGCGATGTACCAGAGCATGTTCGGCTGACGATTGACGGACGACGCGGCGGACGATCTCGACGACCTGATCCGCCGCGTCGATCCCGATCGGTGGCTGACCAGCCGCTTCGTCGGCGCTGCGGCCGCGCGCGGCGACCTGATCGCCCTCTACGCCTACGACCACGAGCTCGCCCGCGCCCGGCGCGTCGCCTCGACGCCGCTGATGGCCGAGATCCGCCTCACCTGGTGGCGCGAGGCGCTGGGCGAGATCTACGAAGCCCGGCCGGTGCGCCGGCATCCGACCGCCGAGGCGCTGGCCGCCGCGGTCCGCCGCAGCAACCTTCCGCGCGCGCCGCTCGAAGCGATGATCGACGGCCATATCGACGCGCTGGAGGCAGGGGCGCTCGACGCGCCGGGCGCCGTCGCCTGGGCGAGTGCGGTCGAAGGCTCGGCCGCGCAGATCGCCGCGATGATCCTCGATCCGGCGAGCCCAGCGGAGGCTGCTCAGCCCGCCGGCCGCGCCTGGGGCCTTGCGCTGCTGCTCCGCGCGGGGTTGGCGAGCCGCGAGCTGCTGGCGCAGCCGTTGCGGGACGCGCTGGCCGACGCGCGCACGGCGGCCCGGTCGCTGGGCGCGGCGGCGTTTCCCGCCGTGCTGCCCGCGCGCCTGGCGCGCTACTGCCTCGCCGGCCGCGAGCCCGGCCCGTTCGCCCGCCGCCTCGCCCTGGTGCTGGCGAGCGCGACCGGCCGGCTCTAGCGTAGCCGCATGAGCCAGCCGCCGTCCGCGCCTGTCAGCGTCCGTCTGTCGCGGCCCGCGGACGCCGAGGCGCTGATCGCGATCCTCTACGATACCTTCGAGAGCACCTGGCGGCCGCAGATCACCGAGGCGGCCGCGGCGGCGTTCCGCAGCGAGGCGCGGCCCCGCGCCTACGTCGGCGAGCGCGGCAGCGAGTTCATGGTCGGCGAGCGGGACGGCGTGGTGCTGGGTTTCGTGCATTGGGAGGGCGACTTCGTGAACGCCCTGCACGTGTGCTCGCGCGCCGCCCGCACCGGCGTCGGCGCGGCGCTGATGGACGTCGCCGAGGCCGCCATCGCCGCCGCGGGCCATCCCTCCGCGCGGCTGGAAACCGACACCTTCAACGCCCGCAGCCAGGCCTTCTACGCCGCCCGCGGCTACCGCGAGGCCGCCCGCTACCCGGACGAGGAATGGTCGAGCGGCCTGACGACGCTGCTGCTCGTCAAGCCGTTCGCCGCCGGCGCGGCGGCCGGGCCATGACCGAGCGAGAGGCGTTCGACCTCGACGCCTACATCGAGCGCAGCACACGTGGCCCGTGCTTCATCTGCCGCCTCGTCGCCGGCGATCCGGACTACCGCCACCACGTCGTCTACGAGGACGACTTCGCGATCGCCTTCCTCAACAAGTGGCCGGTCCTCGCCGGCTACACGCTGGTCTGCCCGAAAGCGCACCGCGAGCAGGTGACCGGCGATTTCACCGAAGCCGAATACCTGCGCCTCCAGTCGCTGGTGCGCCGGGTGGGCGAGGCGGTGCGGGATGTCACCGAGGCAGAGCGGGTCTACATCCTCTCGCTCGGCAGTCAGCAGGCCAACCGCCACGTCCACTGGCACGTTGCGCCGCTGCCGTCCGGCGTGCCTGCGGAAGAGCAGCAGTTCGCGGCGCTCGACGTGACCCGCGCCGGCTATCTGCGCCTGAGCGATGCCGAGATGGCCGACATCGCACGGCGGATCCGCGAGGCGCTCCAGGCTCAAGCGCCTGGTTGATCGCCGTTCGGCGAAACGCTATCATCTCAGCATCGTTCACCGCGCTGCGCGGTGGGCCGCGCGTTAACACCGCGCGGTAGATCGAACGCTCCGAGCCATCCGGTTCAGGGCGCGAGGTCTGCCGCGCGGCGCCGTCAAAGGAGACGGCACGTGGCCCAGAGCCCAACCGATATTCCCGATCGCTTCACCCCCGATCGCTTCACCCCCGATCGCTTCAGCTTGGCGCCCGGGCAGCGCGCCGAGTTCGCCGAGCGTGGCGTCCTCAAGTTGCCCGGCCTGATCCCCGCCGAGACCATCCGGCGCGCCCGCGAGGCGGTGCTGGTCCCGCTGGCCCGGCTCGGCCTGTGGCGAGACGGCGCCTGGCGGCTCGACGCCGTGCCCAGGCCCCAGTGGCCCGCCACCGGCCTGAAGACCTCCAAGGCGATCGGCAACAAGCGCCCCGAGCTCGAGGCGCTGATCGACGAGCCGGACCTGCTCGCCGCCGTCGACCAGCTGCTCGACGGCCACCGGTTCGACCGTCGGGTCTTCAAGCGCCCGCAGCTGCTGTTCACGCTGCCCAACATCGACACGTGGCGCCTGCCGCAGGGCTGGCACGCGGACGGGCCGCGTTTCGCCAGCGGGGTCAGTCCCGGCGTGCAGCTGTTCGGCTGTCTCGACGAGGTCGGCCCGGGCGGCGGCGCCACAGTCGTGGTGGCCGGCTCGCACCGGCTCGCGAACACCGAGGCGCGCTTCCTGCGCGCCAAGGACCTCACCATGATCCTTCGGCGCGAGCCCTTCTTCCGCGAGCTGATGGCCGGGCGCGGCGGCGAGGACGGCGTGCCGCCAAGAGCCCGCATAGGCGACGTGACGGTCGAGGTGGTGGAATGCACGGGCGCGCCGGGCGACGTCTGGCTGACCGACCTGCGCATCCTGCACGCCGGCGCGCCCAACGCGGCGGACCGGCCGCGCCTGATGTTCACCCACCGCTTCATGCGGGCCGACCTGCTGCGCGAGATGGCCGAGGCGTACGGGTGGATCGAGCCGTCCGCTTGACCACGATTCACCTGCATCGTTCCCTGGACGCCGGTCGACCGCACCGCGGCCGGCCGACGGTCTTTGCCATCGTGAATCTGGATCGACGCGACCGAAGGCGGCGCCGCACCCGGGCGCCGTAGTCTGCGGTTGCTTTGCGGTGCGATCTACGGCCGGAGACGCGCGCGCCCGACGCTCGAGAGCGCCCTCAGTCCTTCGGCGGCAACGTGCGGACGAAGGCCAGCGCGGCGTCGAGCAGTTTGGCGCGCAGGGCGTCGTCGCCGCAGATATCCTGACTGGCGCGCACCCAGCCGGACATGACGCGCTGGCCCATCGTCATCTGGGCGACCCCCGGCGTGGCGACGGCCCAGCCGTCGTTGCCAGCGCCCAGCCGTGCGAGGATGCCCTCGTCGCGCGCGCCGCACAGCAGGTTGCCGTGCAGCAGCCACGCCCGGCCGCCGAACATGGTGGTCTCCGAGAGGCCGTCGAGCTCGCCAAGATACTCGCGCACCACCTGCTCGAGCCCTGGATCGCGGGCCACGGCCTAGACGCGCTCCAGCGCCGGCGTCGCCCACGCCGCGAGGTCGGCGAGCGCGCGCTCGGCGATCGCGCGCTTCTTGGCGCGGGTGCGTTCCAGCTTGCCGAGCTTCCTGCCGTCCGCGCTGCGCGCCGACGCCTCGATCGGCGGCAAGAGGCCGTAGTTGATGTTCATCGGCTGGAACGAGCCGGCGCCTGCTTCCCCATGCCCGCCCAAGAGGTGTCCGCCGGTGATGTGGCGCACCAGCGCGCCCAGCGCCGTCGTGGCCGGCGGGGCCTGCAGCGGGCGGCCCTGCCGCTCGGCGGCGGCGAGGCGTCCGGCGATCAGGCCGATCGCAGCGCTTTCCACATAGCCCTCGACGCCGGTGATCTGGCCGGCGAACCGCAGCCGCGGTTCGGCCCTCAGCCGCAGCTGTGCGTCGAGCAGCTTCGGCGAGTTGATGAAGGTGTTGCGGTGCAGGCCGCCGAGCCGGGCGAACACCGCCTTCCCGAGGCCCGGGATGGTGCGGAAGATCTCGGTCTGCGCGCCGTGCTTCAGCTTGGTCTGGAAGCCGACCATGTTCCAGAGCGTGCCCAGGGCATTGTCCTGGCGCAGCTGCACCACCGCGTACGCGCGCTCATCCGGGCGGTGCGGGTTGGTCAGGCCGACCGGCTTCATCGGCCCGAACCGCAGCGTCTCGCGGCCGCGCTCGGCCATCACCTCGATCGGCAGGCAGCCGTCGAAGTAGGGCACGTGCTCCCAGTCCTTGAACTCGGACTTCGGACCGGCGAGCAGGGCGTCGACGAACGCCTCGTACTGGTCGCGGTCCATCGGGCAGTTGATGTAGGCGGCCGCATCGCCGCCAGGCCCGGCCTTGTCGTAGCGCGACTGGCGCCACGCGACGCCCATGTCGATCGTCTCGGCGTGCACGATCGGCGCGATGGCGTCGAAGAAGCTGAGCTCGGCCTCGCCGCTCAGCGACCCGATCGCCGCCGCCAGCGCCGGCGAGGTGAGGGGGCCGGTGGCGACGATGACACTGTCCCACGTCGCCGGCGGCAGGCCCGCCACCTCGCCGCGCTCGATGCGGATGCGCGGATGCGCCTCCAGCGCACGCGTCACCGCCTCGGCGAAGCCTTCGCGATCGACCGCGAGCGCGCCGCCGGCCGGGGTCTGGTGCGCGTCGGCGCAAGCCATGATCAGCGAGCCGCAGCGCCGCATCTCGGCGTGCAGCAGGCCCACCGCGTTGGCCTCCCAGTCGTCGGCGCGGAACGAGTTGGAGCAGACCAGCTCAGCGAAGCGGTCGGTCTGGTGGGCGTCGGTGCGGCGCTGGGGGCGCATCTCGTGCAGCACGACGTCCGCGCCCGCCTCGGCCGCCTGCCAGGCGGCTTCCGAGCCCGCCAGCCCGCCGCCGACGATGTGGATCGCCAGTGTCATCCGGCGCCGTCCTACGCTGAAGGGGGCGCCGGCGGAAGTGGCGCGGCGGGTGACGCGGCGTTAGTCTGGCCGCCGGGCTGGTGTCGGAGGGGGCTATGGCGGACATTTCCGTTGGCGCAGCGATCGGCGCCGGGTTCGAGCTCATACGCCGCCGACCGATCTCGGTGCTGGTCTGGGGCGCGGTCGTGGTGGGTCTGCAGCTGCTGGCGCTCGCGCTGTTCGCGCCGCTGTACGTGGCGGTGTACGGGGCGGTGCTTCAGGGAATGGCGAACGGCGGGGCGCCGAACGTCTCGGCGCTGACATCGCCGCAGGTTAGGTCGCTGCAGGGCCTTTCGCAGCTCTACAACCTGGTGCAGCTCCTGGTCACCGCGGTCGTCTACTGCGCCGTCTTCCGGGCGGTGCTGCACCCGGAGCGATCCGCCTTCGCCTACCTGCGGATCGGCGCGCCGGAATTCTTCCTGGTCGTGCTGATCATCGCCGCCTTCATTGCGCTCTTTGTCGGCCTGTTGATCCTCATCATCCCCACGTCGATCGCCATTGGCGTGGTTGTGGCCATGACGCACGGCGGCGGCGCGGCGGCGCTGATCCTGCTGCCGATCATAATGCTCGCCATCGTGGTCGCGGCGATCTTCATCGGCCTGCGCTTCGCCTTCGTGGGCCCGATGATGGTCGAAGACGGCAAGTTCCACCTGTTCGAATCCTGGACGCTGACGCGCGGCCGGGTGCTGAGCCTGTTCCTGGTGGGGCTGAGCCTCTTCGCCATCTTCATCCTGATCGACATCGTGCTCCTGGCGGTCCTGCTGGCCGCTGGCGCGGTCGAGGTTCAGAGCCTCGGCGGCCTTGCTCAGGCGATGACGCAGCTGCGCGCCTCGCCGATGGCGCTGGCCGGCAAGCTGGCGCCGCTGATCGCCGCCGTCGCAGTGGTCCAGATACCGATCGCCGGATGCCTGATGGCGATCGGCGCGGCGCCGTGGGCCAGGGCCTATCGCGATCTGCTGCCGCCCGGGGCCGCGCAGGTGTTCGCGTGACGGTGGAGACTTCACCGGATTCGGCGTAGGCTGACTGCGGGCTATGGGGGCGTGAGCGATGGCGATTTCCATCGGATCTGCGGTCGGCGCTGGCTTCAACCTGGTCGGCAGACGACCCATTTCGGTCGTAGGCTGGGGCTTCTTCACCTATGCGACCCTGTTCGCGCTGCTCGGGATCGGGGCGGCGATCGTGGGGCTGCCGGTGCTGCAGAGGCTCGCCGCCCTGCGGGGGCAGACGCCGGACCCGACCCAGTTCGGGCAGATGATGCTCGGCATGCTGATCGCGCTTTGGCCGGCGCTCGTCCTGGTGATGATCGGCGCGCTGTTCGTCGGCGCAGTGGTGCAGGGTGCGGTGATCCGGTCCGTCCTGACGCCTGACGAACGCGGCTTCGCCTCCTTGCGGTTCGGCCGCGCCGAGCTCGCGCTGGTGCTGCTGGCGCTGCTCTACGTTCCGATCTTCCTGGCCGCCGTCGTCGTCTCGAGCCTCTACACGGGCGCGATCGTGGCTGCGGGCCACCTGATCCATGGCCTGGCCGGCGGACTGCTGGTCTTCGTGGCCTGCGTCGCCTACGCGGTCGGCTTCATGTGGGTGGCGCTGCGCTTCTCGCTCGCCGCGCCGATGACCTTCACGGCCGGCGCGGTGCGCTTCCTCGGTTCCTGGACCCTGACCAAGGGCGAAGGCTGGCGGCTGTTCTGGATGGCCTGGCTGCTGGTGCTCATCTGGTTTGCGGTCAGCATCGCCTATTCGATCGTCAGCAGCATCGTGAACGTGGTCTTCACCGGCGCGGCGATGGCGTCGATCGTGGCGTCGGCGGGCGCCAGCTCGAGCTCGACGGCGGGGGTGGACGCGATGATGGCGCACTGGCCGATCCTGGCGCTGGCCGTCATTCCTTCGTTGCTGATGGGCGCGGCGTTCAACGGTCTCATCCAGGCGATCTCGCAAGGCCCGTGGGTCGACGTCTATCGGCAGCTCAAGGGCTCGCCGGACGTCGCGGCCACCTTCAGCTGAAGCCCGGCTTGACTCGTGCGGCGGGCGCCTCACTGAGGCCGGCCAAACTGTGGTCCATGTCGATTCGCGTGTGATGTCTCCCCGTCTGTCTCCCGTCGAAGCCGCCCTCGAGGGCCTGCGCGTCGTACGCCGCGAGCCGTGGGCGGTGGCCTACTGGATCGGCGTCTGGGCGGTCGCGCTGGCGCTGATCGCCATCATCCGGCTCGCCACCGGCGCGCTGGCGCCGCTGCATCCCTCGACGGACGGCCTCGACGCCTTCCGCCGCTTCGGGCCGCTGGCGCTGGTGCTGGCCCCGACGCTGTTCGTGCTCTGGACCATGACCACCGCGACCGTCTACCGGGCGGTGCTGCGGCCCGGCGAGCACGGCTGGCACCTCTTCAAGCTGGGCCCCGACGAGGCGCGCATCGCCGCGCTGAGCGCCGTCGAGACCCTGCTGCTGGCCCTGCTGGGCGGCGTGCCGGCCTACCTGCTGCTGGTGCTGCTCAATCCGATCTTCGAGGTCGCGCCCGGCTTTTCCCGCGCCATCGCGATCGGCGGGTTCGTCGCCACCATCCTGATCAACGCCTGGCTGGCGGTGCGGCTCTCGCTGCTGCCGGTGCAGACCTTCGCGGCCCGCGGCTTCCCCGTCGACGCATATTGGGGCTTCGCGCGCGGCCACTACTGGAAGCTGCTGTTCAGCTACGTGCTGGTGGCGCTCGAGGTATTCGCCTTCCTGGCCGTCGCACTGACAGCCGTCGCGGCGCTCGGCTGGTTGGCGGAGACGGTGATCCAATGGCGCGGTGGCGGACTGACGCGGAACGCGGCGCTCTGGGCGCTCGTCGTCATTCTGGCGCTATCTTTCGCGATATTGTTTGTCGTGCCCCTGATCCTCGTCTGCGGCTGCCAGTCCTACGCCTATCGCGCCATCGTCGACGAGCGCGCCGAGCCGGCCGGCGCGCCTGTCGCGGCCTGAAGCCATGGACACGATTGCGGCCCCGTCGCCCAATTTCGACATCCGGGTCCGCCCGCCGGACACCATCGTCATGCACTACACCGGCATGGAGACCGGCGAGGCGGCGCTGGCGCGTCTGCAGGACCCAGAGGCCAGGGTCTCGGCCCACTACATGGTCGAGGAGGATGGCCGCGTCTTCGCGCTGGTGCCCGAGGAGCGCCGGGCCTGGCACGCCGGCAAGTCGTTCTGGAAGGGCGACCAGGACGTCAACGGCTGCTCGATCGGCATCGAGATCGTCAATCCAGGCCACGACTGGGGCTACCGCCCGTATCCTGACGCGCAGATCGCCGCGGTGGTCGCCCTGACCACCGACATCCGCACCCGCTGGCTGGTGCCGGACGACCGCATCATCGGCCATTCGGACGTCGCACCCGACCGCAAGGAGGACCCGGGCGAGCTCTTCCCATGGAAGCGGCTGGCCGCGGCCGGCCACGGGCTCTGGGCCGAGCCGGACCCTGCGCCAGGCCCGGCGCTCGCCGAGGGCGACTCCGGGACCGGCGTCTACGCGCTGCAGGCGGGCCTGGCGGCGCTCGGCTACGACAGCCCGCCCTGCGGCCGCTACGACACCGGCACCGGCGACATCGTGCGGGCCTTCCAGCGCCATTGGCGCCAGGGCCTGGTCGACGGCGTCGCCGACGGCGAGACCCGCGCCCGCCTGATCGCCTTGCTGAAGCTCGCCCGCGACAGGGAAGCCGCCCGCTGAGCGGCGCGCGCGTCGTCGCCGGAACTTGACCCGAACCGTCCGCACGCCCACTTTCGCCGTGGACCAGACGGCCGGGCGGCCGCTCTCGCCGGCTTGCCGGCGGGGGAGGAAAGTCCGGGCTCCACGGCGACAAGGCGGCGGGTAACGCCCGCCGGGGGTGACCCCAGGGATAGCGCCACAGAAAGCAAACCGCCTTCGACTTCGGTCGCGGGTAAGGGTGAAAGGGTGGGGTAAGAGCCCACCGCGGACCGGGCGACCGGGACGGCATGGCAAGCCCCGCCTGGAGCAAGACCGAATAGGGGTCCCCAAGTCCGCCCACTTCCTTTCCGGGAGGGGCGGCCGGCGCCGTCGCTGGCGCTTCGGGGGCCCGGGTGGGTCGCGAGAACCGCCCAGCAATGGGCGGTCCAGAGGAATGGCCGCCGCGTCTGCTTCGGTGGACGGCACAGAACCCGGCTTACAGGCCGTCTGGTCCGCTCGCGCTGCTGTCCTACGAGAAGACCGACACGCGCCGCGCCAGCGCGTCGGCGGGCGTCATCACCTGCAGTCTGCCCAGCAGCGGCACGTGCGCGCGCAAGGCGGCGACGGTTTCGGCGAGGCGCTGGCTCGAGGCGTAGGCTTCCGTGATGACATGGCCGTCGGCGTCGCGGGCCTGGACCACGAGGCCGCCGCCGCGCGCGAACACGTCGGCCTTGGTCTCCGGATACCCCAGCAACACGGCCAGATCGTCGTCGGTGATCATCGGCCGTGTCTCG
>DATNEH010000157.1:0-17771 GCA_035553015.1 Caulobacteraceae bacterium | reverse complement strand
GCAGGGTCAGCTCGACCAGCGGATTGTGGGCGTGGATGAAGCCCAGGGCCGTCATCACCGCCAGCGCGCCCAGCTCCACCAGCAGGAAGACGCCGGTGATCTTGGCGTTGAGGCGCACGTTGAGCACGCCGACCAGCGCCGTCCCCACCGTCACCGCCAGCGCCACCGGAACCGCCGGCAGGCCGGGGATCGCCACAGCCAGGTAGTCGGCCAGGCCCAGCGCGGTCACCGCCTGGCTGACCGGCGTGCCGAAGAGGTTCAGGCCGAGCGCCATGAAGCCCCACGTCGGCCCCATCGTGCGCCCCATCATCGTGTATTCGGCGCCGGTGATCGGAAACGCGCTGGAGAGCTCGGCGTAGACGAAGGCCGTCATCAGCGCCAAGAGGCCCGCCGCCAGGAAACAGACGATGGCCCCGGTCCCCGCCTGCTGGATCACCTGCTGGCCGATCACGAACACCGACGCCGCCGGCGTGATCGCCGAGATGGTGATCAGCAGATTCCCCACGTGCCGCATGCTGCGCCCGAGCGGCCGGTGCGCGTGATGGTGCGGCGCGTGGTGGGACGAGTCGGGCGGGCTCACGGGCCAGCTTTGCCAAGCCGAAGCCGCCGCAACAAGACCGCGGATCGCGCCGGCAGGCGGCCGCTCAGCCGGCCAGCGCCACTCGGCTCGACCTACTTGAGCTGGCTGTCCTTGCTGGCGCGCCGGTTGATCGTCGAGTGTTCGACATGGCGGTCGCGGTCGGACTGGCAGGCGGTGCAGGTGGTGACGCCGGGCAGCGCCTGGCGGCGGGCCGCCGGGATCGCCTCGCCGCAGTCGACGCACTCCAGCGTGCCCTCGCCTTGCGGCAGCCGCGCGCGGGCGCTCTGCACGCCATCCGTGATGGTGTCCTGGATTTGATCCCCCACCGCCCCTTCGCTCGCCCAACCCGTCGCCATTTCTTCCGCAACGCTCCTCTCGCCTGGCTTGTCACATAGGACGCCCGCCCCGCCCGCCAAGCGGCGGCCGCCCATGCGTCTGGGGCGGCATGCCAGGCGAACACCGAGAACGCGCGTTGCCGCGAAACACCCCGCGATGGCATAACCCGCCGTCAGCGCCGGTTTAGCTCAGCTGGTAGAGCAGCGGTTTTGTAAACCGAAGGTCGGGGGTTCGAGTCCCTCAACCGGCGCCAAGCCTGGCGAGTCCGCGGCGACGCCGCCTCAGCCCGGCGCGCCGACACGCAGGCCGTAGAAGTCGGCGATGCCGGTCAGGAGGAACTGCATGCCGATGCAGATCAAGAGGAAGCCGAAGATGCGGGTCATCGAGTCGATGCCGCCGCGCCCCAGGAAGCGGACCATCAAGCCCGCCAGCCGCAGCACCACGTAGGAGAACACCAGCGTCGCGGCCATCCCCGCGATCACGGCTGCGTAGGCCAGCGGCCAATCGCTCGGCCGCGCGCTGCGGATCTGCGCGGCGGCGCTCATCACCACGGCGATCGAGCCGGGCCCGGCCAGGCTCGGCATGGCCAGCGGACTGAAGGCGACGTCCTGGTCGGGCGCGGCGGCGGACGCGCCGTCGTCCGCCGCCGCCTTGGGGACCGGAAACAGCATGCGGAACCCGATCGCCATGATGATCAGCCCGCCGGCGGCGCGGATGCCCGGGATCGAGATGCCGAAGAAGTCGACGATCGCCGCGCCCGCCAGCAGGAAGACCACCAGGATGGCGAAGGCGTAGACGCAGGCCATCAGCGCCTGGGCCTTGCGCCGGCGCGGCTCGAAGTTCGCGGTCAGCGACACGAAGAGCGGCGCGGTGCTGAACGGGTTCATGATCGGCAACAGCGCGCCGACCGTCAGCAAGATGGCGTCGACAAAGGCCTGGATGAGCTCGTCTCCGCGCGAGGGCCGCCTGCACGGGGGACGCGCGGGACGGGGCGCCGATGCGAGCCGAGGGCGAGGCGCCGAGCCATCCGGTCGAGCCCTCGCCGGTCCTGACGTCGACTACCCGGTCCCGGCCAAGCCGGCGCTCACTCCGCCGCGGCGGCGGGTTCCGGCTCGGCCAGGTCGAAGCGGCCCTTCGGGTGGCCGAAGCGGCGGGTCATCACCGCGTCGAACGGCAGCGCGGCGGGCGTCACGATCAGGCCGGAGCGGACGCGGTAGGCCTCCGGATGCAGCGGCCACGCGGGCGCCCGCCCCGCCTCCAGCTCGGCCGCGGCCTTCAGCATCAGCGACCGGAATCTGACCACGCCGAGGTCGGTCGGGCCCAGCATCTCGCGCGTGCGGTCGTGGATCAGGCCCTGGCTGTCCTGGATCGCCGCGTCCTGCTCGGAGATGCCCTTTATCCCGGTGAAGCTCTCGCGCTTCTGCAGGTCGCGGTCGATCAGGTAGTCGTTGGCGCGCCGCCGCAGCGGCACATAGTCGGCGTCGACCTCGGAATGCACCGCGCCGCCGCTCGCATAGGCCGCCCGCTCGCCCTCGCTCAGCGGCCGGTCCGGGTTCCAGCTGTAGGTGAAGATCCAGCAGCTGGTGTCGTCGATCGGGACCCAGGTCTGGCCGTGGTTGGTCTGGCCGGCCATGCCGCCGGGCGCCAGGCTGTGGTTCGGCATCAGCCACTGCGCCACGCGCCAGTAGCTGTCGCCGGGACCTGCATGCCGGCAGCCGGCCAGCACCAGCCCCGCCTCGTGCTCGACCACCGTGTAGCGGGGCGCCACGTCATCGGCCATCCAGCGCACCTGCTCGGCGTAGCCGGGCGGCAGCCGCGCCATCGCCTCTTCCCCGACCGGCGCGTGCAGGAACGAGAAGTGGGCGGTGTCGATCGCCCCCTCCGCCGCCTGCGCCCAGTTGCACTCCTGCAGCTTCTTGGAGACGTAGCGGTGCTCGGGGCCCACCAGCGCGAACTCCAGCTCCGGCAGCGGCGGCATGGCCTCGGCCGGGCCGAGATAGGCCCAGACGCACTCGCCCCACTCCTGCGTCGGATAGGCGACGATGCCGGCCCGCGCGCGCAGGTGCTCGTAGGTCGGCGCATCGGCGGCCATGGTCGGGATCTCGAGGCACCTGCCGCCGACGTCGAACTTCCAGCCGTGGAAAGCGCAGCGGATGCCGCCGGCCTCGTTGCGCCCGAAGTAGAGGTTGGCGCCGCGGTGCGGGCAGCGCGGCTCGACGAGGCCCACCTTGCCGGCGTTGTCGCGGAAGGCGATCAGGTCCTCGCCCATCAGCCGCACCCGCACCGGCGGCCCCTCCGGCTCGGGCAGCTCGCGCGAGAGCAGCACCGGAACCCAGAACCGCCGGAACAGCGCGCCCATCGCTGTCCCCGGCCCGGTGCGGGTCAGCGTCTCGTTCTGCGCCTTCGTCAACATCGCCGTCCCTTCCGGTTCGCCGTGCGTGGCGCGAGCTTATGCCGAGCGCACGCCCGCGCAACTACGCGATGACTGGCGGCGGCCGGTCCACGCGGGCCGAGCGGAACGGCGTCAGCGCCAGGGCCAGCGGCACGAGGCCGAAGCCCAGCGCCACCAGCCAGAGCATCGGGCGGTAGCCGATGGCGTCGGCCGCCAGCCCGCCCAGCGGCGCGGCGAACACCAGCATCGCGCGGTTGATCGAGCGCATGGTGGCGTTGGTCCGCCCCTGCAGGCGGTCGGGCGTCACCGCCTGCCGGTAGGCCATCTCGTTGGCGTTCTCGGCTCCGATCGAGAGGCCGAACACCAGCCGCGAGGCCGCGACCAGCGCGACGCCCGCCCAGCCCGGCGCCGCCAGCGCCAGGAGCACATAGGCGAGCGGCGTCAGCACGCGGCAGCCGATCACCACCCGCCCGGCCCCGAACCGCGCGCCCAGCCGCGTCGCCATCAGGCTGCCGGCGAGACCGCCGACCCCGACCGCCGACAGCGCCACCCCGAACAGCGCCGGGCTGAGCCGCAGCGTCTGCAGCATGAAGGGCGCCTGCACCGCGCCCGCCACCCCGTTGACGATGAACCAGGCGTGCGTCGACAGCGCCAGCGGCGCCAGGGTCGGGTGCCGGTAGACCCAGCGCAGGCCCTCGGCCACCTCGCGGCCGAACGCCCGCTCGGCCGGCCTGGCTTGCGCCACCGGCTCGTCGATCCGCACGCTGAGCAGCATCAGTCCCGAGAACAGGTACGAGACCGCGTCGGCGACCACCGCCCAGGGCGCGCCCACCAGGCTCACCAGCACGCCCGCCAGCGCCGGGCCGGAGGTCTGCGCCACCGCCGAGCTCTGGTCGAGCCGGGCGTGCGCCCGCGTCAGCAGCGGCGTCGGAACGAGGCGCGGGACCAGCGACTGCGCCGCCGCATCACCCGCCAGCGAGAACAGGCCGAACGCCGCCATGAAGGCCGCCAGCCCCCAGATCGACAGCCGCCCGCTCAGCGCCAGCAGCGGCACGAGCAGCAGCAGCGCGCCCCGCGCGAAGTCGGCCGCGATGCAGACCGACCGGCGCCGCACCCGGTCCACGAACACGCCCGCCACCACCCCGAACAGCATGTAGGGCAGCCAGCGCGCGCCGGTGATCAGCCCGACCTCGGCCGCCTTGCCGTGCAGGTCCACCACCACCAGCACCTGGATCGCCAGCGCGGTGATGTAGGTCCCGAACTCCGAGACCGACGAAGCCCACCAGAACCGCCAGTACGCGGCGTTCCCCCTCAGCCCGGCCTCTGCCGCGTCCGCCATGCTCCCCTCGGTGCGATGTCACCCATAGAGTGCGGCGCGGCGGACGTCAGCATGCGGCGCGCTTGCGGACCCGGCGCGCCAGACACTGTCAGCCGTCAGGAGCGCTTCGCCATGAAGGCCAGGATCAGCGCGGCGATCTCATCGGTCTGTTCGTCGAGCGCGAAGTGGCCGGCGTCCAGCAGGTGGATCTCGGCGTCCGGCAGGTCGCGCCGGAAGGCCGTCGCGCCGGCGGCGACGAAGGACGGATCGTTGGCGCCCCAGGCCACCAGCGTCGGCGGCTGGCGTGCGCGGAGCCACGCCTGCCACGCCGGATAGGCCGCGACGTTGGTCCGGTAGTCATAGAGCAGCGCCGCCTGGATCTCGCGCTGGCCAGGCTTCGACAGGTGCGCGAACTCGTCCGTCCAGGTATCTGGATTATAGCGCTCCGGATGCGACGTCCCGAGCGTATGACGCTGCTCGGTGGCCTCGAACGAGAGGAAGGCGTCGACCACCTCGGGGTGCGCGTCCGGGTCAGCCCAGTATTGCGCGATCGCGCGCCATTTCGCCCCCAGTCCTTCCCCGTAGACGTTGCCGTTCTGGGTGATCAGCGCCTGCAGCCGCTCCGGCTGCGCCAGCACCATGCGAATGCCGACCGGCGCGCCGTAGTCGTGGATGTAGAGCGTGTAGGTCTCGACCTGCAGCGCGGCCAGCAGGCCGGCCGTGGTCTCGGCCAGATGGTCGAAGGTGTAGTGATAATCGGCTGGCGGCGGCGCGTCGCTGTGCCCAAAGCCCGGGAAGTCCGGCGCGATCAGGTGGTAGCGGGTGGCCAGGAGCGGGATCAGCGTGTCGAACTCCCGCGACGACGACGGGAAGCCGTGCAGCAGCACGATCGTCGGCGCATCCTTCGGCCCCGCCTCCCGGTAGAACACCCCGACCCCGTCGACGCGGGTCCGATGGTAGGTGGTCGTGGCCGTGGTCGAGGCGATCATCGGGCTTCTCAGGTGGCTGGCTGCGCTCTCCGGACGCGCGCGCCGAGGCGCTGGCGCAGTGCGTAGATCGCCATCAGCGCCACGAGGCTCACCACGCCCAGCCCCGGCGGCGCGCGCCGCGATCGATGGGCGTGACGGCGTTCATGGCAGGCGTCTCCCGGGTGAGCGGTTGCCAATCTTCACCAATGCAGCAGGAATTCCAGCCGAGTAATTCTCTACGGCTTGCCGGGCGGCGCTGACCGCGGCGGCGCCTCGCGCGCCGGCGCCGGCGTCCTCAGCCAGGCGATGAACGCGGCGTGGGCGCGCGCGGTGGCGGCGGGATCGAACCTGAAGGTCGAGTCCGCCGACTTGACCCGCTCGTCGAAGGCGTGCGTCACGCCCGGAACCATTACCGTCTCGACTGTCGAACCAGCCTGGCGCGCGCGGTCCAGCATCGGCTGGCAGCCCGCCGCGTCCTGCACCGTGTCGTGCTCGGCGAACACGACGCGCACGCCGCCCCGCCACGTCCAGTCCCGCCGGCCGCCCTGCGAGGGGAACCCGCACCACGGGTAGGTGAAGTAGACGGCCTCGACGTCGGCCATCGTCCTCGCGAAGCTGCCGTCGCCCGGGTCGGGCAGCGTGACCAGGTCGCCGACCGCCCAGCCGCCGTGGCTCCAGGAGGCGATGCGCAGGCGCCGATGGTCGATCCGCGGATCGGCCTCCAGCAGGTCGAGGCCGGCCAGCACGTCGGCGGCGCGCCGGTAGCCCTGCAGCACGAGCCCCGTGCACACCCGCCGCCGGGCCCAGGGCGCCTCCCAGCCGCGCGGCGCATAGCTGTCGAGAATGGCGGCCGCCCATCCGGCCTCCACCGCCGAGCGGGCGTATTCGTCCATGATCGGGTTCGGCCCCCGCTCGCCGTGCAGCCCGCCGCACCCGTGCACGAGCAGCACGGTCGGGAACGGCCCGGTCCCGGGCGGAGTCACCAGCTCCAGCCCCGAGGCCAGCAGCCGGGCGTGGCTGGCGCGCGCTGGGCCTGCGAGGAACGCGGGATGTCGGATGTACCGGTCGTAAGTGACCGCCGCCGCGCCCGCCGCGAGCAGCAGCGCCAGCCCGAGCGCCGCCAGCATCCACTTGCGCACGGTCCGCATGGACCGGCGCTAGGGCGTGTGCGCCCGCAGGAACCCCACCACGCGCCGCTGCTGTTCGGCCAGGTGATCGGGCCCGCGCCAGTCGTTCAGCACCTCCACGTTCGGCAGCAGCTCGGCCAGTTCGGCGCTGGTCTCGGCCGGATGCGGCGTGTCGGAGCCCGGCAACAGGAACGACGGGGTCGCACAGCCGCGCACGAACGCCCGGTCCGCACAGAACACGAAGTCGCCGCCCCACATGTTGCGCCCAAACCCGGCGAGGTCGGCCTCGCTCACCTCAGGCCGCGCCTCGCGGATCTCGCGGCTCCAGTCGGCGTGCATGGTCTGGAAGAAGTCCGGGTGCTGGGAATTGAGCCCGATCGGGTTCTGCAGCACCTGCGCGACCACCCGGTCCGGCGCGGTCCTGGTCGCCATCATGCAGAAGCTGCCACCGATGCAGCCGCCCAGCACGTGGAAGCGCGTAAAGCCCAGGTGGTCCATCAGCGCCAGGTGGTCGGC
Source organism: Caulobacteraceae bacterium (assembly GCA_035553015.1). Taxonomy (GTDB): domain Bacteria; phylum Pseudomonadota; class Alphaproteobacteria; order Caulobacterales; family Caulobacteraceae; genus Acaudatibacter. Next base: position 10,534 of record DATNEH010000157.1, on the reverse strand, counting down.
CGCATAGGTGTGCCAGCCGTGGTCGGCCTTGATGTCGGCCCTCGACTTGCCGGCATTGCGCTGGTCCATGGCGATCGCGGTGAACCCCGCCGCCGGCAGCGCCTGCGTCCAGTCCACCCACGGCCTCGCCGGCCCCTCGGCCGGGCTGCGCCAGAACCCCATCGATGAGCGCAGGCCGCCGGGCGCGAACAGCAGCACCGGAAAACCCTCGCCGAACGTCAGGTAGTTGATCTCGCCGTCCGGTCGCTGGAGCAGGGGCATCGGCGGGTCTCCTTTTCGGGCGCCGGTCGGTCGCCGCGAGCGATCCTAGCCGCGCCTTCGCGCGATGTCCTCAGACCCGGGCGGCGCGCACGATCGGGATCGTCGGGTCCAGCATCTGGCCCTTGAAGACGCCCTCGCCCTTGGTCGGCGAGACCGGCGCCGTCCAGATCTTGGCGACGACGTCCATCCCCTGCGTCACCCGCCCAAATGCCGCGAAGCCCAGGTTGTCGCCGCTCGCCGCGGGGTTGGCGTCCAGCTGGGTGTTGTCGCCGATGCAGATGAAGAACTCCGACGCCGCCGAGCCGGGCGCATAGCGCGCCATCGAGATCACCCCGTCGGTATGGCGCAGGCCGGTCTGCGTCGTGCTCTCGTGCGCGATCGGCGGCAGCGCCCGCTCCGGATGGCTGCCGGAGAGCCCTCCCTGGATCAGGCCCTCGTTGGAGACGCCCTCGTAGTGGGCCGCCCGGTAGAACGCCGCGCCGTCGAGCAGCTTCTGATCGACGTAGCGAAGGAAGTTGCCGGCGGTGATCGGCGCCTTGTCGGCGCTGAGCTCCAGCATGATCGCCCCGAGGCCGGTGACCAGCTGCACGCTCACCACGCCCGCGACCCCACCTGGGGCCGACGCCTGGCCGAACGCGCGCCCCGCCGCGAAGGCCGCCGCCGTCGCCAGAAATCCCCGCCGCCGCATCGGTCCCCCTCGAGAAAGCCCCCCTCCCAGCGACCGTAGCCTCGCCGCCCGGTCCGAGAAAGAGGTCGTCCCTTGCACGTCCATCGCCCGGCCGCCTAAGCCGGAAGCCGAAACAATCAGAGGAAGGAAGCACCGGTGGGGAAACTGGAAGGGCGCACGGCGCTGGTGACGGGCGGCAGCCGCGGGATCGGGCGGGCGGCGGTGCTCCGCTTCGCCGGCGAAGGCGCGAACGTGGCGATCAACTACGCCGGCAACGAAGCGGCCGCCCGCGAGACGGCGGACGAAGCCCGCGCGCTCGGTGTCCGCGCCGAGATCTACCAGGCCGACGTCGCCGACCAGGGCGCCGTGCAGGCGATGTGCGAGCGCGCGATCGCCGACTTCGGCCAGATCGACGCGCTGATCAACAACGCCGGCCTCGGCTCCAGCCACGTCGACCGCCCCACCATCACCGGCGCCAGCGACGCGCAGTACCAGCTGCTGATGGGCGTCAACCTCTGGGGCCCGATCCACCTCTGCCGCGCGCTGGTCCCGCACATGCGCCAGGCGGAGCGCAGCGACGTGATCATGGTCTCGTCGGTCGCCGCCCAGTCGATGGGCGCGCGGATGGGGCTCTACTCGATCACCAAGGCCGGGGTGGAGGCGCTCGCCCACACCCTCGCCAAGGAGGAGCGCGCCAACGGCATGCGGGTGAACATCGTCGCCCCCGGCCTCGTCGACACCGACATGGGCCGCAAGCTGATGTCCACCTTCGGCGTCGCCAACATCCGCGACCGCGACGCCGCCGCCCCGTTCGGCTTCGTCTGCACCCCCGACGACATCGCCGCCACCATCGCCTTCCTCTGCTCCGAGGACGCCCGCTACATCACCAACGAGCGCATCACCGTGAGCGGTGGCGGGTTCTGAGGCCGCTCAGGTGACCGGGATCACCCGGCCGCTGCCGAGCTCGTAGTAGCCGGCGGCGATCTTCAGCTCGTTCTTGGCGATCGCCTCGGCCAGCAGCGGCGAGGCCTTGGCCAGCATCTGCGCCTGGAGCTTGGCGTTGAGCTTGGCGGTGGCCGCCGGATCGCCGCCGCCCTGCGCCACCGCCGCCTGCAGCGGCGCATAGAGCGCGCTGATCTGGCCGGGGACCGCCTCGCCGGCGATGGCGGCCTTGACCGCGCCGCAGTTCTGGTGGGCGAGCACCAGGATCGCCGGCACGTGCAGCTCGGCGACGCCGTACTCCAGCGAGGCGATCGTCTCGGTGTTGGCGACGTTGCCGGCCACGCGCGTGACGAAGATCGACCCGATGCTTTCGTCGAACACGATCTCCACCGGCACGCGGCTGTCGGCGCACGACAGCACCGCGGCGAACGGCGCCTGCCCGTCGACGGTCTGCGCCCTCAGCTTCGCCAGGTTGAGCTTGAACGAGGTCATGTCGCCCTTGGCGTAGCGCTCGTTGCCGGCCGCCAGCCGCGCCAGCGCCGCGTCGGGGCTGAGCTTCTCCTCGGCCCGCGCCACGCTGGGCAGGAAGGCCGGCACGGCGGCAAGGCTGGCGGCCGCGCCCAGCGCCAGGAACGCCCGCCTCGGCAGCCCGGCGCCCGCCGCCTCGCAGGCCCCGCACCCGCAGCCGGACGACATCGCATGCGCGCGCGCCTCACGCGCGGACAGGAATTGGACGTTGGTCATGATCGCACCCCGTCGCAGCCAGCTAGAGGCGACTATCGCGCACTTTCGCGCCTTAGGCGACTCTCGGGGCGCGGCTACTTCGACCGGGCCGCGTCGGCCAGCTCTTTGGCGAGCGCCAGTGGCTCCATCGCCGCGCGCGCCCGGCAGCCCGGCGGCTCGCTGTAGGTGCGATGCGCCGGCGCGTTGTGCTCGATCCTGAGGCACGCCTCGCGGGCCGCGTCCTGGATGCGCTGGCGCAGCTTCGCGTAGTCCTCGGGCTTGGAGAGATCGAGGTCGGCGAAGCTCACCGGCGTCGTCGTGCTGGCGACTTCCCAGCGGCCCGGGCCGGACGTCCCTTCGCGCCGCCAGACCTCGGGGGCGATCACGGTGATCTCCTGGGCCTCGGCCGGCGCGGCCGCCGGCTGCGCCATCGCGGCGTGGCTGAACACCATCGCGCCGCAGAACATCGCGCCGATCACGGCGGCGGTCCAAACCGGTGTGCGGATATCCGGGGTCGCCATCCCATTGCCTCCCAAGCCAGAACATTCCAGGTTGCGTGGCTCACGAGTGACACGGATGGGTCCTGCGGCGCATCGGGGGTTTCCCTGATGAACCTCGCCGCCCCCACCGGGCGAGCGCGGGTCCCAGCCTGGGGATTTGCCGGAGACGCCACGTCAGCTTGCGGCGTGTCGCCATGCGTTGCGCCGCCGCCGCCCAAGTGAGCGCTTCAGGCCAGCGCGCTGACCGTCCAGGTGGCGTTCTGCACGCGCGGGTCGCGCTCCAGCTCGACCACCAGCGCGTCGAGCTCGGCCGGTTCGGCGCTGGTCTGAACCAGCGTGGCGGCCAGCTCCACCGCCTCGTCGCTCTCCGACAGCGTCTCGATCTCCTGGATAGGATAGTGGCGCGCCGTCAGCGCCTGGTAGAGCAGCTCGCGCGCCTCGGAGACGTCGCCCGGCTCGCTGGTCACCGTCACCTGGTAGAGCGCCTCGGCCCCGCCGCCGGCCAGCGGGCGGCGGTTGATCGCGTCGACCAGCGGCCGCAGCAGCGTGTTGCCGCCCAGCACGAACACCGTCACCGCCGCCGCCTCGGCGAAGAGGCCGGCGCCGGCGCAGGCGCCCACCGCCGCGGTCGCCCACAGCGTCGCCGCGGTGTTGAGGCCGCGCACCTGCAACCCCTCCTTCATGATCACGCCGGCGCCCAGAAAGCCGATGCCGCTGACCACGTAGGCGATGATCTGCATCCGGCCGGGGTCGCCGAACAGGCGCCCCCCCAGGTGCACGAACGCCGCCGCGCCGACCGCCACCAGCACCATGGTCCTGAGGCCCGCGCTGCGCTGCCGGTACTGCCGCTCCAGCCCGATCAGCCCGCCCAGCACGAACGCCGCGCCCAGCGCCTCGAGTGCGCCCACGAACGCCGCCAGGTCGAAGCTGGGCGCTGCCGGCACGACGCCCAGGCCCTAGATCGGCGGACGCCGGCCCGCCCATGGCGCCGCGCGCTCCAGCTGGCCGGCGAGGCTGAGCACCAGGGCGTCCTCGGCCTGGCGCCCCACCACCTGCACGCCGATTGGCAGGCCCGACCGGCTCGTCGCCAGCGGGACGCTGGCCGCCGGCTGGCCGGTGACGTTGAACGCCTGGGTGTTGGGCATGAAGGCGAAGAGCCGCCGCGCGTAGCCGTCCCAGTCCGGCGGATCGCCGCCCTTCAGGTAGCCGATCGGCGCGGCCGGCATGCCGAGCGTCGAACAGAGCAGGATGTCGTAGCCGATGAAGAACGCGCCCACCGCGCGGCCCAGCGCGTGCGCGGCGCGCAGCGCGGTGATGTAGGCCGAGCCTGACACCTGCTGGCCGCGCAGGTAGCTCTGCCAGGTGACGGTCTCGACCTCGTCCTCGGCGATCGGCCGGCCGCGCGCGGCCGCCAGCTCGTCGAGATCGGCCGCGACGCTGGCCGAGATCACCACGCCGGCCGCGGCCAGCGCGGCGCGGTCGATCGGCGGGTTCGCTTCCTCGACCTGGTGGCCGAGGTCCTCGCAGAGCCTGGCGGCGGCGCGCACCGCCTCGGCGCACTCCGGATCGATCGCCTCGGCGCCGAACGCGGTGGTCGAGAACGCGATCCTGAGCGGCCGCGGGTCCTCGGCGGCCGCCTGCGCGAACGGCCGCGCGGGCGGCGCCGTCCAGTAGGGATCGCCCGGCATCGGCTTGGCGGCGATGTCGAGCAGCACGGCCGAGTCGCGCACCGAGCGGCTGACCACGTGCCCGCACGAGAAGCCGCCCCAGCCCTCGTCCTTCGGCGCATAGGAGACGAGGCCGCGCGACGGCTTCAGCCCGAAGAGGCCGCAGCAGGAGGCCGGGATGCGGATCGAGCCGCCGCCGTCGCTGGCGTGTGCGGCCGGCAGGATTCCCGCCGCCACCGCCGCCGCCGCGCCGCCCGACGAGCCGCCGGACGTACGGCCGAGGTCCCACGGGTTGCGGGTGGGGCCGAACATCTCCGGCTCGGTCACCGGCTCCAGCCCCATCTCCGGCGTGTTGGTCTTGCCGAAGATCACCAGCCCGGCCTCGCGGTAGAGCGTGGTCAGCGGGCTGTCGACCGCGGCGGTCTCCTGCGCGTAGAGCTTGCAGGACTCGGTGGTGGCCGTTCCGGCCAGCTTGGGTCCGAGGTCCTTCAGCAGGAACGGCACGCCGGCCAGCGGCCCGCTGAGCGGCCCGGCCGCCTCGTGGCGGGCGCGCTCGGAGAGGTCCATCGTGATCGCGTTGATCTTCGGGTTCACCTTCGCCGCGCGCGCCAGCGCGGCCTCCAGCGCCTCGACCGCCGTGATCTGCCTGCCCGCGATCAGCGCGGCCAAGCCGACTGCGTCGTGCGCCAGATAATCTTGCTCGTTCATCGGACCTCCACCCTCCGTCCCGCCCGTTCCCTTCCCGCTCCGCTTGGAGCATGACCGGCGCCGAAAGCCAAAGCCAAGAACGATGATTCCTGTCACCGACCAGATCAGCCTGGACGAGGCCGAGCTCGAGGAGAGCTTCGTGCGCGCCTCCGGCCCGGGCGGCCAGAACGTCAACAAGGTGGCGACCGCCGTGCAGCTGCGCTTCGACGCCGCCGCCTCGCCCTCGCTGCCCGAGCCGGTGAAGGAGCGGCTGCGGCGCCTCGCCGGCCGGCGGATGACCGACGCCGGCGTCATCGTGATCACCGCCAACCGCTTCCGCACCCAGGAGCGCAACCGCGCCGACGCGCTGGAGCGCCTCGTCACCTTGATCGCACAGGCCACCCACGCCCCCGCCCCCCGCCGCCCTACCCGCCCGACCCTCGCCTCGAAGAAACGCCGCCTGGAGTCGAAACGGCGGCGCTCGGACGTGAAGGCGCTGCGCGGACGGCCGGAGGACTGAGGGGCCCAACGATCGCCTTGCGCCCCCTCCGTCACTCGTCGCTGCGCGCCGAGCGCCACCTCCCCCGCACTTTTCGGTGCGGTGGAGGCGCGAAACGGCACGACCTCGCTCCTCCACCGTCGCGCAGACGACGGGGGAGGTGGATCGGCGCGCTACCAGCGCGACGAGACGGAGGGGGCGCAAGGCCGCGCCTCGATGCCGACGCCCCCATTGCCAACGCGGACTGCGCCGCTAGTTTGCGCGCGCTTTCACGAGGGGAAATCATGAGCTTCAGCGTCGCCGCGCGTCTTTCCATGTTCGCCGCCGTCCTGGCGCTCGCGGCCTGCGGACAGCCGAGCTCGAACACCGCCAACACCGCCTCGGCCAGCTCCAGCGCCCCGGTCGGCGCCCCGCCCGCGCTGACCGACGCGCAGACGAAAGCGCTGATCGCCCAGCTGCCGGCCGCCTACCAGAGCGCCGACCTCTCCAACGGCGAGGCCAAGTTCGCGATCTGCCGCTCGTGCCACACCCTGCCCGAGGGCGGCGAGGACATGACGGGCCCCAACCTCTGGGGGATCTTCGGGCGCAAGGCCGGCTCCAAGCCGGGCTTCAGCTATTCCGACGAGCTGAAGAACGCCGGCTGGACCTGGGACGCCGACCGCATCGACAAGTGGATCACCAACCCGCACGCCGTGCTGCCCGACACCAAGATGACCTTCATCGGCATGCCCAGCGCCACCGACCGCCGCGACGTGATCGCCTTCCTGAAGGTACAGACGAGCCCAGCCCCGAAAAGCTGAGGCGTAGCCTAGCGCCCCCTCCACCCCCCGGCTGCGCCGGGTGGTCCCCCTCCCCCGCACTCTTCGGTGCGGGGCAGGAGCGAAGCTGCGCAACCTCGCTCCTCCACCGTCCCGTAGAGGACGGGGGAGGTGGATCGGCGCGCTACCAGCGCGACGAGACGGAGGGGGCGCAAGGCCGCCCCTCCCCACTCTCCAATGGGTTACGCGTCGTACCCCGGGCTTTCGCGCTCCAGCTTGCGCAGCGCGCCGGGCCAGGCGAGGCCGCCGAAGGCGCCGGTGCGGCGGGTCTGGTTGTCCACTTCGCGCCGCGCCGGCGCCGGCGAGAGCAGCACGTTCTCGCGTCCGGCCGAGAGCGCCATCACCTGCATCTTGCAGGCGCGCTCCAGGTAGAACATCCCGGTCCAGCAGTCGGCCGCGGTCTGGCCCAGCGCCAGCGTGCCGTGGTTGCGCAGCAGCATCAGCGTCGAGTCGGGACCCAGGTCCTTCACCAGCCGCTCGCGCTCGTCGAGGTTCAGCGCGATGCCCTCGTAGTCGTGGTAGGAGAGCTTCGGCAGCACGATCAGCGCATGCTGGGTGAGCGGCAGCAGGCCCTCCTTCTGAGCCGCCACCGCCGCGCCCTGGTCGGTGTGCAGGTGCATCACGAAGTGGGCGTCCTCGCGGTTCATGTGCACCGCCGAGTGGATGGTGAAGCCGGCCGCGTTCACGAAGTACGGCGTGTCCTGCAGGATGTTCCCCTCGGTATCGATCTTGACCAGCGCCGAGGCGGTCATCTCGCCGAACCACACGCCATAGGGGTTGATCAGGAAGTGGTGCTCGGGCCCCGGCACGCGGGCGGAGATATGAGTGTAGATCATGTCGTCCCACCCGAAGAGCGCCACCAGCCGGTAGAGCGCCGCGAGGTCCACCCGCGCCTGCCACTCCGCCTCGGAGACCTTGCCCTTCAGCGAGACCGAGCCCGCCAGCGATCCGTCGGCCATGTCCGGCTCCTCACGATCCATTCCCTTTGCAGCCGGCGAGAGTCTTCCCTCGCCGCTGCTGCGTCAAGGCGCGGGACCTGTCCCCTTCCCTCCACAGCCCTGTTAATGAGCCGGCGAGTGGGCCATCCTGAGGGCCCGAGGCTGAATCGAAGAGCGAGGCTCCGCGCGTGACGACGGACGCTGCGGTCGAACCGTTGCTGGAGCTGGCCCGCCGTCGCGACCCGAAGGATCGCGAGCGGCTGATGGCGCGGCTCGTCGAGCTGTGCGAGGCGCAAGGGCCGTCGCTCGCGCCCAGCGCGGCCACCGAGGTCGAGGCGGTCTTCATGGCGCTGGTGGAGGACGCCGAGCGCGACATCCGCGCCCGCCTCGCCGAGCGGCTGGCGCGCGCCGAGTGGGCGCCGCCGCGGCTGATCGAGACGCTGGCCGCCGACGACATCGAGGTCGCCCGCCCGATCATCGCCGCCAGCCCGCTGCTGCAGGACGAGGCGCTGCTGCGCCTGCTGGTGGAGGCCACGCTCGCCCACCGCATCGAGGTGGCGCGCCGGCCGCGCATCTCGGCCAAGGTGGTGGCCGCGGTGATCGAGCGTGGCGAGCCGGCCGTGCTGACCGCGCTCGCCGCCAACGCCAGCGCCGACGTCACCCCCGCCGCCATGGCCAGGCTCGTGGACCGCGCCAAGACGATCGCCGCGCTCGGCGCGCCGCTGGCCGCTCACCCGCGCATGACCGCCGAGCTCGCCCAATCGCTCTACCTTTGGGTGGGCCAGGCGCTGCGCCAGGGCATCGTCCGGCGTTTCGACGTCGACGCCGCCGCGCTCAATGCACAGATCGCCGCGGTGATGTCCGAGACGCCGAAGAAGCCGCCGCTGAGCGGCCCCACCACCGGCGAGGCCATGGTGGTCGACAAGCTGGCGAGCGCCGGGCAGCTGCGGCCCGGCTACCTGGTTCGGGTGCTCAAGGAACACCAGCTCGGCCTCTTCGAGGCGGCGCTCGCCAAGCTCGGCGGCTTCTCGACCGACGAGGTGCACCGCGCGGTCATCGACGAGGCGCGCCCCGAAGTGCTGGCGCTGGCGGTGGCGTCGGTCGGCGTCGACCGCAGCGCCTTTCCGACCATCCTCGAGATGGTGCGTCAGTGTACGGACGGGCTGCCCGGCGGCGGCGCGGAGGGCGCGCGCCGCGCGATCAGCGCATTTGGTCCGTTCGCGCCGGATATCGCCGCCAGCGCCTTCCGCCAGGCGCTCGCGCCCCCAGACCCGATCCAGACCTGATCCAGTCCTGATCGGTTTGACAAACGCCGGCCGCTGCACACCTTAGCCGCACCATGGCCCCTCGCCTCGCCTTCCTCGCCAGCGATCGCCCCGAGGCCGTGGCCGCCCGCCAGGCGCTGATCGTCCGCTACGGCGAGACCGCCGCGGAGGACGCCGACGTGCTGGTGGCGCTGGGCGGCGACGGCTTCATGCTGGAGACGCTGCGCCGCGACCTCGCCGGCCGCCGGCCGATCTACGGCATGAACCGCGGCTCGGTCGGCTTCCTGATGAACGACTACGCCGAGGAGGGCCTCTTCGAGCGGATCGCCGCCGCCGAGAAAGCGGTGATCCACCCGCTGGTGATGCGTGCACAGGACGCGGCGGGGCGCCAGCACGAGGCGATCGCGATCAACGAGGTCTCGCTGCTGCGGCAAACCTACCAGAGCGCGAAGCTGCGCATCCTGGTCGATGGCCGGGTGCGGATGTCCGAGCTGATCTGCGACGGCATCCTGGTGGCGACGCCGGCCGGTTCGACCGCCTACAACCTGTCGGCCCACGGGCCGATCATACCGTTAAGCGGACAGATTCTGGCCATGACCCCGATCAGCGCTTTTCGGCCCCGCCGCTGGCGCGGGGCGCTTTTGTCGCACAAGGATCGGGTGACCTTCGAGATCCTCGAAGCCGACAAGCGGCCGGTCAGTGCGGTCGCCGACAACGTCGAGGTTCGCGATGTGATTCAAGTGGATGTGGTCGAGGACCGCTCGCTCAGCTTCACCCTGCTGTTCGACGCCGGCCGCAGCCTGGAAGAGCGGGTGCTGGCCGAGCAGTTCACGGCGTGACCCATTAGGCTCATCGCTCATTAAGCCTTTTCCCATACCGTGTTTGAGGAAGAGTGACGGGGAGAAGCCCTTTGAGCGACAACAGTACGGGCCAGATGATCCAGGTCCCCAACACGCTGCGTCTGAAGGTCGGCGGCAGGCTGGGCGCCATCGATCCGGCGGCGATCGCCAAGGCCGAGGCCGCGCTCAAGAGCCTTTCCGGCAACTTCGCCGAGTGGCTGGCCGACGAAGTCGCCAAGCTCGAAGCCGCCCGCCAGCGCGTCCGCACCGAGGGCCTGACGGCGGAAGCCGCCGAGAACCTCTACCTGCGCGCCCACGACCTGAAAGGTCTCGGCGCAACTTATGAATATCCGCTCGTCACCCGCATCGCCGGCTCGCTCTGCAAGCTGATCGACGATCCGGAAAAGCGCGCCGACGCGCCGCTGTTCCTGGTCGACGCCCACATCGATGCGGTGAAGGCCGCCGTCAAAGGCGGCATCCAGACCGACGCCGACCCCATCGGCCACGCCCTCGTCACCGAGCTCGAGCAGCGCGTCCGCGAGTTCGCAGCGGGCTGAGCTCACCTTCCCCCTCAGGGGAAGCATCCGCTACATCGCCCGCGCCAGCGGCTCCACCACGGCGCCGTAGCCGGCGTTGTCGGGGATCACCAGCACGCGCTCGCCGTCGCGCTCGGTGATCTGCGGCAGCACCGTCACCAGCTCGCGCGCCGCCGCCCGCGTCACCGCGTC
>DATNEH010000156.1:0-14205 GCA_035553015.1 Caulobacteraceae bacterium | reverse complement strand
GCTGAAGCGCGACCTGCCGAGCCGGCGCTGGGCCTGGGCCGGCTTCTGGCTGGGGCTGGCGGGCGTGGCGATGACCGTGCTCTCGATCGCCAGCGGCAAGGCCTCGGTGCTCTACACCTTCTACCCGCCGCTGACCGCAACCGTCTGGTTCTACATCGGCCTCGTACTGGTCGTGGTCGGCTCGTGGATCTGGTGCGTGCTGATGATCGTCGCGATGAGCGGCTTCAAGCGCGCCAATCCCGGCGTGCCGGTGCCGCTGGCCATGTACGCCACCGTCGCCAACGCGGTGATGTGGATCTGGACCACGCTCGGCGTCGCCGCCGAGATCCTCTTCCAGATCCTGCCGACCAGCTTCGGCCTCACCCAGACGATCGACGTCGGCCTCTCGCGCACCCTGTTCTCGTGGACGCTGCACGCGATCGTCTACTTCTGGCTCTTCCCGGCCTACATCGCCTTCTACACGATGGCGCCGCGGGCGGCCGGCGGGCGGCTCTACAGCGACATGATGGGGCGGCTGAGCTTCGTGCTCTTCCTGCTCTATTCGCTGCCCGTGGGCATGCACCACCTGTTCATGGACCCCGAGCACTCCACCGGCTTCAAGTTCCTGGTGATGTCGCTGACCGCCCTCGTCAGCGTGCCGACGCTGCTCACCGTCTTCACGATCGCGGCCTCGATGGAGCTGGCCGGACGGCTGCGCGGCGGCAAGGGTCTGTTCGGCTGGATCGGCGCGCTGCCCTGGGACCGGCCGCTGGTGCTGGCGACCGGGCTCGCCTTCTTCATGCTGTGGTTCGGCGGCGGTGGCGGCCTGATCAACATGAGCTACGGCATGAACGCCATGATCCACAACACCTCGTGGGTGACGGCGCACTTCCACCTGATCTTCGGCGGCACCGTGGTGATCATGTACTTCGCCATCGCCTACGACATCTGGCCGAGTCTCACTGGCCGTACGCCCGAGACCCTCGTGTTCCAGCGTGCGCAGCTGTGGATGTGGGCGGTGGGCATGATGATCATGACGCTGCCCTGGCACTTCCTCGGGCTCGAGGGCCAGTGGCGGCGGGTGGCGAGCTTCGACTACACCGACCCGCGCATCCATGCCTGGGGGCCCTGGGTCGACGTCTCCCTGCTCGGCGGCATGATCCTGCTGGCGAGCGCGCTGCTCTTCATCTCCAACCTGATCCCACGCAGCGCCTGGAAGCAGCTCGCCGACAATCAGCCCTACGCCTATGCGCTGGCCGCGCACCCGACCACGCACGTGCCGCGGGCGCTGAACGGCTTTGCGCTCTGGAACGTGCTGGTCGCCGTGCTGATGGTCGCCGCCTACGGCTTCCCGATCATGCAGTTCTTCATGGGCGCCTCGCCGCAGGCGATCGTCCATCCGATCGGAGGGCGCTGACGATGAGCGACGCGCAACATCGCGCCCCCGATGAGCGGCCGGACGACCGGCGTTGGGGCATAGCGGCCGCCGCGCTGGTGGCTGGCGCGCTGGCCTTCTCGGCCTTCTTCGGCTTCATCGTGCTGCCGATCGCCCAGGCGCCCGGCGCCGGCATCGATCCGTGGACCGCGATCTGCAGGGCGGTCGGCGTCAAGCCGGGCGTGCCCGCGCACCCGCAGCCGCCGGTCAGCGCGGTCGCCCAGCCGGTCTCCAACGTGGTCTGGTCGCCGCACACGCTGGCGATCCTGGACTCGGCCGACCAGCGCCCCGGCGCAGAGCTGGCCAGCGGGGTCTGCGCCTCCTGCCACGGCGAGGACGGCCTGACGGTCAGCGACCAGTTCCCGAAGCTGGCCGGCCAGTCGCCCTACGCCATCTACAAGCAGCTGTCCGACTTCCGCTCCGGCGCCCGCGTGAACGTCCAGATGAGCGCGGTCGCCCAGACGCTGACCGCGGACCAGCTTGCTCAGGTGGCGTCGTATTTCGGCCACCTGCGCGCCGGTTCGATCCTCGGGCGCGCCTATTTCGATCCAGGCGCGGGCGGCCTTGCCCGGCTCGTCGGCCGTGGCGATCCGGTCCGCAGGATCCCGCCGTGTGAAGCCTGCCACGCGGCAGGCGCGGGCGGGCCGATCGAAGCTCCCGTCATCTCGGGCCAGAACGCCGCCTACCTGGAGCGCCAGCTGATCGCGTTCCGCTCCGGCCAGCGGCGCAACGACGTCTACCAGCGCATGCGCGACATTGCCGCCCGGCTCAGCCCCGACGAGATTCACCGCCTGTCGCTGGCCTACCAGGGCCTCTTCTGACGGACGGCCGCGGGAACGGCGACCGTTCAGTCGTCGCGCGCGCCGCCAGTGCCCGCGCCGGGCCGGCGGTGGAACTCCACGAAGAAGCGCACGGCGCCCAGCGGCTCGACCTCATGCAGGATGGTCGGCTCGACGAGCCCGGCCGGACCCTGCGAAGTCAGGACCTGCTCGCAGCGCTCGCGGCGCGGATCGGTGATCCGATAGGCGAGCCGGCCCTCCAGCACGTGGATCAGGCCCCAGGCGTCCGGCTTGAGCGCGTGGGATCGCAGCAGGCCCGCGGGAATGGTCGCCTCGGTGAACGTGTCGGTCCGGCGATAGGGCCGGACGTCGTCGGGCAGAGAGGCCACGAGGCTCCTCAGCGCCAGTCGGCGGCCTGGGCGGCGGCATCGGGCAACGCAGCCGCCTCGCCCACCGAGCGGCCGTCGAGCGTGCACACCGCGCTCAGCCCCTCGCCATCCGCAGCGCCGGCCACGCATGTGATCTCGCGGGCGAATGCGGTCGCCATCAGCGCGCCGCGCGGCAAGGTGGGGCCGGCGTCGGTGAGCCGCACGCGCACCCACTGGTCCGGCGAAGGACCGAACGCCACGCAGAGCGTGCGTCCGTCGATCACCTGCAGCACCGTCCCAGTGAACGCGGCGCCGAGGGCCGGCGCGGGGGCCGTGCAGGCGGCGGGCGGCGGCGACGCGAAGCGGGTCGGCTGCGGCGCAGGGGGAGGCGGGCAGGTCAGCGACTGCGACGCCGTCGCCGCGATCATTGCCAACGCCGCCAACTGCATGGCCCCGACTCCATTAACCAACTGCAAGCCTGCGCTTGCTGCGGACCGCCGCCTTGACGCATCTCAAAACATTCAACGCGGAGGGCGGCGCCGCGTGTGCCGAGCATCGGAGATAGGAACGCACGAAGACGGCAGCGGCGCCGCGCCGATGCGAATTTCTCTGAGCTCGCCCTCAGGGTTCGAGGAAGCGACGCAGCTTCGCCCAGGCTTCGGCCTTGCGCTCGAAGGCGAGCGTGTAGGCGGGGCTGCTGGAGGGCAGCGCCATCAGCTCCAGCTTGGCCACGTCCGCCAGCGCGCGGGCGCCGATCGCCGCGGCGGTCTTGCCGTTGAAGGCGACCGCCCGCAGGCGCGGCAGGGTGGCGGCGAAGTCGGCCAGCGGGTTCGGCTGATGGTCGCGGATCCGCCCGTCCAGGCTGCCGGGGCGCACGGCCGAGCGCACGACGTCCCACAGCGCCACGCCGGCGCCCTGCAACACCTCCAGCCGCGCTTCGTAGACGCCCGGCAGCTCGCGCCCGAGCGCCGCGCCCATCAGCCGCCAGAACTGGTTCTGCGGGTTGCCGTAGTACTGGCCGATGCGCAGCGACATCTCGCCCGGCAGGCTGCCGAGGACCAGCAGCCGCGCGCCGGCGTCGGCGACCGGTGCGAACGAGGACTTGCGGAGCGCAGCGGGCGCGGCCATCGCGCCCTGATGGCGCCCGCCGCGCGAGCCGACAAGCCGGCCGTCAGACCAGCGTCGCTTCGGTCAGCACGGCGCGGGCGAAGTGGCCGGTGACGTGATCCTTGTAGCGGCCGCGGTGCAGGCGTCCCCGCAGTGTCGCCGGACCCGGACGCAGAGCCGCGGTGTCCGCCGGGTAGACCAGCGTCAGACCTTCCGGCCACTGGTCGAAGTTCGCAGCGCGCGGATCGGCGACGTCCGCATGCGGACCGAGAATGAAATAGTGACCGGGTCCACGAGTTCCCGGCCGTATCCAACCGGAAAGCGTGACCGGCTCTTTTGCCACTGACGGGCGCTTTTCTGGAATGCCAGCCGCCGCATTGGTGGCAGTCGCAGCTACGGCGCTGGCGCTGACCGCCACGAACGTGCGTCGATTCATCGAATCCCCCTGCCCCTAGTCCGGCGGCCCCGTCGAAGCTTCACTTATACCGACGTTCTTGGCGAATAGTCACGCTCGTTATTGCAACGACGCATTGACACCCGTCACCAGCAAGAAAACGCCGCACGAGATGCACAACCAAAGGCCGAGCGGCGCCGGTCCGAACTTGCGACGCGCGAGTTGAACGGCCAGTGGCGCCGCCGCGGCGACGAAAACCATGGGCGCGGCGGGCCGCCAATTCACCATGACGCCAAGAATACCCGCCAGCATCACGTCGCCTTCGCCGAGACCGGCGCGCCCACCCCGGCGCACCAGCCGGCGCAGCAGCTCGAACACCAGCGCCAGCACCGCGCCGGTCGCCAGCCGCGCGAGCCGTTCCTGCGGCTGCGCCACCACGGCGACGGCCGCCTCCAGCGCCAGGGCGACGAGGCCGGAAGTCGGGATGCGGTAACGCCGCAGGTCGACCAGCGCGACGTAGGCCAGCGTCATGCCGACCGCGTAGCCCCAGGCCGCCGCGGCGAGGCTCGGCGCGAGGATCGCCGCCCCCAGGCCGGTGACGAGGCCGGCCGCCTCGCCGAGCGGGTAGACGATCGGGATGCGCCCGCCGCAGCAGGCGCGCCGCCCCCGCTGCAGGGTCCAGGAGATGAGCGGGATGGCCCGGACCGGCGCGATCGGCGCGCCGCAGCGGGCGCACTGCGAGCGGCCGAGGATGGGACGGGGCGCGCGCGGCCAGGCAGCGGCCAACGTCGCCACGTAGTCGCCGACGAACGGACCGCTGAGAGCCAGGAAGAGGCGCGCGGCCAGCGCAGCGGCGATCATGGCAGGTCGTGCAGCGTGTTCGTGATGGCCGGCGCGGCGACGACCAGCGGGCAGTCCGGCTCGGTGCGGCCGAGGCGGATGATGCGCCAGTCGTGCGTCAGCCAGGGCCGCGCCGGCTGGCCGGTGTAGCGGGCGCGCCGCCAGAGCACCTCCAGGCGCCCTTCCCAGTCGCGCATCTCGGCCCGCACGTCGATCACCGCGCCCACCTCGAGCGGCTGGCGGGGCGGGGCGAACGCCTGCGCGGGCGGCGCGGGCGTCATTGGCACGTTGCGACCGATGGTGAGCCGGCGCCTGAGACAGTCCTCCTCCGTGGGCCTGGCGGCGATCGCCTGGGTGAACTCTATGAACCGGGTATACGGAGCGCGCGGGTTGTCCGGCGACGGCGGCGTCAGCGCGGCCAGCGCCCGGTTCTTCAAGGCTGGATCGGCGAGGACTGGGCCGACCTCGCCGGGTTTGCTCGAATTGATGTCCGGCTTGTAGCGCGTGTCCGCCACCACCACCGTCACCGTCTGCCCGTTGAGCGTCTGCTCCGGGCCGTCCCACTCGGGCGTCTGCGGCTCGCCGTTCTGCTCGACGTCGAAGAGCGCGGCCTCGACCGCCGATTCCAGGCTGGCCCGGGTGAGCGTCTCCGAAGCGGCCGCCTTCGCCTGCTTGTCGCTGACCAGCACCATGCCGACGATAGCCGTCGCCATGGCCATCAGCGAGAACGCCAGCGCCATGGTCAGCGGCAGGGTGAAGCCGCGCCTCGTTCTAGCGGTGGCCATAGCCCATGGCCCGCAGGCCCGCCGCCAGTTCGTCGGTGACCGCGTCGGCCTCGGAGCGCGAGCGCACCAGCGTCGGCTTGAGGAACACCACCAGCTCGTCGCGCGAACGCAGGTCGTCGCGCTGGCGGAAGGCGGCGCCCACCACCGGGATGCGGCTGAGGCCCGGCACGCCCTGGTCGCTGCGGCTGCGACTGGTCTGGATCAGCCCGCCGATCGCCACCGACTGGCCGCTCTCCACCGCGATCTGGGTGTGGAACTTGCGCTGGTCGATGGTCGGCGAGTCGATGTCGGAGGTGGTCGTCGTCGAGACGTCGCTGACCTCCTGCTCGATGTCGATGTAGATCTCGCCCTTCGCGCCGACGCGCGGCGTCACCACCAGCACCACGCCGGTGTCGCGGTATTCGACGTTGTTGACGATCAGGCTGTTGGCCTGGATGCCGGAGGCGGCCGTGGTGATGATCGGCACCGACGAGCCGACCTGCAGGCGGGCGGTGTCGTTGGCCAACACCAGCATGCGCGGCGTCGCCAGCACCTCGACGTCGGTCACCCCCTGCAGCGCGTTCAGCGCCACCTGCACGTTGGTTCCCAGGTAGGCGAGGTTGAGGCCCGGATAGGTCGGCGCGGTGCCGGCGGTCTTGACGCCCGCGAAGCTGCCTTGGAAGTACGGCAACTTCTGCAGGAACCACTGCACGCCGTACTGCAGCTGGTTGTTGAGCTTCACCTCGGCGATGGTCGCCTCGATCAGCACCTGAGGTGGCGTCACGTCCAGCTCGCGGACGATCGACAGCAGGCTCTGATACTCGGCGTCGTCGGCGTACATGATCACCGAGTTGGAGCGCGGATCGGCGGTGACGGTGGCCATCGAGGTCGGCCGGGTCGGGCCGACGATCGCGCCGCCGGCCGGCAGCCCGCGCGCGAACAGGTCGGAGATGGTCTTCACGAAGTCGGTGGCGACCAGGTTGTTCAGGTGCACGACGCGCAGCCGCTGCTCGGAGGGCGAGGCGGGCTGGTCGAGCCGCTGGATCCAGCGCACCGTCTGGTCGAGCATGTCGGGCGACTTGGCCGCCACGATGATCGCGTTCAGCCGGTCGATGGTGATCAGCTCGACCTGGCCGGCGATCGGCCCGGTCTCGCCGCCCAGCACCTTCTCGACGTCATCGCTGACCGCCGCAGCCGAGGCGTAGCGCAACGGATAGAACTGGAAGGTGCGCCCGCGCAGCCAGTCGACGTCGAACAGGGCCGCGGCCCGCGACAGCGCATCGACCGTCGCCGGATCGCCGGTGATGAAGACGTTCTGCTGCGCCGCGTCGGCATGCACCTCGGCATGGCCCTCGGAAAGCGGCGCCAAGAGCTTGGCGATCTGGTCGGCGCCGAGGAAGCGCGCCCCATAGATCGCCATGCCGCCGGAAACGTAGGTGTTGGCCGCCTGACCGGCGGCGGGGGGCGAGAAGATCGGCGCCGACTTGGCGGGCACGACGGCCAGGCCGCCGCCCGGCGAGTTGATCAGCGCCGCGCCCGAGCCGCGCAGCGCCTGGTCGAAGGTGGTGAGGATCTCCGCCTCGGTCATGTCGCCCACCAGACGCACCGAGACCTCGCCGGTGACGGCCGGGTCGACGCGATAGGGCCGCTGCAGCGTGTCGCCCAGCACCGCCTCGGCCGCCGCGGCGATCGGCGCGCGGTCGAGGGTGACACTGACGGTCAGCCGCTGCGCCGGCAGGTGCAGCGCGGTCGAGTTGGATGGGGGAACCTGCGCCGGCTGGGCGCCGTCGAGCCGCCAGCCCTGTGGCTCCGGCGCGGGCTGGGCGGCCATCGTGGCCGGCGCGTCAGCCGGCGGCGGCTTGGCCGGCGAGGAGGCGGGCAGCGGCTCGCGGCCGTTGGTGAGCCGCGGGGTCAGCGTCGGCGTGCTCGCGCAGGCCGCCAGCGACAGCGCGAGCGTCGCAGCCCCGAGACCGCGCCAGGCGATCGTGCTTTCCCCCTGCCCCGACGTCACGGAATACTGACCGCGATGTCTTTGTCCGCGCCATCGCCGCCTTCCTTGTTGTCGGCGCCCAGGGTGCTGACGGTGACGTTCTCGCCGTTCACGGCGTAGCGGTACGGGCGCCCCCAGGGATCCTTGAGCTGGTCCTTGCTGTGCAGGTAGGGCCCGTTCCAGTTCTCCAGCGAGGCGGGGCGGGCGACCAGCACCTGCAGGCCCTCCTGCGCGGTCGGATATCGGCCGTTGTCGCCCTGGAACAGCTCGAGCGCCGCCGCGATGCTTTGCACCTGCAGTTTTGCCGCGCGCGACTGGGCCTTGCCCAGTTGTCCGATGGTTTGTGGAATCACAACCGCCGCGATCAGACCAATGATCGCAATCACCACAAGCATTTCCGTCAGCGTATAGCCGCGAAAGCCAGATTTGCCGCGGCCAGCGTGCTTTCGCCTCAAGCTCAAACGCGGCATTGTAGCCCCCGACTGTGCCACGGAGCGTATATGCCGCAGGCCTCTTCCCAGAGTCCACCGCGCGGGGCGGCGCAATTTGCCGCTGCGCCCGGCGCTATCCTGCGGCCTGCTCTTGCCAAGGCCGACCAGGATGCGGCCGAAAGACTGGCGCGGGCGCTGGGTCTGGACGCCGCGCAGACCGAACGGCTCGCCTCGGCGGTGCAGGGCGGATCGCGACGCCCCGCGGTGGCGGCCAGCCTGCTGGGCCTGGCCGCCGACGCCGAGATCGCCGCGGCGATGGCCGGCCTCTACGCCGCGCCGCTCTGGGACGAGCCGATCGCCGACACGCCGCCCGCGCCGCCGGGCGGGCTAAACGCCAAGTTCCTCGCCGAGAACTACGCGATGGTGCTGGCCGACGGCGACGGCGGCTGCGTGGTCGGCCTGGTGGATCCGGGCTCGTCGGAGCTGCGCCGCGGCGTCGAGTATGCGCTGGGGCGCCCGGTCCAGTTCCGCACCATCTCCTTCGACGTATGGCGCGCGGCCAGCCACCGCGGTCTCGCCGTGGCGCCGGACGGCGAGACGGAGAGCCTCGCCGACGCCGAGCGGCTCAAGGACTTCGCCAGCGACGCGCCGGTGGTGCGCTACCTCGACGGGGTGCTGGCGCGGGCGGTCTCCGAGCGCGCCTCCGACCTGCACTTCGAACAGAAGGGCGGCCGTTGCGTGGTGCGCATGAGGGTCGACGGCGCGCTGCGCGACCTGGAGCCGCTCGGCGCAGCGTTCGGCGCCGGCGTGATCGCCCGCGCCAAGGTGCTGGCCGACCTCGACGTCGCCTCCACCCGTGCGCCGCAGGACGGCCGCGCCACGCTGCAGGTGCGCGGCCGGCCCACCGACCTGCGCATCTCGACGACGCCCACCGTCGACGGCGAGTCCGCCGTGCTGCGCATCCTCACCCGCCAGGGCGTCGACTTCACTTTGGGCAGCCTCGGCTTCGATCCGCCCATTCTGGAGGCGTTCGAGGCGCAGCTGCGCCGCCCGTTCGGCCTCATCCTGGTCACCGGTCCGACCGGCAGCGGCAAGACCACCACGCTCTACGCCGCGCTGCGGCGCCTGGCGACGCGCGACCGCAAGGTGCTGACCATCGAGGACCCGATCGAGTACGTCTTCGACGCCATCAACCAGACCCAGGTGAACGAGGCGGCCGGCGTCACCTTCGCCTCGGCGCTGCGGGCCTTCCTGCGCCACGACCCGGACGTGATCCTGGTGGGCGAGATCCGCGACCCCGAGACCGCGCGGCTGGCGGTGCAGGCGGCGCTGACCGGCCACTTGGTCCTAGCCACGCTGCACGCCAACGACGCCGCCAGCGCCGCCGCGCGCCTCGCCGACCTCGGCGTCGAGCGCTACCTGCTGGCGGGCGTGCTGATCGGTGTCCTGGCGCAGCGGCTGGCGCCGAAGCTCTGCGAGCGCTGCGCCGCGCCCAGCCAGGCCAGCCCGCGCGAGATCGAGGTGTTCGTCCAGCACGGCTTCGCCGCCGAGGCGCTGGCCCTGCGCGCCGCGCCCGGCTGTCCGGCCTGCAACGGCGCCGGCCGGCACGGGCGGCTGCCGCTCGGCGAGGTGTTCACCGTCGACGAAACGCTGGAGCGGCTGATCTCGGCCGGCGCGCCGACCGCCGACCTGCGCGCCCACCTGGGCGCCGTCCCCGCGTTCCAGCCGCTGGCGCACGACGCGCTGCGGCGCGCCGCCGCCGGCGAGGTGGCGGCCGAGGACGCGTTCCGCACCGTGGGACTATAGTCGAGGCATCTGTTGGGCCTTTTGGGGGAGCTCTGACGGGCTTGGGGGAGCCGTGACCGCCTTCGCCTTCCGCGCCATCGACCAGGGCGGCCGGCCGGTGCGCGGCCAGCGCGAGGCCGCCGACGCGGCCGCCGTGCGCGACCGGTTGCTGGCCGAGCAGCTGACGCCGCTGTCGATCGCGCCGGTCCGCGCCGGCTGGCGGCCCGGCGCGCGCGACGGCGGTCGGCTGTCGGACGCCGCAGCAGCCGCATTCCTCGCCGAGCTCGCGCGGTTCCTGCAGAGCGGGCTTTCGCTCGGCCAGGCGCTGTCGATCGTCGAGACCACCGCCGAATCCGCCGTGATCGCGCGGCTGGCCGGGCGGCTGCGCGGCGACCTGATGACGGGGGTGCCGCTGTCGGACGCGATGGGCGCCGTCCCCGGCCAGGCCGGCCGCTTCATGGGCTCGCTGGCGCGCGCCGGCGAGGCGACCGGCAAGCTCGCCGAGATCTTCGCCGGCGGCGCGGCGGCGCTGGCCGACTCCGCGGCGCTGAAGCAGCGGCTGACCACCATGGCGATCTATCCGGCGTTCGTGCTGGCGATGGCGTTCGGCGCGATCGGACTCTTCGCGTTCGCGGTGCTGCCGGCGCTGGAGCCGGCGTTCCAGAGCGTCGGGGCGACGTTGCCGCTCTCGACCGAGATCGTGCTCTCCGCCGGCCATGTGCTGCGAGACGGCTTCCCCTACTTCCTGGCGCTGCTCGCCGGCACGGTCGCGCTGTCGTTCCTGCCCGGCGTCCGGCGCTGGCTGGGGCGGCGGCTCGAGGCGGTGATGGAGACGCCGGCCGGGCTCGGCATCCTGCAGGACAGCGCCTTCGCCGGGTTCTCGCAGCGGCTGGGCGTGGCGCTGGCCGCCGGGGTGCCGGCGCGCCTCGCCTTCCGCGTCGCCGCCGACGCGGTGGGCCCGACCCGGATCCGCGCCGCGCTGCTGGCGCAGGGCCAGCGGCTCGGCGAGGGGGTGAAGTTCTCGCAAGCGCTGGAGGCCGTGCCGGCGACGCCGAGGCTGCTGCTGGGTCTCGTGCGCGTCGGCGAGGCCTCGGCCGACCTGGCGCAGGTGTTCTCCGAGGCCGGCGCCATGCTGGCGCAGCGGGCGCGCGAGCGCACCGAGCGGGCGCTGGCGCTGGTGACGCCGGCCATCGTGCTGGCCGTCGGCCTGATCGTCGGCGGCGTCGTGCTGGTCGTGTTCCAGGGCCTCCTGGCCATCACTTCGGGCATCGACCAGTGAGGCGGGCCGCACGGGGCAGGCGGGGCTACGTGCTCGCCGAGGCGCTGGTCTCGGCGGCGCTCGCCTCACTGGCTGGCGTGCTGGCGGTGACGCTGCTGATCTGGTCGGCGCGCAGCATCGACCGTTCGCAGGCCGCCGAGGGCGCGATCCGCGTGCTCGACCGCCTCTATCAGGAAAGCCGGCTGGCCAGCCCCGACGCGCTCGGGCGGCCGTCCAGCGGCTGGTTCGGCCGCTACCAGTGGGTGCGCATTCCCGGCCGGGCGCTGAGCGACGAGCTGGGCGAGGAGCCAGACCCGAAGCTCGCGGACTCGCCGATCCCGGTGCGCTTCGTCGTCCAGTGGAGGGCCGGCGGCAAGGCCGATCGGCGGCAGCTGCAGGCGATCGTGCGGCCCGCGATCCCAGAGCCCACGCCCCCGTCGCCCGCGTCCCCGGAGCCGGCGCCATGAGGCGGCGGAAGGCAGGATCCCGGGGCTACGCGCTGTCGGAGCTGCTGGTCGCGGTGGCCATCGCCGGGCTGATCATCGGTGTACTGACGTTCCTCAACGCCGACTACATCTCGCTGGGCCGGCGGGTCAGCGATATCCAGGCGCCGTACGCCCTGGGCGCCCGCGCCGCGCGCGGCGATCCGTGCGGAACGCCCGGCGGGGTGCTGACCGCCGGCGACGACAACGTGGTCGACGTGGCCATGCACGAGACCAACACGGTGCTGACCCTCAATACGCCGACGGATGAGGGCGCGACCAGGGTGACCACGCCGGCTGGAGACGCCGGCGAGTCGCACCAGCCGGTGCGCGTGGTGGTCGAGGCGCTGCCGAAGAGCGGGGCGATCGCGCGCGGCCCGTCGCTCGCGGCGATCGAGGTAGGGGGTGCGACGGCAGGCGTCGTGTCGCCGCGTTGCGATCTCCCTCAGATCTGCACCTACGACCCGGCCAATGCGATGTGCGAGGAAGACGAGGTGAACGCGCTTGCCGAACCCGGCTGAGACAGAGCCGCCGTCGAACGCGCCGCCGCCGCAAGACGAGGTGTTCGTGCGGGCGGTCGACCTGCCGACGCTGTCGCTGCGCCAGGCGCGCGCCGCCGTCGCCCAGCAGCTCGACATCCTCTCGCCGCTGCCGCCGGCCGAGGTCGCTGCGGCCGTCGTGCTGATCGGGCCCACCGAGGCGGGCCTGCACCGCTATGCGGTCGGCCTTGCGCCGCTGCGGCTGCTGGCCGAGGCGCCGGCCGAGGGCCGCAGCGTGACGCTGATCGGGCGGCTCGACGGCGAGATCGTCGCGTTCCGCTTCGACCGGCCGCGCACCGGCATTGGCGGGGCGGGCGACTGGATCGAGATCGCCACGATCGCCGGCGCCTGTCTCGCCATCCTGCTGGCCGGCGCGAACCTGCGGGTCGACCGCGAGATCGACGCCGTGCAGGCCAGGCTCGATGCGACCGACGCGCTGGTGCAGCAGCGCAGCCACGAGGTGGCGCAGGTCGCGCGGGTCGCCGGCGCCTGGCGCGCGGCGGCGGCGACGCGCAAGGCCGGCCTCGTCGACTGCGCGCTGACCAGCCTGGTCAAGGCGAACGCCGGGCCGGTGCGGGTCGCTGGCCTCGCCATGGCCGGCGGCCAGCTGACCGCCCGCCTCGCCGACCCGCCGGTCGACCCTGCCGCACTGAAGGCGCTCGGCCTGGCGCCGGTCGCCACGCCGGCCGTGCAGACCAGCGTCGCGGGAGCGCCGGCGGGCGCAGAGCCCGCGTCCGCGCCAGGCGAGGCGGCCGTCCCGCTGGCGCTGGCGCACGACTTCCAGACGAGCGCCGCGGCATGCCGATGACCCAGCGGCCGACCGCCCTGCGCGTCTCGCTCGCGGTGCTCGCGCTTGCGGCCACGCTGGCGCTCGGCGTGCGGCTCGGCCTGCAGCTTGGCGCGCTGAACGCGGCGAACGGCGATCTCGCCGACGCCCAGCGCAATGCCGCCGACCTCCAGCGCACCGCGAGGCAGGGCGTCGGGCCGCCGCTGTTCGAGGCCAGTTCAGCCGACGCGGCCGACGTGCTCGGCCAGCGGCTGCAGGCGCTGGGCCTGGCAGTGCGCAAGACCGACGTGGCGGCTGCGACCCCGGCCGGCCGCGACTTGGTGCTGACGCGCTTCGTCGTCGAGGGCCGCGGCGATCCCGCGGCGGTCGACCGGCTGGCGCTGTGGGCTGAGGCCAATGCGCGCTCGGCCATCCTCGAGCAGCTGACCGCCAACGCCGGCGACGACGGCAAGAGCGATCTGAAGATCGAGCTCGACGCGCTGGTCCGATCGCCGCCGTTCGCGAAGGCGCCGGCGTCATGAGGCCGCTGATCCCCGCCCTCGCCGTCTCCGTGCTGGCCGCCGCCGCGATCGTCTGGGCGCCGCTGCCGGGACACCAGGACCCCGCGGACCCGGCCGCCGACCCGGCGCCAGCGAGCGCCGCCGCGCCGCAGGGCGCCGCCACCCCCTCGCCCGCCATTGCCCTCGTGACGTTCGCGCCGCTGGCGCCGGCGGGCGGCGACGCGGCTGGCGCGCCGCCCAAGCCCGGTCCGCCGGTGCTGGTGGGGCTGGCCGGCGCCGGGCGCGCCCGCACCGCCTACATCATGGACGCCGGATCGCCGGTCCGCGCCCGGGTCGGCGACAAGGTCGGCAAGTGGCGGCTGGCCGCCATCGGGCCGCACAGCGTCACGCTGCGCGCCGCCGGCAAATCGATGCAGCTCGCCTTCTACGGCCCCCGCGAAGAACCGCCGACGCCAGCCGCGGCGCCCGAAGTCGCCGCGCCAGCCCCGGCGGCGCCTGCGGCGGCCCCGCCGCCCACACCAGCGCCGGCCCCGCCGCCGGTGCAGTCACACGCGCCCGAGCTAGCCTCCGCGCCTGCACCGCGCGGTCACGGTAGCGGCAGGCGCTACTGGGTCGGCCCGCCCGGCTCGGCCCCGCCCGGCTACGTCGTGCTGCAGCCCGGCCAGGCCCCGCCGCAGTAGCCGGCCGCCAGCTACCCGCCCCGCTCGCTGCGGCCGCCGGGGTATCTGGCGCGGTACTCGGCGACGGCGTCTTCCATGGCCAGGAAG
>DATNEH010000155.1:0-9359 GCA_035553015.1 Caulobacteraceae bacterium | reverse complement strand
CCGCAAGAACGCGGCCTACGCGATCGCCATCCTGGAAGGCATCAAGAAGGGCGCCCAGGCGTCGCGGTAGAGCAAGGTTCGGATAGAGGGCGAAGGTCCCCCAGGGCGCTAGGCTGCCGCGTTCTGCGCCGCCGCCAGCGCCTTCGCGTAGTAGTCGGCCAGCCCGTTCAACTCCCCTGCGCAATCGCCCGCGAAACAGGAGCCGTGCATCACCGCCAGCGCCTTCGGCTGCAGCGCGGCGAGGCGGCGGATGGTGGGCGCCAGCTGCGGGGTCAGCGACGAGGCCTTGAACATCTCCTCGGTCTGCGCGGCGGCCGTCACGATGCTTTCGCGGGTCAGCGCCGGCCCGTCGCCGGCGGCGGTGAAGAGGTCGCCGGTCATCAGCGTGCCGGTCGTCTCCTCGTAGATCAGCCCGGACTCCCAGGCGTGCGGCACGTGCGGCGTGTCGATCCAGCGCACGCGCTTGCCGCCGAGGTCGAGCGTCTCGCCGTCCGCCAGCATGCGCGGCGGCCGGTCGGCGAGGTCGTTCAGCGAGACCATGCAGGCGGTCGCCCCGTGCGCCACTTCGGCCCGGGGCGCCGCGGCCAGCCACTGGTTCATCGAGCCGCACTCGTCCGATTCCACATGCCCGAACGACACCCAGCGCAGGCTCGCCAGCGGCACGAGCGCCGCGACGGCCGCCGAGATGTCGCCGAACATGCGCCGCGGCCCAGTGTGGAACAGCAGCGGCTGCTCGGCGCGGATCAGGTACTGGTTGAAGGTGAACCCGCCCGCCGGCGCGGCGACCTCCGGGACCAGCGTCGAAAGCCTGAAGATCCCATTGGCGATCTCGTCGGTGCGAACGGTCATCGGAAGCTCCATGGCCAGGCCGGCTGCGGCATCAGACTACGCCGCGGAGGGCCTGTCGACGTCAGCGGGCGGCCCAACAGATTGTCGCCGCGAAAGCCGCTTGACCTTGTCCCAGGGACAAACCCGCAACAAGCTCGGGTCGAACGCAAGGTATCGCTTGTGAGCCCGCCCTCCCGCTACTTCAGCCCGGCCGAGACGGCGCGCCGCCTCAAGGTGAGCACCAAGGCGCTGCGCCTCTACGAGACGCTTGGTCTGGTGGATCCACTGCGCACCAGCACGGGATGGCGGACCTACGGGCCCGACCAGATGGTGCGCCTGCACCAGGTGCTCGCCATGAAGCACCTGGGCGTGCCGTTGAAGCGGGCGCGCGAGCTGCTCGGCGACCAGCTCGCCGACCTCGATGCGGTCCTTCAGCTGCAGGAGGCGGCCTTCCGCGCCCGCATGGCGGACGACGCCCGCAGACTGGAGTTGGTGGTCGCGGTGCGGCGGCGATTGGCCAGCGGCGAGACCTTGTCGGTCGACGATCTCATCCACCTCACACGGGAGACCGTCATGACCGACCCGATCGAAGGCCGTTTGGCCACCGTGCAGCTGCGCGTTGCGGACAAGCCGCGAGCGGCCGCCTGGTTCGGAGACCTGTTCGGCTGGACCTTCACCGAGGCGCCTGGCGAAGGCTCAGCCTGGTCGCACACGGCCTCAGGCGTCGTCGACAAAGCCTGGGCGCTGGCCCTCACCGACGCGGCGTCGGCGCCCTCCGTGCGGCTGGGGTTCGAGGTCGATGAACCCGCGGAAGCCCTGGCGCTGGCGACCTCGCTGGGCGGCGCTGGCGGCTCGCCCGACACGGCGAGCGACGACCAGGGCCTGCCGCTCGCCTTCTTCGCGCCGCAAGCCGTCCCGCCGCCCTCCGCGAACCGTCATGCGACCGGCGAGCTCGGCGTCGTGGTCGCGCTGGTGAACGACACCGCCAGGGCGAAGGCCTTCTACGGCGGCCTGTTCGGCGACGGCTTCCACCAGATCGGCCCGCAGGATCGCTGGTGGTCCACGCAAGCGGCGTTCGGGATCTTCTCCAATGCGCTCGCCGGCGGTCATCCCGCGCGCCAGGCGCCGGGCGACGCCCCGGAGGTCCACGTCTTCGTCTGCGTGCGCGACCTCGCCGAGCACCAGGACCGCGTCCGCTCGCTCGGCGGCGCGGTCCTCACGGAGAGCAGGATGGGCCCCTACGAGGTCTGCGCGTGCCACGACGACCAGGGCACGCGCTTCCACCTGTGGCGCGATCCGGCCCGCTACTGACGCACCATCTCGGCCCGCACGCTGGCGCGCAGCTCGCCGGGCGGCGCGCCGGTCGGGATCTCGAACACCACCTCGCGGATGCGGCCGGGGTAGGCGAACGGCGCCGCGTAGTCGTCGTTCACCGGCGCGAGCGACCGGCCGAGGTCCATTCCGGTCGACGAGATGATGAACAGCAGGCGCGGGATCTCCGCCTCGCCCGCTGGGCGCCCGTCGATGCACAGCGTCGCGCGGGCGCCGCCGCCGTCGGTGCGCGCCACGGTCAGCTCGATGCGGCGCGCGCCGGGCGCCAGCGGCGCGTCGGCCACCAGCCGCGTATGCGCGTGGAAGGCGTTGTAGTCGAAGACCACGCGGCCTTCCTTCACGTAGAGCACCCAGCCGCTGTTGCGGCTGCCGCGGGCGATCAGCGCGCCGTCGCCGTCGCCTTCCGGGTGGTCGAGGTCGACGATGGTCTTCCAGCCGCGCGCCGCGGTCGGGCAGCCGTCGGCGACGATGTGGCTGAGCGGCGGGCGGTAGACGAAGCGGAAGCGCGCGCTCGGCATGCCGGGGCGCATCGACGCGCGGAACAGCTGGGCGATGCCGCGGTCGTCGAGCGGCAACACGCCGTGCCGCTCCGCCTCAGCCCACCAGAGCGCCTCCAGCTCCTTCAGCTTCTGCGGATTGGCGGCCGCCACGTCCTCGTACTCCGAGAAGTCCTCGGCGAGCCGGTAGAGCTCCCACCTGTCCTCGTCGAACGGCGCGCCCGCCGTATGGTGGGTCACCGCCTTCCAGCCGTCGGCGACGACGCCGCGGTGGCCGACCATCTCGAAGTACTGCGGCCCGCGTTCGATCGCGGCGGCCGGATCGGCGAGCGCCGGCGCCAGGCTGACGCCGTGCACCGGCATCTGCGGCACGCCGTTGACCTCGTCGGGCGGCGCAATGCCCACCGCGCCCAGGATGGTCGGGGCGATGTCGATCGCGTGGCAGAACTGGCGGCGCAGCTCGCCCGCGCCCTGCAGCCCGGCCGGCCAGCTGACGATCAGCGGGTCGCGCACGCCGCCCCCGTGGGTGTTCTGCTTGTACCATTTCAGCGGCGTGTTGCCGGCCTGCGCCCAACCCCAGGGAATGTTGCAGTGGCTGTTCGGCCCGCCGATGTCGTCCAGCCGCGCCACCGCCTCGTCCGGGTTCTCGCGCATGCCGTTGAACCACTTCATCTCGTCGAGCACGCCCGACGCGCCGCCCTCCTGGCTGGCGCCATTGTCGGAAAGCAGCACGAAGACGGTGTTCTCGAAGCGGCCGATCTCCTTGAGGAACGCGATCAGCCGGCCGACCTGCGCATCGGTGTGGTCGAGCATCGCCGCGTAGGCTTCCTGCAGCCGCGCCGCGAACGCCCGCTCGTTGACCGAGAGCTCCGTCCACGGACGAACGCCCGGATTGTGCGGCGCGAGCCGCGTGCCGGCCGGCACGATGCCCATCTGCTGCTGCCGCGCGAACCAGGCCTCGCGCTCGACATCCCAGCCCGCGTCGAAGCGGCCGCGGTACTTCTCCAGGTAGCGCTGCGGCGCCTGGTGTGGCGAGTGCATCGCGCCGAACGCCAGGTAGAGGAAGAACGGCCGCTCGGGCACCAGGGAAGTCACGTCGCGCACCATCGCCATCGCGCGGTCCGTCACGTCCTCCGAGAAGTGGTAGCCCGCCTCGGCCGTCGCCGGCGGATCGACGAAGTGGTTGTCTGAGGTCAGCTCGGGGTGGAACTGGTCGGTCTCGCCCTGCAGGAAGCCGTAGTAGCGGTCGAAGCCCTTCTGCAGCGGCCAGTTGGCGAACGGGCCGGCCGCCGTGCACTCGGCCATCGGCGCCAGGTGCCACTTGCCGGCGGCGAAGGTGGCGTAGCCGGCGTCGCGCAGCACCTCGGCCAGGGTCGCCGCCGACTTCGGCAGCGCGCCGCGCATGTTCGGAAAGCCGGTGTCGAAGTTGGAGATCGCCCGCATGCCGACCGCGTGGTGGTTGCGCCCGGTGAGCAGGCAGGCGCGGCTCGGCGAGCAGAGCGCGGTGGTGTGGAAGCCGGTGAAACGCGCGCCGCCGGCCGCCAGCGCATCGATGTTGGGTGTCTCGATGGTCGAGCCGTAGCAGCCGAGGTGGGCGAAGCCGACGTCGTCGAGCACCACCAGCACGACATCGGGCGCACCCGCTTTCAGCCGTGGCGCCGGCCACCAGGGCGTCGACTCGGCGAACGTGCGGCCGATCTTGCCCTCGAACGGCTCGCCGGACGGCGTGGTCTCGGTCATCGCGGTCGTCTCCTGGATAGGGTGCGGGGTTATTCGCCGAAGCTCTGGCCCGGCGTCATCGGCGCCAGGCGGATGAGGCGGCTGTCCTCCACCGCGGCGGTGCGGTGCTTCACGTGCTCGCGGTACTCGGGGTCGGTGACCATCGCCAGGAACGCGGCGGCGCTCGGATATTCGGCGATGAAGGCGAGGTCCCAACGCTCATCGGTCGGCCCGGTCACCACCGTCTCCGGGCGGCCGGCCCAGACCTGCTTCGCGCCCAGCCGCGCGAAGATCGGGCCTGCGGTGCGGCCGTACGCGCGATAGGCGTCGAGCCCGGTGAGGCCCTTGCCGTGGTCCGGATGGTCCGGCGGATAGTCGGCCAGCGGCTTCAGCCGGATCAGGTTCAGCATCTGGATCGGCGCATCCCGCGGCAGCGCCTTGAAGGCGTCGAACTGCGCCCTGGTCGGATCGATCGAGCCGGTCGTCATGCGCGTCCTTCCTCTTCTCAGGCCGCCTCGAGCGCATCGCCGGACAGCGTGATGCGGTGCATCAGCCGGTAGTGGCCCTGGTAGTCGTTGAGCGCGAAGTGCCAGGTGGCGCGGTTGTCCCAGATCGCCACCGAGCCCGGCGTCCAGGCGAAGCGGTGCACGCGAGACGCGTCGATCGCGTGGGCGAAGAGCCGCATCAGGAGCGGCATGCTCTCCTCGCGCGTCATGCCCTCGAAGCGCAGCGTGAAAGCCGGATTGACGTAGAGCACGGGCTTGCCGCTGCCGGGATGGCGGATCACCACCGGGTGTGTGGTCTCCGGCATCTCCGCCTCGGGGCGGGCGAGGGCGGACTGGTCGCTCTTGGCGTAGGCGCCGCCCTCGCCGAACACGTGCGCGGTCCCGTGCACCGCCTTCAGCCGGGCGATCTCGTCCTTCGTCGCGTCGTCGAGCGTCTCGAACGCCGCGTAGAGGTCGGCGAACAGCGTGTCGCCGCCAGCCGGCGGCAGGTCGCGCGCCACCAGGATCGAGCCCAGCGCTGGCGCCGCGTCATAGCTGTGGTCGGTGTGCCAGCCGCCGCCGATGTTGCTCTTCTGCTCGGCGCTCTTCTCGACTTTGGCGATCATCGGAAAGTCGGCGTCGGCCGGGAAGTAGCGGTTGACGTCGATCGAGCCCAGCTGTTCGGCCAGCCGCACGTGGGCGTCGCGGGTCAGCGCCTGGCCGCGGAAGAACAGCACCCCGTGCTCGAACAGCGAGGCCTTCAGCGCCCGCGCCTCCGCATCGTTGAGGTCCGCCAGGTCGACGTCGTTCGCGTAGGCGCCGCAGCCGGCCGCCTTCTCGATGGTGAAGCTGCTGGGTCGCATGGGGCCTCCATCGCCTCGCACTATCGCGCCGCCGGTTGGCCCGGATTGTCACTCTGGTTACAGTCGTGCGATGGACGCCGCCGCCCGCATCGCCGCTATCCCCTGGTTCGCCGCGCTGGACGCCGGAGCGCGCGCGGACCTGATCGGCCGCGGGCGCCTGCGCCGCCGCCGCGTCGGCGAGTGGCTGTTCGGCGAGGGCGACGAGGACACCGGCGTCGTCGCGGTGCTCGAAGGCGCGCTCGGCCTGCACTGCCAGGCGCCGGGCGGCCGCGAGGTGATGATCGGCGTCCTGCAGGCCGGCGGGCTCATCGGCCAGAGCATCGACTTCGGCGGCGGCCCGCGGCTGCTGACGGTGATCTGCGCCGCCGACAGCCTGCTCTTCACCCTCTCCGACCAGGCGCTGCGCCAGACCGTCGAGCGGCATCCGTCGCTGTGGCGCGCCCTGCTGGCGCTCGCCTACGGCCAACAGCGCGCCAGCGTCGAGGCGCTCGCCGCGCTGGTTGGGCTGAAGCCGCGCCAGCGGCTCGTCGCACAATTGCTGGCCCTGTCGCGGCGCGACCGCGAGGCGCCGGTCTCGCAAGGGGCGCTCGCCGAGCTGATCGGCGTCAGCCGCAAGGCGGTGAACGGCTGGCTGGGCGAGCTCGAAGCCGCCAGCCTCGTCACTCGCGGCTACGGCCGCCTGCAGGTGTTGGATCGCGCCGCTCTGGCTCGCCGCCTGCGCGATTGACCGAGCCGCCGTCACCCCAGGCGACGCGACAATCTGTTAGCGGCGGTCACCGCCGATTCAGCTTAACGGCTTACTAGTTGAGTTCGGTGCAGTGTCCGGCCGGGGGAGTTGAGTTTCTCGATGTCTCGCACCGGTCGGGCAGACGGCGCTGCAGAGAGCGAGGGTGACGACACCCGGCTCGGCCCCGATTTCGCGACCTTCTTCGCCGTCTCCCTCGACCTGCTGGTCATCCGCGACAGCGACTTCAAGATCGTCAAGGTCAACCCGGCCTGGGAGACGGTGCTCGGCTACTCGATGGCCGAGCTCGAGGGCCGGCCGATGGTCGAGTTCGTGCATCCCGACGATGTCGCCGCCACGTACGACCAGATGCAGCGGGTGATCGGCGAGCGCGACGTCCGCGGCTTCATCAACCGCTATCGCCGCAAGGACGGCAGCTACCGCTCCTTCGAGTGGCGCGCCCGCAAGGAAGGCGACTTCTGCTACGGCGTCGCCCGCGACGTCACCGAGCGCATCGCGCTGGAGACCGAGATGGTGCAGGCGCGCGCCGGCGCCGAGGCCGCCAACAAGGCCAAGAGCGAGTTCCTCGCCAACATGAGCCACGAGATCCGCACGCCATTGAACGGCGTGATCGGGGTCGCCGCCGCGCTCGCCCAGACCGAGCTCTCGGCCCAGCAGCGCGAGATGGTCGACCTGGTGCTCACCTCCGGCCACACGCTCGAGCGGGTGGTCTCCGACCTGCTGGACTTCTCCAAGATCGAGGCCGGCCGGCTAGAGATCGAGGCCCAGCCGTTCGACCTGCGCGCCGAGGCCGACGGCCTCTTCGAGATGTACCGACTGCGCGCCGACGAGAAGGGGCTGGCCTTCGCGGTCGACTACGGCGCCGGCGCGCACGGCTGGTTCAGTGGCGATGCGGTGCGCATCAAGCAGGTGCTGGGCAACCTGGTTGCCAACGCGATCAAGTTCACCGCCGAGGGCCAGGTGCGCATCGCCGTCGACGTGAAGACCGACGCCGAGACCCGGACCTGGCTCGCCCTCGAGGTGCGTGACACCGGCATCGGCTTCGACGACGACTTCGCCCGCAAGCTCTTCCAGCGCTTCAGCCAGGCCGACGGCTCGATCACCCGCCGCTTCGGCGGCACCGGCCTCGGCCTCTCGATCTGCCAGGCGCTGGTCGAGATGATGGGCGGCGAGATCAGCGCGATGTCGGCGCCGGGCGCGGGGGCCTGCTTCCGGGCGACGATCCCGCTCACGGCGCACGCCGCGCCGGCGGACGATGCGGCGCGCACCCCCGCGGCGCTGGCCGAGCTGGCGCGGCTCGAGCCGGAAGGCGAACAGCCGCTGCGGGTGCTGCTGGCCGAGGACCACGAGATCAACCGGCGCGTGGTCGAGCTGATCCTGGGCCCGGTCGGGGTGACCCTGACCAGCGTCGCCAACGGCGCCGAGGCGCTCAGCGCCTACGAGACCAGCACGTTCGAGGTCGTGCTGATGGACATGCAGATGCCGGTGATGGACGGCCTGGCCTCGACGCGGGCGATCCGCCGCGTCGAGGCCGCGCGCGGCGACGGCCGCCGCACGCCCGTCGTCATGCTGAGCGCCAACGCCATGCGCCACCACCGCGAGGAGGCGTTCAGCGCCGGCGCCGACCTGCACCTGGCCAAGCCGGTGACCGCAGCAACCCTGCTGGGCGCGGTCGCCCAGGCGCTGGAGCTGCCGCGGAGCCGCGCCGCCACGCTGGAGCCGGTCCGGGACAGCGCTGGAACGGCGTGAGGGGGGATCAGCCCCCGGCCGCGCGCCCCCACCGGCCGCCGTAGCTCTGCAGCGGGCGCACCTCGAGCTTGCCGTCGGCCTGGGCGACGATGGCCTGGGCGGCGGCCAGCGCGCCGGCGGCGGTGGTGAAGTAGGGGATCTTCATCATCAGCGCCGAGCGGCGCAGCGAGAAGCTATCCTCCAGCGACTGCTTGCCCTCGGTGGTGTTGAACACCAGCTGCACGTCGCCGTTCTTCATCGCATCGACGATGTGCGGGCGCCCCTCCAGCACCTTCTTCACGCGTTCGACCGCAAAGCCCTCGGCCTCCAGGAAGTCGGCGGTGCCGCCGGTGGCGATGATGGTGAAGCCGCGGCCGGTCAGGATGCGCACCGGCTCGACGATCCACGGCTTGTCGGCGTCCTTCACCGAGACGAACACGCAGCCGGCCGCCGGCAGCACCACGCCGCCGCCGAGCTGGCTCTTGGCGAACGCGCGGGCGAACGCCGGCGCCATGTCCTCGCCGTCGCGGCGCCAGTCGAGGCCCATCACCTCGCCGGTCGAGCGCATCTCCGGCCCCAGCACCGTGTCGACCCCCGGGAAGCGGGCGAACGGGAACACCGCCTCCTTCACCGCGACGTGGTCATGGGTGTGGTTGGCGAGCGCGAACTCGCCCAGCTTGGCGCCGGCCATGAGCTTGGCGGCGATCGCCGCGACCGGCGCGCCGATGGTCTTGGCCACGAACGGCACGGTGCGGCTGGCTCTGGGGTTCACCTCCAGCACGAAGATGCGCGGCTCTGCCGACTGCGGCTCCTCGATCGCGAACTGCACGTTCATCAGGCCACGGACGTTCAGCGCGCGCGCCATCGCCTCGGTCTGCCGCTTCAGCTCGTCGATCGTCTCTTCACGGAGCGAGAACGGCGGCAGCGAGCAGGCCGAGTCGCCCGAGTGCACGCCGGCTTCCTCGATATGCTCCATGACTCCGGCCACGAACACCGCCTCGCCGTCGCACAGCGCGTCGACGTCCACCTCGGTGGCGCGCGAGAGATATTGGTCGATCAGCACTGGCGAGGCGCCCGACACCTGAACGGCGTTGCGGATGTAGCGGGCGAGCTGCTCGTCGTCGCGGACGATCTCCATCGCCCGGCCGCCGAGCACGTAGGA
>DATNEH010000154.1:0-6441 GCA_035553015.1 Caulobacteraceae bacterium | reverse complement strand
TGGGGCCGACGTGGGGCTTCATGGCGCTCGGCCTGAACCTCTTCGGCACGCCGGTCAGCCAGGCGGTGACCGCGCTGGGCCTGGCCGACTACCTGGCGGTGGCGATCCCCGGCCTGCCCGCGGTGCCGGTGGCGCTGGCGGTGACGGTGGGGACCGCGCTGGTCGGCGTGCTCAACGTGCGCCTCAACGCCAAGATCACGGGCGTCTTCCTGCTGGTGGAGCTGGGCGCGCTGGCGGTGATGACGGCCCTGGGCTTCATCCACGCCCACAATCCGCTGGTCGAGCTGACCCTGCGGCCGGTCGCGCCGACCGCGGCGGGGGGGCTGGCGCCGGTGACCTGGGCGGCCATCGGGCTCGGCATGACCGGCGCGATCTACGCCTACAACGGCTACGGCGGCGCCTGCTACTTCGGCGAGGAGATGTACGAGGCGCGCACCAAGGTGGCGTGGGTGATCTTCGGCTCGCTGGCGGTCGGCGCGGCGGCCGAGTTCCTGCCGATCCTGGCGGTGCTGATGGGCGCGCCGGACCTCCAGGCCGTGCTGAGCGCCGAGGCGCCGTTCCCCGCCTTCCTGCTCGCCACCGGCGGCAAGCTGGTCGACCAGGTGGTCAGCCTCGGGGTCGCGTTCGCAATCGTCAACGCGATGATCGCCATCGGCCTCATCAACGCGCGGCAACTGTTCTGCTCGGGGCGCGACGGCGTCTGGCCGGGCCCGCTGAACCGCTGGGCCGCGGCCGTGCATCCGCGTTTCCACTCGCCCTGGATCGCCTCGCTGGTGATGGGCGCGGTGACGCTCGCCTGCTGCTTCATCCCGCTCGAGCAGCTGGTGATCCTCTCAGGCGCCAACATCGCGCTGCTGTACGCGGGCGTCTCGATCGCGGTGATGGCCGGGCGGATGAACGGCACGACGGCGGTCGGGCACTACCGGATGCCGCTCTATCCGCTCTGGCCGATCGCCGCGCTGGTCGGCATCGCCGGCGCGCTCTTCGCCGCGGCGCTGGACCCCGCCGAGGGCCGCCCCGGCCTCATCGCCAACGCCGCCGTCATGGCGGTCTCGGCGGCCTACTACCTGCTCTACCTGAAGCGCCGCGGCGGCTGGGCGCTGCGCGGCGCCGACGGCAAGACGCTGGAGGAGCTGGAAGACGAGGCCTTGGCGAGCGGCGCCGAAGGCCTTATGTCAGCCCCGCCATGACGACGCGCCGGACCAGCGAGCGAATGCCGAACGGGTGAGGGGCTTTCCCATCCGGCTGGTTCCACGCGCCTAAGCTACCCGGCTCCCCTCATCCGGCCCCTGCGGCCCGGTTCTTCTCGCGATCGATGGCGATCGGGGAGGGACGCACGGCGTTCAATCGTCTAGGGGACCCCGATCATGGCCCGCATACTCATCACCTCGGCCCTGCCGTACATCAACGGGATCAAGCATCTCGGCAACCTGGCCGGCTCGCTGTTGCCGGCCGACGTCTACGCGCGGTTCCAGCGCTCGCGCGGGCACGAGGTGCTCGCTATCTGCGCCACCGACGAGCACGGCACGCCCGCCGAGCTGGCGGCCGCCGCCGCGCACCAGGACGTCTTCACCTACTGCGAGGAGCAGCACCGACTGCAGTACGACGTGGGCGCCGCGTACGGCCTCTCGTGGGACTGGTTCGGCCGCTCGTCGAGCCCGCAGAACGCCCGGCTCACCCAGCACTTCGCCGACGTGCTGGAGGACAACGGCTTCATCGAGGAGCGGACCGACAAGCTGGTCTACTCGGTCGACGACAAGCGCTTCCTGCCCGACCGCTACATCGAGGGGACCTGCCCGCACTGCGGCTATCCGAAGGCGCGCGGCGACCAGTGCGACAACTGCGGGCGCTTGCTCGATCCGATCGACCTGATCGAGCCCTACTCGGCGGTCTCCGGCTCGCGGAACCTGGAGGTGCGCGAGACCCGCCACCTCTACCTCCTGCAGACCAAGCTGGCGGACGACATCAGGGGGTGGCTCGACACCCGCAAGGACTTCCCGAGCTTCGCCCGCTCGATTGCGCTGAAGCACCTCGACGAGGGGCTGATCGACCGCGGCATCACCCGCGACCTGTCGTGGGGCGTGCCGGTGCTGCGCGGCGGCCAGATCCGGCCAGGGTTCGAGACCAAGGTGTTCTACGTCTGGTTCGACGCGCCGATCGAATACATCGCCGCGACCGAGGAGTGGGCTGACGCCACCGGCGGGGACTGGCGGCGATGGTGGCGCACCGACGCCGGCGCGGGCGACGTGCGCTACGTGGAGTTCATGGGGAAGGACAACGTCGCCTTCCACACGGTGAGCTTCCCGGCGACGATCCTGGGCTCGCGGGAGCCGTGGAAGAGCGTCGACGTGCTGAAGGCGTTCAACTGGCTGAACTGGTACGGCGACAAGTTCTCCACCTCGCAGCAGCGCGGCGTCTTCATGGATACGGCGCTGAGCCTGCTGCCGGCCGACTGCTGGCGCTGGTACCTGACCGCCAACTCGCCGGAGCACTCGGACACCTCGTTCACCTGGGAGATCTTCCAGGCTTCGGTGAACCGCGACCTGGCCGACGTGCTGGGCAACTTCGTCAACCGGATCTGCAAGTTCTGCGAGAGCCGGTTCGAGGGGGTGGTCCCGGCGGGCGGCGAGCCCGGACCGCGCGAGCAGCAGCTCTTCGAGGACGTCGGCGCGCAGCTGGCGGACCTCACCGCCCAGTTCGAGGCGATCGAGGTGCGCAAGGCGGCGCAGGCGCTGCGCGCCCTCTGGGTGCTCGGCAACGAGTACCTGCAGGAGGCCGCGCCCTGGACCGCGATCAAGACCGATCCGGCCCACGCCGCGGTGGTGGTGCGCACGGCGCTGAACCTGGCGGCGCTGTTCGCCCGGGTCTCGGCGCCGGTGATCCCGTTCGCGGCGGAGAAGATCGCGCTGGCGCTGGGCGAGCCGTTCCCGCCGACTTGGCCGGGCGACGACATCGCCGCCGAGCTGGCGCGCCTGCCCGCCGACCGCAAGATCGAGACCCCGCCCGTCCTCTTCCGCAAGATCGAGGACGCCGAGGTCGCCGAGTGGACGGAACGGTACAAGGGGACGGCGTAGCCCGAAAGCTGTCATCCGGACGGAGCCGCGCCAGCGGCGGAGATCCGGGACCCCTGGAGGCCTCGCGGCTTGCGTCGGTCCCGGATAGCCGCGGCGCGACTTCCGGGATGACGAGGGGCAAGAGGGCTACGGAAAACACGGAAATTGCCGGTGCTCGTCAGCGTCCGTGCTTTCCGTGTTTTCCGTGGTTCAAAAGAACCTGAGCGCCCGCTGGCGCGGGGAACGGCGGGTGTTGGGCCGGGTCTGGGCTAGACTCTGATCCAGCCGAGCTCGCGGGCGCCGTCGAAGAGCATGCCGCCGGCGACGAAGACGACGACGACGAGGCCGATGTAGCCGAGCCAGGGCCAGCGGTGCATCAGCCTGGCGACGCCGGCGGCGGCGAGGCCGGTCAGCGCCACCGAGAGCGCCAGGCCGGCGAACAGCACCCAGGCCGGCTGGCCGCGCACCGCGCCGGCCACCGCCAGTACGTTGTCGAGCGAGGTGGAGACGTCGGCGATGAAGATCAGCGTCAGCGCGCGCATCAGCGTCTTCGGCTGCCGCGCCGCCTTGGCCTCGGCTTCACGGCCCTCTTTCGAGGCCGCGCGCAGGTCGCGGTACATCTGCCAGGAGACCAGCAGCAGCAGCAGGCCGCCGCCGATCACCAGGCCGCCGCCGCCAGCCTTCAGCAGGCGCACCGCGAAGAAGGCCAGCGTGCAGAGCAGCACCACCGAGAGGCCGAGACCAAGCGTGATCGCGTAGGTGCGCTGGGGCCTGGGCAGGCCGGCGGCGGCCATGCCGACCGCGACGGCGTTGTCGCTGGCCAGCGTGAGGTCGATCAGGGCGACTTCGATGAGTGCGCCGATGAGGCCCGCCCCGTGGGCGCTTTCGATTCCGCCGAGCTGGGCCATCGCTGGATGCGTTTCTGGCGCGAAACGGCGGGTGCGCGCAAGGGGTGACGGCGGGGCGGGAAGGCGTCGAGGCCAAGCGGCCCTCATCCAACCCGGTTGTGGCCGCCTTGCGCCCCTTCCGTCACGTCGCGCTTGCAGCGCGCCGCGCCACCTCCCCCGTCGTCTACGCGACGGTGGAGGAGTGTCGCGTCGCCTCGTAGAGGGCGATGGCGGCGGCGGTGGCGACGTTGAGGCTCTCGAAGCCGCCGGGCATCGGGATGCGGGCGAGCGCATCGCAGTGCTCGCTGACCAGGCGGCGCAGGCCCTCGCCCTCGGAGCCCAGCACCAGCACGGTGGGGCGGGCGTCGAGCACCGCGTCGAGCGGCGCCTCGGCGTCGCCGGCCAGCCCGACCGCGCGCCAGCCGAGGCGTTCCAGCTCGTCGAGCGCGCGGGCGAGGTTGACGACGCGGGCGTGCGGCACCGCGTCGAGCGCGCCGGCGGCGGCCTTGGCCAGCGCGCCGGAGAACGGCGGGGCGTGGCGGTCCTGGATGACCACGCCGCGCGCGCCGAACGCGGCGGCCGAGCGGAAGACGGCGCCGACGTTCTGCGGATCGGTGACCTGGTCGAGCATCACCAGCACGCCGTGGGCGTGGCCGGCGAGCTCGGCCAGCGCGCAGGGCTCGATCGGCGCGGCCTTCAGTGCGACGCCCTGGTGGGCGGCGCCCGCCGGCAGCAGGCGGGCGATGTCGGCGCCGTCGAGCGCCTCGGGCGCGGCGAGGTCGGGGAAGCGCTGCCCGAGCTCGCGGGCGCGCTCGGGCGTGGCGACGAGGCGGCGGGGGGCGCCGCGCGCCGGGTTGGCGAGCGCCGCAGTGACCGCGTGCCAGCCCCAGAGCCAGTCCGACGACGCGGCGGCGGACGCGCGCCGCGGCGGCCTGAGCGCGCTGCGATCGGGGGCCGGCGACCAGCCTTTCGCCGCGGCGGGGACGGCGGATTTGGCGCCGTCGCGCCTGGCCTTGCCGGCCGGCGCGGACCGCGACCTCCCGCCCTCTTTCGCCTCGTTGCGTCGCGAATGCCGGGCCACTATAAGACGCCCTCCGATTTTGGAGGCCCCTTCGGGCCGCCGTTCCCCAAGCGGGTCTTAGGCTCATTGCCCCCGAGCGCAATGGGCCCAAGAGCGCAACCGGGCCGCGGCCCGGAAGGCGCAGGCAGGGTCGGGCTCTGGCGCTGAGGCTTGGGGGAATGTCCCGAGTGGCAAAGGGGGCGGACTGTAAATCCGCTGGCGTACGCCTTCGTAGGTTCGAGTCCTACTTCCCCCACCAGCCTTCGCCGGCTTCGCCAGTCCAGCCTGGCGGGGCAACCGTGAGATCAGCCGCGAGGCAGCGCGGCGGGTATAGCACAATGGTAGTGCAGCAGCCTTCCAAGCTGAGGATGTCGGTTCGATCCCGTCTACCCGCTCCATCTTTTCAATGGCTTAGCGCAAGAAGCTCACGTTTCAAACTGAGCTGCTGCACTCGCCCTAAGCCCTGACTAAGCTCCCGATTTAGCTTCACCTTGGATTCCCAGTGAATCGCATTTGAGAGCAAAATCAGAGACAAAATTCCGGCTATCCACTGCAGCAGCTTTTCGGGCTGAGGAAGTGCAGTACAATGGAGCTATACCAAAAGTAACGTGACAGCCATGGCAAAACCAATGAGGGCGAAGGTCTACATCAGCGGCATCGAAAAGTTCTCTAAGGAAACCGAGACAATCAAAATGAGCGCCATGCCGAAGTCGGGCTCGTATCCAAGCGACGGCGCTGACGAAGACAACACCTACGCCAAGTTCTCCCCGTCCGCGTCGTTCAGTCTCACCATCGCGAACCCCGACCTGATCGGCCACTTCGAGCTTGGCGACAAAATGTACGTCGATTTCACTCCCGTCCCCGACACGTCAGCAGCCTCTTGAATCGGCGCTGCCAT
This sequence comes from Caulobacteraceae bacterium, assembly GCA_035553015.1. Classification (GTDB taxonomy): domain Bacteria; phylum Pseudomonadota; class Alphaproteobacteria; order Caulobacterales; family Caulobacteraceae; genus Acaudatibacter. Next base: position 543 of record DATNEH010000154.1, on the reverse strand, counting down.
CCGGCGTACTTTGCGGTGCAAAGTAGCTACGGGGCAGCTCAAATGCGGTGGGTCGTCGTGGCCGGCGTGCTGGTTCTGTGCGGCTGCTCCCCGAAGCCTGACGACACTGACATCATCGCCAGGATCAAGTCACCGGACGGAACGTTGGAAGCGCTCTACGCCGATGATGTCGGAGGCGGTGCTGCGGTCGGAACAACCCAAGAGGTGTTCGTCGTCAAGTCCGGTGAAGCGTTCCCGGCACTGACCGAGCGAGTCTTCAGCGCTGAGTGCGCCCATGAAATAGCTTTGGCGTGGGAAGGCCCTAAGACGCTGAGGGTCAGCTACCAAATGGCACCCAACGTGTCGGAGGGGCCCGGGCTCCGACCCTCCCTTTCGTCGATATTCTCATCGGGATATTGGATCTACAGCGACCCCCATGGCGTCCAGGTCCACTTCGCCCGCTCGGCTACACCGGATAACGGCGGCTGCTAGTGTCCTGATCGCGAAATTTGGGTGATTCTGGCCTCGTGATTTGGGAGGCTGGTGATGGCGAAGGGCAAGGCG
>DATNEH010000153.1:0-12289 GCA_035553015.1 Caulobacteraceae bacterium | reverse complement strand
CCGCGCGCGGCTGGCGGTCGACGCCGAGCGCCGGGCGCGCACGCGGCTGAACCACTCGGCCGCCCACCTGGCGCACGCGGCGCTGAAGCACGTGCTGGGGCCGCACGTGGCGCAGAAGGGCCAGCTGGTTGACGGCGAGCGCATGCGCTTCGACTTCAGCCATGGCGCGCCGCTTTCGGCGGCGCAGATCGACGCGATCGAGACCGAGGTGAATGCGGTGATCCGCCAGAACCTGCCGGCGCTGACCCAGGAGATGGCCCCACAGGAAGCGATCGAGGCCGGCGCCATCGCCCTGTTCGGCGAGAAGTACGGCGACAGCGTCCGCGTGCTGACGCTCGGCCGCGAGCTCGGCGGCGACGGCGCCTACTCGGTCGAGCTCTGCGGTGGCACCCACGTGGCGCGCACCGGCGACATCGCGCTGTTCAAGATCACCTCCGAGCAGGGCATCGCCGCGGGCATACGCCGCATCGAGGCGCTGACCGGCGAGCCGGCGCGGCAGTGGCTGCTGGCCCAGGCGGCGGTCGCCCGGGGCCTCGCCGACCAGTTTCGCGCGCCAGTGGCCGAGGTCCCGGCGCGGGTCGAGGCGCTGCAGGCGCAGGCCAAGAAGCTCGAGCGCGAGCTCGGCGACGCGCGCCGCCAGCTGGCGCTGGGCGGCGGCGCCGCCAGCGCATCGACGGTCGAGGAGGTCGCCGGCGTCCACTTCGACGGCAAGGTGGTCGACGGCGTCTCCGCCAAGGATATGCGCCCGCTGGTCGACGAGGCGCGCAAGCGCATCGGCCAGGGCGGCGTCGTCGCCTACGCGGCGGTCAACGACGGCAAGGCCTCGATCGCCGTGGCGCTGACCCCCGACCTCGTCGGCCGTTTCGACGCGGCCCAGCTCGCGCGCGCAGCGGTCGCCGCGATGGGCGGGCAGGGCGCCGGCGGCAAGCCGGACTTCGCGCAGGGCGGCGCCCCCGACGGGGCCAAGGCCGCCGACGGCGTCGCCGCGGTGAAGGCGGCGCTGGCGGCCTGAAGCCGATGCGCTGGCTGGAGGTGCGCCGCCACAGCTGGCGCAAGCAAGGCGCCGGATCACAGCTCTCGCAGGCTGGCCTTGGTCGCCTGCTTTCCGCAGGCTGATCATGCCGCGTGGGGCCCGACGCTCGACTGCCTGGACGGCGCGCGCCTCAGCTTCGACGGCGCGCCGCCGCGATTCACCGGTTGTGAGATCGTGCGCGCGCCGAGAGCGTGAGGGCCGCGCGCCGCGCTGGCCGCCACCTCAGCGTCGCCGCAACGCCGCCACCATCGCGTCGAACGTCGGGGCCGCGACGCCGTCGAGGAACGCCCGCAGCGACATCAGCCCGAAGGCATAGGCCGTCGCTTCCGGTCGCTCGGCGCCGAGACGTCCGGCGGCGACGGCGGCGGCGAACTCGGCCGGCGTCGGCGCGTCGAGGCTGGCCGCGGGTTCGCGCCGCGGCGGATGCGTGAACGCCTCGAGGGCGATGCATCCGTAGAAGAGGCGGGTCAGCAGCCGGACCAGGCCGAGCTCGGCCAATTGGGCGGCGTCGGGCGGCCGCCCGAGCGAGCTCGCCAGCAGCACCGTCTGCAGCGCCGGCGTCTCCGCCAGCTCCGTCGAGACGATCGCCAGGTCGAACAGAGGTTCGTTCTGGGCGGCGAGCTCCCAGTCCACCAGCCACAGGCGGCGGCCGTCCGAGATCAGGTTCCGCGGATTTGGATCGTTGTGGCTCGGGACCAGCGAGGCCGCCGCCCACGGGCGGACGGCGCGCAGCCTGGCCAAGGCCTCGACGTGCGGATCCAGAAGCCCCGGCGCGAAGAGACCCGACGCCGCCAACCCCTCGAGGAGCCAGGCGACGACGTCGCGGCCGTCGCCCAGCGTCGGGAAGGGCGGGCAGGTCCGGACGCGGGCGATCAACGCGCCCAGTTCGCGCACCACGCCCTCGCGCCCGCCCGGATGTTCCGCAAGCGGACGGGCCTCGATGAAGTCCATCACCGTCACGCCGGCGGCCGGATCGCTGTAGCGGACCGCCGGCGCGACCCCGGCGTCGGCCGCCGCCTGCATGCAGTGGGCGTTGCGGGCGCGATGTTGCAGGGCGATGCGCGACGGCTCCAGGCGCAGCAGGAAACGCCCCTCAGCAGCTTCGACCCGGCAGATCAACGCGCCCGACACGCCGCCCTTGAGCGGGACGAGCGGCGCGGTCGGCGCCAGCCCCGCAGCGTCGAGCCCGCCGCCAGCGGCCGCCCGCCAGTGAGCGGGAACGGCTTGGAATGTGGTTCCGCTCAGGTCCATGTGTGCTCCGAACGATCCAGCGGGCATCGGCATGGACGACGCGTCGGCGGCCAATCTGAAGTCTCGCGGCGCGGAACGCCAGCCGCGCACGACGCTGGCCGACATCGTCCGCAGGTTCGGGGTCGAGCCGGACCGGATCCGGTTTGCGGCGAAGCGAAGCAACGTCCACTGGCGCGTGGTCGCCGACGCCGGCGCCGACGTCTACGCCCTGCGCCGGTTCGGGGTCTGGGGGCGGACGACGCCGGGCGACGTGGGCTGGGAGGTCGCCGCGGTCGAGGCCTATGCGGCCGCCGGCGCCCCGGTCCCGCGGCCGATCGCGCCGCCGCGGATGGTGGACGGCGAAGTCTACCTGATGATGCCCTGGCTCGGCGGCCGGGTGCTGCGCCATCCGCCCGTGTCGGAGGATGAGTTTCGCCAGCTGGGCGCGCTGCTGGCCGAGCACCACCTGGCGACCGCCGGCATGCCGGTCCCCGGCCAGCGCCCCGGCATGGGCGAATGCGCGAAGGGGGCCGCGCCGCAGATCGGCGGGGCGGCGCGGCGGGGCGAGCTGCTGGACGCGGTGGCCAGGATCGACCCGGATGCCGCCCGGCGGTTCCGCGCCGCCGCCGAAGCGCTGGAGGCGCGCGACCTCCCGGCGCAGCTGGCCGGCTGCCCGTTGCGGATCGTGCACGGCGACTTCTCCAGCTGGAACATCAAGGTCGCCGGCGGGCGGCTGGTCGGGCTCTTCGACTTCGACTGCGCCCATGTCGACGTCCGCGCGGCGGACGTCGCGGCCGCCCGGCGCGGCTATCACGACCCAGTCGTCGAGGGCTATCTGAGCGTGACGCCGCTCACCGACGCAGAGCTCGACGCGCTCGACGGGCTCTGGCTCGGCGGCATCCTGAACGGCCTCTGGCGCGTGCTGGAGGACCGGCTTGCGGCGGGCGACGCCGACCTGATGTACGGCCTAGGCTGGCAGCTCGAGCAGCTCGAGAAAACGCGGCCGTATCGGCGTTGAGCTGTGCAAGCCGCAGACGCCGCCAGCGGGTCAGGGGCGCCCCTGGCGCGGAACTCTCCGAGCGACGGCTCGGGCGCCGGCCCTCGGTCAGCCCGCCTTGAAGACGCAGAACTTGTTGCCGACCGGGTCGCGGAAGTAGGCGCCGTAGAAACTGGTCCCGTCCGGCGGACGGTAGCCGGGCGCGCCCTCGTCGGTCCCGCCGTTGGCCAGCGCCGCGGCGTGGGCGGCGCGCACCGCCTCCTGCGATGGGGCCGCAAAGGCGATCATGATGCCGTTGCCGGCGCGCGCGGCCTGGCCGTCCTGCGGCTTGCAGATCCCGACGTTGCCCTCGCCGTCCTTCGGCCCATAGAAGCCCCAGCCGCCTCCGAAAGACTTGCGCTCGCCGCCGATGGCGCCGAACACCGCGTCGAAGAACGGCAACGCCGCCTCCACATCCGCGGCCCCGATGGTCACGTAGCCGATCATCTCGGATCTCCTTTCTGGCGTCGACGCGTCTCTCTCTTCCCCCTGGAGGGGGAAGGGAGGTCAGGCGCGACTATTAGCGACGGATCCGAACAAAACAAGAACGATCTACCCCGCCAGCGCCGCGTCCAGGTTTTCGGCGATCTTGTCGAGGAAGCCTTCGGTGGTGAGCCAGCCCTGGTGGTCGCCGACCAAGAGGGCGAGGTCCTTGGTCATGAAGCCGGCTTCCACCGTGTCGACGCAGACCTTCTCCAGCGTCTCGGCGAAGCGATCGAGCGCGGCGTTGTCGTCCAGCTTGGCGCGGTGCTTGAGGCCGCGGGTCCAGGCGAAGATCGAAGCGATCGAGTTGGTCGAGGTGCTCTCGCCACGCTGGTGCTGGCGGAAGTGGCGGGTCACCGTGCCGTGCGCTGCCTCCGCCTCGACGGTCTTGCCGTCCGGCGTCAGCAGCACCGAGGTCATCAGGCCCAGCGAGCCGAAGCCCTGCGCCACCTGGTCGGACTGCACGTCGCCGTCGTAGTTCTTGCAGGCCCAGACGAAGCCGCCCGACCACTTCAGCGCCGAGGCCACCATGTCGTCGATCAGCCGGTGCTCGTAGGTGATCGCCGCCGCCTTGTATTGATCGGCGAACTCGGTCTCGTAGATGCGCTGGAAGATGTCCTTGAAGCGCCCGTCGTAGGCCTTGAGGATGGTGTTCTTGGTCGAGAGGTAGACCGGATACTTGCGGTCGAGTCCGTAGCGCAGCGACGCCCGCGCGAACTCCTCGATCGACTCGTCGAAATTGTACATCGCCATGGCGACGCCGGAGCCCGGGTAGCTGATCACCTCGTGGTCGATCACCTGGCCGTCCTCGCCCTCCCACCGGATGGTCATCCTGCCCTTGCCGGGCACGAGGAAGTCGGTGGCGCGGTACTGGTCGCCGAAGGCGTGGCGGCCGATGATGATTGGCTGCGTCCAGCCCGGCACCAGGCGCGGCACGTTGCGGCAGATGATCGGCTCGCGGAACACCACGCCGCCCAGGATGTTGCGGATCGTCCCGTTCGGGCTCTTCCACATCTGCTTGAGGTTGAACTCCTTCACCCGCGCCTCGTCGGGGGTGATGGTCGCGCACTTCACGCCGACGCCCCATTTCTGGATCGCGTGGGCGGCGTCGACGGTCACCTTGTCGCCCGTTGCGTCGCGGTGCTCGATGCCAAGGTCGTATTCCTCGAGGGTGATGTCGAGGAACGGCAGGATCAGCTTGTCCTTGATCAGCTTCCAGATGATGCGAGTCATCTCGTCGCCGTCGAGGTCGACGACGGGGTTCGCCACCTTGATCTTGGCCATGCGGGTTTAGCGGCTCCGACTTGTTCTGTTGGGCGGGCGCGGGGGTAAAGCGTCCTTCGCGTGGCGAGGCCTATAGGAGCTTACGCGGCGGCGGGGAAGCCGGCCGCAACGTTAGCCGCAGGGCTCATTCAACAGCGCCGGTTCATCCAGCGCGCGCTCAGCCGATTGCGCGCGCGGCCAGGGCCGCGCCGGCCGCGAAGAGGGCGCGGCATTGCTCGGCAGTCGCCGTCGAGCCGACCAGGAAGCCGGCCAGCGCGTAGCGGCGCCCGGACGGGAAGCTGGCGATCGCCAGCTCGGTCGTCGCCGGCGTGAAGCCGAGGTCGGTGCGGGTCGCGCCCGGGGTGTGGGCCAGCGCGACGCCGGCGGGCAGTCCGGCGCGGAAAAGGCCGCCGGGCGCCGTCTGCATCCAGCCCAACAGCGCCCGGGCCGAAGCAGCCGAGACCAGCTCGCCGCCCGCCAGCAGCGCCAGGAACCCGAGCGCGGCGGGCGCCGTGGCGGTGTCGCGCGGATCCAGGATGAAGCGGTCCATGGCCGCCTGGCGCGTCTTCGGCGAGACGGTGCTGCGCGCCGCGTCGAACGCGGACTGGCTTTTCCAGGCGGCCCGAAAGCTCGGCATCGCGAACATGTCGGCGGCGATCTGGCGCTGGTAGCGATCGACCCTGAGGCCCAGCACGCCCTTCGTCTGCAGGAAGGCGCTGACCTCGCCGGGTCCGCCAATCCTTTTGTCCAGCACGTCCATCGCGGTCGAGTCGCCCTCACGCAGCGCGAGCGCGATCAGGTCGCCGGCGCGGATCGTCGTCGAGCGATTGTCGGGCGGGTCCGGCCAATACTGGCTGATCAGGCTGAACGGCGGCGACAGGTCGAGCGCGTCGAAGCGCACCGGCTCGGCCAGCGCGAGCTTGCCGGCGTCGACCTGGGCCATCGCCGCGGCGGCGATCGGCAGGGCGGCCGCGGCGGCCAGCGGGAAACCGCGGTCGGTGTTCCAGTACCAGGTCTTGGTGGTCGCCAGGTCCATCACGCCCATCGCGAACGCGCCGGGCCGGGCCTTCAGCGCCAGCGCCGGGAAGCCGGCGTCGAGCACGCGGGTGTCCATCGCGCCGCGCGGAGTCGGCGTCGTCAGCTGGCGCTTGTGGCACGCCGCGGCCGTGGTCGCGGCGACGAGCGCAAGGGTCTGGCGCCGGTTCAAGCGCATGCGGGCAGCCTCCCACCAAATCAGCCGCCCCGCCGACCCGTCAGCAACGCATAAGGGCTTCGTCAGCTGCGGAAAAGCGGACGGACCGCCACGTGAGGACGGATCGAGCAGGGTTGCGGGCGCAGTGGAGCTCGGCCTATGCGGCGGCCATGGCAAGTCCCATCGTCATCCTCAACCAGCCGCAGCTCGCCGAGAACATCGGCGCGGTCGCCCGGGTGATGGCCAATTTCGGCCTCTCCGACCTGCGCCTGGTCGCCCCGCGCGACGGCTGGCCGCAAGAGCGCGCCTGGGCGAGCGCCTCGGGCGCCAACTGGCCGCTGGACGAGGCGCGCGTTTTCGCGCGGGTGGAGGACGCCATCGCCGACCTGCGGGTGGTGCTCGCCACCACGGCGCGGCCGCGCGAGGTGGAGATGCCCGTGCTGACCCCGCGGGAGGCTGCGGCGCGGCTGCACGCGCGCGTCGCCGAGGGCTTGGCCGTCGGCCTGCTGTTCGGTGGCGAGCGGGCAGGGCTGGCGACCGCCGACATCGCGCTCTGCCAGGCGATCGTCACGGTCCCGATCGATCCGAAATTCCGCTCGCTGAACCTCGCGCAGGCGGTCGCCGTCTGCGCCTACGAGTGGCGCGTCGCCGAAGCGGCCGGGCCGCCGGCGAACTTCGTCGCGGGTCCGCCGCCCGCCGACCAGGCCGCCATGCTGGGCCTCTACGAGCACCTCGAGGCCGAGCTCGACGCCGCTGGCTTCTTCCATCCGCCCGAGAAGCGGCCCTCGATGGTCCGCAACCTGCGCGCGCCGCTTGCCCGGGCCAGCATGACCGACCAGGAGGTGCGCACCTTCCGCGGCGTGGTGACAGCGCTCTCGCAGGGCCGCGGCCGGGTGCTCGCCAAGCTGGCCGCGCGAAAGGCGCGCGAAGGCCGCGACTAGGCGAGCCGACGTCGGCCACGTCCCGCTCGGGTGTCTCATCGGAGCTCTCGCCTCGCCCGTCGTCCCGCGGCGTCGGTGCGCGACGGGCGATTGCTCCAGGTCAATGCGCCCCGCCGGCTTCTCGGCGATTCGAATGGCTCGCCCGCCTGGGCGAGATCGTCCGTGGAGGTACGAAAATGGGTTGCTCGGCAACAAATGCTGTCGATCGCATGATGCTGGCCGCCGGTCGGGTCGCGCTGGTCGCCGGCCTCTCCCTGCCATTGGCGTTGGCGACCGCGAGCTTCGCTCAGCCGGCGGCGCAAACGCCGCGCAGCGCTCCGCCGGCGGCGGCGGATCACCATCACGGCGGTTATCGGCATCACGATCGCGGGGATCATGAGGAGACCGCCGCGGCGCGCGCAGACCGTCTTCGCACCCTGCTGCAACTGCGCTCCGATCAGGAGCCTGCGCTCAGCGCCTTCGTCGCGTCGACGGCGCCGGGCGCCGGCCCCCAGCCTGAGGACGTCGACGCCGAGCGCGCGCTTCCCGCGCCAGAGCGCATGGAGCGCATGCTGGCCCGCATGGACGCGGTCCGCGCGCAAATGGGTCAAAAGCTCGCAGCGCTCAAGACGTTCTACGCGCAGCTGACGCCGTCGCAGCAGAAGGCGTTCGACGCTCTCGACGTGGGCCACGGCCGAGGCCGCGGCATGGGCGGCATGCAGCGTGGCGGCATGGGCGGCGGGCATCCTGGCGGCATGGGCGGCGATCATCACGGCGGCCCGGGCGCACAATAGCCCCTCGGGACGTCGGGACCCCCGCCGGTCACGCGGACGACAGCGGGTTCGCGCCCCGTTCGCACTGATCGTCGGCCTGTTCACCCGGCCCGGCGTGGAGGAACGTGATGCGCGTGGTCGAGGGTCGGAAGACTTGATGGAAATCAACGCTCAAGCGCGCGTTCGGGCGCAGTCGTTTGCAAGCGCCGGGACTGCCGGCCGGCCTGAGGCCATGGAGGTTGACGTGAGGACCATGTTGAGGACGACACTGGCGGCGGCTGCCGCGCTCGGCATGGCGCTCTCGTTCGAGACGCCGGCCTTGGCGCAGCACGGCGGCGGCCACGGCGGCGGCGGCCACGGCGGTGGCGGCGGCGGGCACGTCGGAGGCGGCGGCTATAGCGGACGCGGCGGCTACGGCGGTCACGGTGGCTACTACGGCGGCCGCGGCGGTGGCTATTGGGGTGGCGGCTGGGGCGGCGGATACCATGGCGGCCGCTACTGGGGACGCGGCTACTGGGGCGGTTACGGCGCCTACGGCTGGCCGGGGTACTATGGCGTTTGGCCGGGCTACTACAGCGGCTACTACGAGGGGTCTTACTACGACGACGACGGGTGCCTCGTTTATCGGCAATGGGACGGCTACCGCAATGCTTGGGTGTGGGTGAGCAACTGCGACTCGTATTGATCCGAGAACACGCAGCGCCTGGCGAGACGCAATCCGGTTCGCGCTTCACGCGCCGGTGCGCCGAGGCCGTCTGCTCCCGCCGGGGGACACACTCTTTCGCCGGACAGCCGCGGGGCTGGCGCGCGAAGAGCGTGTGTGTCCCTGTTTTCTTCAAGGCCGCGACTAGTGGCCGCGGCGCACTTGCGGCGCGCGCGGCGCCGTTGAAGACTGTCCGGCGGAAGCGTCGGGGCAGTATCTTCGATGGATCGGCGTGGGTTTCTGATCGGCAGCGCCGCGCTGGCGTCACTGGCGGGCGCGGCGAGGGCGGCGACGGACGACTTGAAGTCCGCGGCGCGCGACGGCTGGGTCTATGGTCTGCCGATCATGGAGATGGCGCGCCTGCGGGCCGCCGCCATCGGCGACCGGCCAGGCCCCGGCACGCCCGGGTACAATTCCTTCTACCACAGCCGCGAGCGCGCCAGTCCGGCGGACCGGGTGATGAGCGCGCCGGAGGCCGATGTCCTCTACTCGAGCGCCTGGATCGACCTGTCGGCTGATGGCGCGCGGATCGACCTGCCCCCGACGGGCGGCCGTTACGTCTGCTTCACGCTGTTCGACATGTACGGCAACGCGATCGAGACGATCGAGGGCAAGGAGATCGGCGCGCGCGGGCACTCGATCGAGATCGCGGGGCCGGCGGCGCGGGTGGGCGCCTACGGCTATTCTGCGCCGGTTCCGCGCATGCCGCACATGGGCCCGACCGTGCGCGCGCCCGGCCGATGGGTGTGGGCGCTGGCGCGCATCCACATCGAGCGCGACACCGATCTCACCGCCGTCCACGCCCTGCAGGACGGCTTCGCCGTGCGCGCCAAGCCAAAGGCGGGCCGTCCGGCGCCGGCCGCACCGGAAGGCGCCGGCTGGAGCGACTACTTCTTCGCGCTGCAAAATCTGATCGTCGAGAACCCGCCGCCGCCGGACGAGGCCGATTTCTTCCAGCGCATCGCGCCGCTGCAGGTCGGCATGGCCGACGGCTTCGAGCGGGCCCGCTTCGCCGACGAGGACCTGCCGGCGCTGGCCGCCGGCGTCGAGGAAGGCCGCCGGCTGGTCGCCCAGAAGCGTGCGGCCGACGCGGCGGGCGGCTGGGTCTGGCCGAAGGCCGATGTCGGCGACTACGGCCAGGACTTCCTCTATCGCGCGCAGACCGTGCTGGCCCAGCCCGGTTCGCCGCCCGCTTCGGCGATCTGGAGCCTGCGGGCGACCGGACCGGACAGCGCGCTGACCTTCCCCAGCGACCGCCACTGGCGCGTGACGCTGCCCAGCCCGCCGCCGGCGGCCGGCTTCTGGTCGCTGACCCTCTACGAGCCGACGTCCGAAGGGCGCCTGTTCCTGACCGAGAACCCGACTGGCCGCCATGCGCTGGGGGCCTGGACGCCTGGCCTGCAGAAGGAGGCCGACGGCTCGATCGAGGTCTGGATCGGCCACGGCGACCCCGGCGGGCGCCACACCGCCAACTGGCTGCCGGCGCCGGCCAGCGGTCCGTTCGCGCTGATCCTGCGCGGCTACGGGCCGGAGTTCGCGCTGACTGAGCGGCGCTACAAGCCCACGCCCGTCGAGGCGTTGGGACCCGAGCCCCGAAAATCCTGAGCCTGGAGCAGGATGGTTTCAGGCGGAATCGCCTGAAGGCTGAAGCCTGCTCAAGATTCAAAAGTGTAGATCGCGATTCAGCGTTCATGCTGAACGCATCGCGATCTTGGGGGCTGGAACCTCGCGCGAACCGTTAACTACACAGTAGCACCTCTACCCTAGCGTCAGGCACGGGGGAGGAGAACAAGCCGGCATGACGGAACCCGAGGAGCCGGGCGACGGCGCCGCCGCCATGCGCGCCGAAATGGCCGCGGCCACACGGCTGTTCCTGGCCTCCAACCGAAACGTCCCTATACGGCTGATCACCGCGGGCGTGATCGCGGTCGCGGCGTTGCCGTTCATGTCCTGGTGGATTCCCGCCAGCTGGTGGGCGTGCCTCGGCCTCGTCGCGGTGATCGAGGGGCGCATCGCGGACGCCGTGCGGCGCGGCGCCCAATTGCCGGTCTGGGAAGGCATGCTGGTGCCCAGCGTGGCGCTCAGCACCGTCACCGGCGCGCTCTACACCGGCCTGATGTCGCTGCTGTGGGTCACCGACGATCCGATCGCGCGGGCGTTCGCCATCGCGCAGACCTGCATCTCAGTGCTCTACTGCCTGCTGCAGTACTACGCCAAGCCGAAGACCTTCCTCTCCACCGCCGCGCCCTACCTGGTCGGCGCGGCGCTGGCTGTCGGCTCGATGGCGTCCGAGGCGCTGAAGGCCGGTCGTCCGTGGACGGTGGTCACCGCGGTCTTCGCCGTCGGCCTGCTGTGCAATCTGTTCGTGGTCGCCCGCCGCCAACTCGCCGGCTCGCGCGAGGCGCTGCGCTCGGCCCGCGCCGAGGCGCAGGACCGCGGGATCGCCGCCGAGGCCGCCAACGACGCCAAGAGCGCCTTCCTGGCCACCATGAGCCACGAGATCCGCACGCCGCTGAACGGCGTGCTCGGCATGGCCCAGGCGATGGCCGCCGACGCGCTGACGGGTGTGCAGCGCGAGCGGCTGGAGGTCATCCGCCAGTCGGGCGAGTCCTTGCTGGCGATCCTCAACGACGTGCTCGACCTCTCCAAGATCGAGGCCGGCCGCTTCGAGCTGGAGCAGGTCGAGTTCGACCTAGGCGAGCTCATGAAAGGGGCGCACTCGGCGTTCACCGCGCTCGCCAACAAAAAGGGCCTGTCGTTCGACCTTACTGTCGACGAGGGCGCCAAGGGCGTCTACCGGGGCGATCCCACCCGGGTGCGGCAGATCCTCTACAATCTGATCTCCAACGCGCTGAAGTTCACCGAGCACGGCGAGGTGCGGGTCACCGCCGCCCTCACTGACGAGGCGCTGGTGCTGATGGTGGCCGACACCGGACCCGGCATCGCCTCCGACCGCGTCGGCGCGCTCTTCGACAAGTTCACCCAGGCCGACGCTTCGACCACGCGCCGCTATGGCGGCACCGGCCTCGGCCTCGCCATCTGCCGCGAGCTCGTCCAGGCGATGGGCGGCGAGATCGGCGTCGAAAGCCGACTGGGCCAGGGGACGCGCTTCCTGGCCCGGCTGCCGCTGCCGAAGGTCGGCGAGGCGCTGGCGCCGGCCTTCCTGCCGCCACCGGTTCCGGCCGCCGCGCTGGACGCCAGCCTGCCCAAGGTGCGGGTGCTGGCCGCCGAGGACAACTCGGTCAACCAGCTCGTGCTGAAGACGCTGCTGCACCAGATCGGCGTCGAGCCGATGGTGGTCGAGAACGGCCAGGAAGCCGTCGACGCGTGGAAGGACGCGGCCTGGGACGTGATCTTGATGGACATGCAGATGCCGGTGATGGACGGGCTGACCGCCGCGCGGGCGATCCGCCAGGCGGAGGCCGACATGGGCCGCGCCAAGACGCCGATCGTCGCGCTGACCGCCAACGCCATGTCGCACCAGATCCAGCAGTGCCTGGCCGCCGGCATGGACGGTCATGTCGCCAAGCCGATCGAGGCCGCCCGCCTCTTCGCGGCGCTGGAGGCAGCGCTCGGCGAGGCAGGCGAGGAAGCCGCGCCCGGCGCAGTCGCAGCGCAAGCCTAACCCGTTCAGACCGCCCGCGCGGCGACCAGGA
>DATNEH010000152.1:0-9300 GCA_035553015.1 Caulobacteraceae bacterium | reverse complement strand
TGCGGTTCGGCTCGATCGGCGGCGGCGGGCGCTACGACGACCTGGTGGCGCGTTTCACCGGCGAGCGGGCCCCGGCGACCGGCTTTTCGTTCGGCGTCTCGCGCCTCGCGGCCGCGTTGGCGGCGGCGGGCCAGTCAAGCGAGGCCGAGACCCGCGGTCCCGTGGTGGTGATCGCCTTCGACCAGGCCCGGATGGGCGACTACTTCGCGCTGGCCGCCGAGCTGCGCGCCGGCGGCATCGCCGCGGAAGTCTACCTCGGGACCTCGGGCATGCGCGCGCAGATGCGCTACGCAGACCGGCGGCTCTCGCCCGCCGCGGTGATCCTCGGCGAGGACGAGATCGCCGCCGGCCAGGTGACGGTGAAGGATCTCGACCTCGGCCGCGAGCTGGCGGCCGGCATCAAGAGCCATGCCGAGTACCGCGAAGAGCGGCCGGGCCAGGTGACGGCGCCGCGCGCCGACCTGGTGACGACCGTGCGCGCCATCGTCGAGCAGCGCTCGCCCAGGAAGGGCCCAAGGTGAGGATCGAGCCGCCCGTTCCCGCGGACGTGCTGGCCGCCGTCCGCGCGCCGTTCGCCGAGCTCGGCGCGACGCCGATCGACCCGCCGGTGATCCAGCCGCTGAGCCTGATCCTCGACCTCTCCGGCGAGGCGATGCGCGAGCGGCTGATCCTGGTGCAGGCCGATAGCGGATCGGAAGGCGCGCTGCGCCCCGATTTCACCATCCCCGCCGCGCGGCTGCACATCGAAAGCGGGCGGGCCGGCGGGCGCTACCTCTACGAGGGCAAGGCGTTCCGCGCCGCGCCGCGCGGGCGCGAAGCCTACGAGGAGTTCCTGCAGATCGGCCTGGAGTCGTTCGGGACCGGCGACGCGCCGGAGGGCGACGCCGAGATCGCCGGGCTCGCGTGGCGCGCCGCCGCGGCCGGGGGGCGCAACGACCTGACGCTGCATCTCGGCGACGTCGGCCTCTTCGCCGCGTTCGTCGACACCCTGAAGCTGGCGCAGCCGCTCGCCGTGCGGATCAAGCGCGCGTTCGCCAGCCCGCGACGGCTGCATCAAATGCTGGACGGCGCGGGCGAGGCTGCGCCAGCGGCGGCGCCTGCGACCAACGGCGACAACCTCGCCCACCTGCTGGCTGGACTGCCGGAAGCCGAGGCCGCCGCCGTGCTCGAGGACCTGTGGTCGCTGGCCGGCATCGAGCCGGCCGGCGGGCGCTCGGCGGCGGAGATCGTGCACCGGCTGGCCGAGCGCGCGGCGGTGGCGGGCGCGCCGCGCCTCGCGCCCGAGCAGGCGGCGCTGATCGGCCGCTTCTTAGGCATCGCCGATGCACCGGCGGCGGCGCTGGAGGCGGTGGCGCGGCTGGCGGGGTCCGGCGGGCGCAAGCTCGACGCGGCGCTGAAGGGCTGGGCGCGGCGGCTGGCGGCGCTGGCGGACGAAGGCGCCCCGGTGGCCGCCATGCACCTCTCCACCGCATTCGGGCGCGACTTCGGCTACTACGACGGCGTGCTGTTCGAAGTGCGCAGCGCCGCGCTCGGCGAGCACCGGCCGGTGGCGGCGGGCGGCCGCTACGACAGCCTGTTCGGGCGCCTGGGCGCCAGCCTCGCCTGCGGCGCCGTCGGCTGCATGGTGCGTCCGGGCCGCGCCTGGAAGGAAGGCGCGCAATGAGTGAGCTCGGGAGCGGCGACCGTCCCCTCATCCTCGCCATCCCTTCGAAGGGGCGGCTGAAGGAGCAGTGCGAGGACTGGCTGGCCGACTGCGGCCTGCCGGTGCGCGCCATCGGCGGAGATCGCGGCTATGCGGCCCGGCTCGACGGCCTGCCGGAGGTCGAGGTGCGGCTGGTCTCGGCCAGCGAGATCGCGACCTCGCTCTACGCCGGCGAAGTCCACCTGGGCGTCACCGGCGAGGACCTGCTGCGCGAGCTGGCGAGCGACCTCGGCGGCCGGGTGATGCTGGCGCAGGCGCTCGGCTTCGGGCGCGCCGACCTGGTGGTGGCCGCGCCGAAGAGCTGGATCGACGTCGACACCATGGCCGACGTCGACGAAGTGGCGCACCTCTTCCTGGCCCGCACCGGCAAGCGGCTGCGGGTGGCGACCAAGTACCTGACCCAGACCCGCGCCTTCTTCGCCCGGCACGGCATCATCGACTACCGCATCGTGGAGTCGGGCGGGGCGACCGAAGGCGCGCCGGCGGCCGGCGCGGCGGAGCTGATCACCGACATCACCTCCAGCGGCGCGACACTGGCGGCGAACGGGCTGAAGATCCTCTCCGACGGCCTGATCCTGTCCAGCCAGGCGCAGCTGGCGGCCAGCCTGGCGGCAGACTGGGACGAGGCGCGGCTGACCACCGCGCGGCGGCTGGCGCGGATCCTGGAGGCGCGCGCGCGGGCCCGGCGCACCGCGACGCTGACCTGGCCGGCCGAGGCCGACGCCACCGCGCGCGAGGCGCTCGCTGCGTGGCTGGAGGACGGCGCCAAGCCGCGGCCGTTCGGCGTGCTGGTGAAGTCGGGCGACGTCTTCGCCGCGTCCGCCGCGCTCGCCGAACGTGGCGTCGGGCCGGTCACCGTGACCCACCCGGCGTTCGTGTTCGAGCCGATGAGCGAGGCGATCGAGACGCTGGCCGCCAGCACCCGATAATTGACGGTTACGTCAGTTTCAACGCCGCCCGCGGCCTTGAATTGACCTGCACGTCCAAGATTCACCCCGTTGTGTTTGAATCTGCGTCAAACTTGCCCAAGCCGGGTCGGAGACGGCGTTGACAGCGGGGAAAATTTGCCGTTCTCTCGGTTTTGCGAGAGGCGTGACGGTCCTTCCACGGCCCTGATGTCTCCGGCGTTTCGGGGAGGAAACGCCCGCTTGGATCGAATGACCAAGTTCCGGTCAAACCCGCCGCGATATCCCCCGCGGCGGGTTTGATTTTTGGCGAGACCGTCAATTCCATCCCTCCCCTTCATGGGGAGGGTGGTCGGCGCGAAGCGGCGACCGGGTGGGGACGTGTGACGCGTCAACGTCAGACGCACGAGTAGCGTCAGACACCCCCACCCGTCCTCGCTCCGCTCGGACTCCCTCCCCACGAGGGGGAGGGATGCAGTCCTACCAGATCCTCACGCGCTGGTCGGGGGCCAGGTAGAGCGGATCGCCGGGCCTGATGTTCCAGGCCGAGTACCAGGCGTCGACGTTGCGCACGACGCCGTTCACCCGCGCCGTCTCGGGTGAATGGAAGTCGCTGACCAGTTGGCGGCGTAGCGCGTCTGGCCGCGTGGCGCCGCGCCAGACCTGCGCCCAGCCGAGGAACACGCGCTGGTCGCCGGTGAGCCCATCGAGCACCGGCGCCGGCTTGCCGCCCAGCGAGGCGTGGTAGGCGTCGTTCGCCAGCAGCAGGCCGCCGAGGTCGGCGATGTTCTCGCCCATCGTCTGGTCGCCCTTGATATGCTCGCCGGGGATCGGCTCCATCGCCGAGTACTGCGCGCCGAGCTTGGCCGCGCGTTCGCGGAAGCGGGCGTCGTCCTCGTCGGTCCACCAGTCGGCCAGCTTGCCCGTGCCGTCGAAGTGGCGGCCCTGGTCGTCGAAGCCGTGGGTCATCTCGTGGCCGATCACGCCGCCGATGCCACCGTAGTTGATCGCCGGGTCGGCGGCCGGATCGAAGAACGGCGGCTGCAGGATCGCGGCGGGGAAGACGATCTCGTTCTTGGTGGCGTCGTAGTAGGCGTTCACCGTCTGCGGGGTGAGGTACCACTCGGTCTTGTCGACCGGCTTGCCGAGCCGGCTGGCGCGCCTGTGCCAGTCAAACACCGAGGCGCGACGCACGTTGCCCACCAGGTCGTCGGGCGAGATGCTCAGCGCGGAATAGTCGCGCCACTTGGTTGGGTAGCCGACCTTCACGTTCAGCATCGAGAGCTTCTGCAGCGCGCGCGCCTTGGTGGCGTCGCTCATCCAGGTGACCTTCTGGATGCGGCTGGCGAGCGCCCCGCGGATGTTGCCGACCAGCGCCAGCATCTTCGCCTGCGAGTCCGGCGGGAAGTACTGGGCGACGTAGAGCCGGCCGACGGCGAAGCCCATGTCACGGTTGAGCAGGCTGACGCCGCGCTTCCAGCGTGGCCGCTGCGCCTGCTGGCCCGACAGGGCCTTGGCGCGGAACTCGAAGTTGGCGTCGACGAACGGCTTGGAGAGGTACGGCGCGGCCGAATCGGCCACGTTGAACGCCTGCCAGGCCTGCAGCGTCTTGACCGGCGTCGCGGCGAAGACGGCGGCGATCTTCGGCACGGCGTCGACCTCGTCGACCACCACCCGCTGCGCGCCGCCGAGATCCGCGGCGGCGAGATAGGCGCCCCAGTCGAACCCCGGCGCGGCCTTGGCGAGCTCCGCCGGCGTCATCGGGTTGTAGGTCTTGGTCGGGTCGCGCTCCTGGGCGAGGGTCCAGCTCGCCGCGGCGATCTTCGTTTCCATGTCGACGATCGCGGCGGCCTCGGCGTCCGCGTCCGGCCAGTCGGCCAGCTTCAGCATCTGGGCGACGTAGGCCTGGTACTTGGCCTTCTGCGGCGCGAAGGCGGGCTCGAGATAGTAGTCGCGGTTGGGCAACCCTAGGCCAGACTGGCCCATCTCGACCGCGTAGTGCGCCGGATCCTTGGCGTCGACGGAGATGTCGACGTCGAAGATGCTGCCGTAGAAGCCCTTCACGCCCTCGCCCATCAGCGCGGCGAGCTTCTCGCGGCTGTCGGCGGTGCGGATCGCGGCCAGCTCCGGCGCGATCGGCTTGGCGCCCAGCGCATTGGCGCGCCCCTCGTCCAGGAACGAGCGGTAGAAGGCCCCGATCTTGCGCTCGTCGCCGGTCGCGTCGGCGTTCGCGGCCGCCTTCTCCAGGATGCCGTGCACCCGCGTCTCGGAGAGCGCCTGCAGCGCGTCGAACGCGCCGTAGCGCGCGCGGTCCGGCGGAATCACCAGCTTGCGGACGTAGGTCCCGTTGGCGTGGGCGTAGAAGTCGGCCCCCGGCGCGACGGACAGGTCCTGGCCGGCCAGATCGAACCCCCACGGCGGGATCTGCGGCCCCGAGAGGGAGGCGGCCGACGAGGCGGCGGAAAAACCGAGAGTCGCGCCCAGGCCAATGGCCGCCGCCGCGCCGAGGGCGGCCAAGCCAAGCAGTGTCTTCATCCGGTTACGCAGCATCCTTGCAAGCTCTTGCCGGCGTCCAAGCATTTCGCGCACGGGCTCGCCCATTAATAATTGTTCACAGGGGCAGCCCACGCCTTCAGCGCGTGTTCGCGCGGCGATGTAGCGCGGGCACACGGGTCGCGCCGCGCGGCGGTCACAGTCTCGTGACCAGCGCCTGCTCGCCGCTGCGGCAACGCCTTGATCAAGCTCGGTTCGGCAGTGGCCGGACAGACCGGAATCAACAGAAAAAGCGCATGCGGCCACGCGGCGCCCGTTGACCAGTTGGCAACCATATGTCCCCATATCGTGGGCTTCTGGGCGGTTCGCCCACTATATGTAGGGGCCTCGGGCGAAACGACGACTCCGAGGCGTATGGGGTTTAGGGTGCGGGTGATGATGGGCAGCGAGGCGAAGAAGGCGGTTGTCGAAGCGGGCCAGGATGCGGGGCGGCCGGCGCGGGCGAGACCCGTGGAGCGCCCGCCGCTGCAGCTGGTGCGCAAGGTCGAGATCGACCGCTCGCGCGATTCGCTGCTCACCGACTTCGGCCGCACCACCCTCGAAGACCGCTACCTGCTCCCTGGGGAAAGCTACCAGGACATGTTCGCGCGGGTGGCCACCGCCTACGCCGACGACGCCGACCACGCGCAGCGCATCTACGACTACATCTCGCAGCTCTGGCTGATGGGCTCGACGCCGGTGCTCTCCAACGGCGGCGCCGAGCGCGGCCTGCCGATCAGCTGCTTCCTCAACGCGGTCGGCGATTCGCTGGAAAGCATCGTCGGCACCTGGAACGAGAACGTCTTCCTCGCGTCCAACGGCGGCGGCATCGGCACCTACTGGGGCGGCGTCCGTTCGATCGGCGAGAAGGTGAAGGGCGCCGGCCAGACCAGCGGCATCATCCCCTTCATCCGGGTGATGGATTCGCTGACGCTGGCGATCAGCCAGGGCTCGCTGCGGCGCGGCAACGCCGCCGTCTACATCGACATCTGGCATCCGGAGATCGAGGAGTTCCTCGAGATCCGCAAGCCGAGCGGCGACTTCAACCGCAAGAGCCTCAACCTGCACCATGGCGTCTGCATCGATGACGCCTTCATGGAAGCGGTGCGCGACGGCGCGGCGTACACGCTGCGCTCGCCGAAGTCGGGCGAGCCGATCCGCCAGGTCGACGCCCGCTCGCTCTGGCAAAAGCTGCTGGAGTTGCGCCTGCAGACCGGCGAGCCCTACCTGATCTTCTCCGACACGGCGAACCGGGCCCTGCCCCAGCACCAGCGCGAGCTCGGGCTGAAGGTGCGCCAGTCGAACCTCTGCTCGGAGATCCTGCTGCACTCCGGCGCCGACCACCTCGGCAAGGAGCGCACCGCGGTCTGCTGCCTGTCATCGGTGAACGCCGAGAAGTTCCTCGAGTGGCGCGACCATCCGACCTTCATCGAGGACTGCATGCGCTTCCTCGACAACGTGCTGCAGGACTTCATCGACCGCGCCCCGCCGGAGATGGAGCACGCCGCCTACGCAGCCTGGCGCGAGCGCTCGGTGGGCCTCGGCCTGATGGGCTTCCACTCGTTCCTGCAGAGCCAGAACGTGCCGTTCGAGAGCGCGCTGGCCAAGAGCTGGAACATGCGGCTGTTCAAGCACCTGCGCCGCGGCTGCGACGCCGCCAGCCGCAAGCTGGCCGAGGAGCGCGGCCCGTGCCCCGACGCCGGCGAGCGCGGCGTGATGGAACGGTTCAGCCACAAGCTCGCCATCGCGCCGAACGCCTCGACCTCGATCATCTGTGGCGGCACCAGCGCCGGGATCGAGCCGATCCCGGCCAACATCTACACGCACAAGACCCTCTCGGGCTCGTTCGCGGTGAAGAACCCCTTCCTCGAGCGCCTGCTCGACGAGCGCGGCTGCAACACCGACCAGATCTGGGGCTCGATCCTGGAGAACGAGGGCTCGGTGCAGCATCTGGACTGCCTCAGCCAGGACGAGAAGGACGTCTACAAGACCGCCTTCGAGATCGACCAGCGCTGGATCATCGAGCTGGCCGCCGACCGCGCGCCGGAGATCTGCCAGAGCCAGTCGGTCAACATCTTCCTGCCCGGCGACGTCGACAAATGGGACCTGCACATGCTGCACTGGTCGGCGTGGGAGCGCGGCGTGAAGAGCCTCTACTACCTGCGCTCCAAGTCGGTGCAGCGCGCCGCCTTCGCCGGCGGCGACGGCATCAGCGGCATGATGGAGAAGGTCGCCAGCGAGCGCACCGACTACGACGAGTGCCTCGCCTGCCAGTGATCACGCGCTACCCGTGAGGCGCTGAGGCGAAGCGCGGCATAACCTCGGTTGCGAACCGGCGGACGGTGGCAAGCTCGCTGCGCGCGTTCAGCAGCACGTATTCCACACCGTGGCTTCGGAGCTCATCGAGCTTGCCCACGATCTCGTCAGCCGTCCCGATCAGCGCGTGCGCCTCGCGCCCGCCGCCCGCGCGCTGGTAGGCGAGGATGTGGGCGCCGCGGCTCTCAGCGCCCACGGAAATCCGCTCGATCCGGGCGTGGTCGGCCGCCTGCCGCTCGATCGCCCGCGCGGTCTCGGCCGCATCGTCCGCCACGAACAGGTTGCGCGCCACGCCCACCCGCATCGGACCCCACGCGTGGCCCGCCGCCTCCAGCTCGGTGCGGTAGAGGGCGATCAGACGGCCGATCTCCTCCGGCGAGGCGAACTGGTTGAGCAGCAGGTTGCAGCCCCGCCGGGCGCAGTCCGCAGCCGACGCGGCGCTGCCGGCCGCCAGCCAGATCGGCGGATGCGGGCGCTGGTGCGGCGGCGGCTCGACCACGATCTCGCCGAACCGCCAGTAGCGCCCACTGTGCGAGAACCGCTGATCCGACGTGAAAGCGCGGATCAGCACCTCGATGCCCTCGCCGAACCGCGCCTCTGCCTCTGCGGCCGGGATGTCGAAGCCGGCGAACTCGGAATGGCGGTAGCCCTTGCCGACCCCGAGATCGAGCCGGCCGCCCGAGAGCAGATCGACCATCGCCGCCTGCTCGGCGAGCAGCACCGGGTTGCGCCAGGGGAGCACCATCACCGCCGTGCCCAGCCGCAGGCGACGGGTGTGGGCGGCGACGTACGCCAGCAGGGTCAGCGTGTCCGACACCTGGCCGAGGCCGGTGAAGTGGTGCTCGGTGACGAAGCTGGCGTGATAGCCGAGCGCCTCGGCCTCGATGCAGAGTTGGGTGAAGTCGAAGAGACCGCGCGCGCTCTCAGTGGCGTCAGGTCCCCGCGGCGCAGAGGCGCCGCCGAAGAGGGCGAAGTGCACGGGTGTGCGATCCGGAAGGGGCGAGACGAGCGGCGCGCAGGCGCCGCGGGCGAAGCAGCTTCAGCTCGCCAGGGATACTCGAAGGCGCGCTGCGGTCCGGACCTGCGCCATCGCCGACCTATCGCGCGCTGCGGGCGGCACGGTCAAGTCTGCGCATCGCTTGTTCAGGCGGGACGTTTCTGAGGCTTGAGCGCAAACGCCATGGCCAGCCTGGATCCCAGGAGCCGCACCATCATGCCGGGCGGGTAGGCGGCGTAGCTGGGGAGGCTCTCGTCGAGGGGCTCTGCCGACGCGGCCTATGGCGGTTGACGCCGAACCTGGCCGTGGCCCACCGCCTCGGCCGTTCGGCCTTCGCCGTCACGCGGCAGCCTCGTGCGGGAAGAGGCGCGCCAGTTCATCGGACGCGCAGACGCCGCGCTCGGTGACGACGCCGGTGATCAGCCGGGCGGGCGTCACGTCGAAGCCGAAGTTGGCGGCCGGCGAGCCGGGCGCGGCGATGCGCTGGCCGGCCAGCTCGGTCACCTCGGCCGGGTCGCGCTCCTCGATCGGAATCTGCGCGACGCCGTCGGTCAGCCGCCAGTCGATGGTGGACGACGGCGCGGCCACGTAGAACGGCACGTCGTTGTCCTTCGCCGCCAGCGCCTTCAGGTAGGTGCCGATCTTGTTGGCGGCGTCGCCGCTGCGGGTCAGCCGGTCGGCGCCGACCAGGCAGAGGTCGACGCGGCCGTGCTGCATCAGGTGGCCGCCGGCATTGTCGACGATGATGGTGTGGGCGACGCCCTCGTGACCGAGCTCGAAAGCGGTGAGCGCCGCGCCCTGGTTCCGCGGCCGGGTCTCATCCACCCAGACGTGGACGTCGATGCCGC
>DATNEH010000151.1:0-2573 GCA_035553015.1 Caulobacteraceae bacterium | reverse complement strand
CGTTAGGCTTCGCTTCATCCATTTCTCGCCAAACTGGATTCGGTCAAAAACCGAGACGGGTCCTGTCGGGCGAACAGATGCAGGCGACGTATTCGCATGTCCGGGTGCGCCGGCCCGTCTCCTTCGCGGAGCGCGGGGCGGTGGTGCCGTTCGAGGCGCCGGCGCTGTTCGCGGCAAGGGTGCGCGCGGACGATCGACGCGGCCTGGTGATGCTGCTCAGCAACTTCGCGGAGAACGGGTCGGTCTACGTGGTGCCCTGGCGCGAGGCGCCGCGCGTGCTGGCGGTGCATGGTTCGGACAAGCTGTTGCACGGCGCGATCGACGAGGCGGAGGCCTGCACGCCGCAGGCGGTGCGCGCGGTGGTCCGGCGGATCACCGGCCGCGCCGACGCGGAGCGCGAGCAGGAGCTGCTGCGCGACCTCCAGACGCGGCTGCTCGGCGGCATCCTGCGCGACGTGGGATTGGACCTCGCCCGGCTGGGCGGCAACGCCCACGACGCCCGGGTGGCGGCATTGCTGCGAACGGCGGCGTCGCGCATCGGCCCGGCGGCGGTGGATCTGTTGCGCCGGACCGAGGCGCTGGCCGGGGATCTGCTGCCCCTCGGCCTGCCGGGCACGATCGGCCCGATCCGCCAGCTGCATCACGACGTCGTGGCGTTCGAGCGGCATCTCAGGCGGCGCGGCGAGACGGCGTCGGTGGAGGCGCGGCCGTACTACCACAGCATGATGATGGCGGCCGCCGACGCGATCGGCTCGGCGGAGGCGTGGCTTTCGCTGGTCGATCGGGCGGTGTCGGGCCTCGGGGTGTCGGCCGCCGGCTGGACCGAGGAGCGGCGCCGCATCCGCGACGGCGTGGACCGGCTGGCCTGGATACTGGATGGCTGGGAGCCGATGCTCGATCGCTACGCCGCCTATCTGGAGCGGCGGGACCAGGTGTTCCACGAGCGGGAGCTGGCGCTGGTCGCGGCACTCGCGCCACTTCTGCCGGCGGACGCGCTGCCCGGCGGGTAGGCGCCTTGCGTCCGGGCGGGAAGCTGCGCCACCTTGCCGGGAACGACCGCATGGATTCTCCCGCTCGAATTGCCCAGCCCTGAATCGCCCAGTGATGACAAGATGACCACTCCCGCCGCCAAGGCGCCGCCGCGCCGCGCCAGCCGCGCCCGTGGCCGCCAGGCCGAGCGGCCGGCGGAGACGTTGCCGCCCGGGGGGCCGCCCGGCTTCGCTGCGCTCTCCACCGAGCGCCTGAGCTTGCGCCCGCTGCTGCCCGAGGACGCCGACGCGCTGCATCGGCTGGTCAATGACTGGGAGGTGTCGCGCACCCTCGCCGACGTGCCGTTCCCCTATCCGCGCCCGCTGGCCGACGAGTGGATCGCCTCGACCCGCAAGGAACTGGCGCAGGGCGACGCCTACCACCTGGCGGTGACCGGGCGGGAAGGCGAGCAGGAGGTGCTGGTCGGCGTCATCGGCCTGCGCGTCGCGGCGGCGTCGCGGCGCGGCACGCTGGGCTATTGGGTGGGGCGGCGGTTCTGGGGCCACGGCGTCGCCACCGAGGCGGCGGGGAAGCTGGCGCGCTGGGCTTTCGCCAATCTCGATCTCGATCGCATCGGCGCGAGCGTCGCGGCCGACAATCCGGCCTCGGCGGCGGTGCTGCGCCGCATCGGCTTCCGCCAGACCGGCGAGGGACGCGAGACCTTCCGCGCGCGCGGCGGCGGCGAGGTCGCGGTGCATCTGTTCGAGGCGACGCGCGACGACCTGTTCGGCGCTCCCGAGATCGCTCCCGCGACCTCCGCCGAGGCGCTGCTCGCCCCCGCCGGGAGCAAGCCGGTGCTGCTGGTCGCCGCCTGCGCGCTGATCGACAGCGACGGGCGGGTGCTGCTCGCCCGCCGGCCAGAGGGCAAGACGATGGCCGGCCTGTGGGAGTTTCCCGGCGGCAAGCTGGCGCCGGGAGAGACGCCCGAGCAGGCGCTGATCCGCGAGCTCAGGGAGGAGCTGGGCATCGACGTCGCCAGCGCCTGTCTCGCGCCGTTCGCCTTCGCCTCGCACGCCTATGAGCGGTTTCACCTGTTGATGCCGCTCTATCTGTGCCGCCGCTGGCGCGGCCGGCCGCAAGCGCGCGAGGGCCAGACGCTCGCCTGGGTGCGGCCCGAGAAGCTCGCCGAATATCCCATGCCGCCCGCCGACAAGCCGCTCGTCCCGATGCTGCGGGACTTCCTGTGACGGAGAGTGAGATGACCGCGACCAACCCGACCGCCTGCCTGCTGGTGATCGGCAACGAGGTACTCTCCGGGCGCACCCAGGACCTCAACATCAAGTTCCTCGCGACCCGGCTCGGCGATATCGGCATTCCGGTGCGCGAGGTGCGGGTGATCCCCGATGTGCCGGAGACGATCATTGCTACCGTGAACGAGGTTCGGGCGCGGTTCGACCATGTGTTCACCACTGGCGGCATCGGGCCGACGCATGACGACATCACCAGCGAGTGTGTGGCGGCGGCTTTCGGTGTGAAGTGGGAGCCGCATCCCGAGGCGTGGGAGCGGATGGAGCGTCACTACAAGCCGGGTGAGTTCAATGCCG
>DATNEH010000150.1:0-4813 GCA_035553015.1 Caulobacteraceae bacterium | reverse complement strand
AGCCGCTCGGCCGCCAGCAGCTCGGCGGCGCGGGCGAGGCGCTCGAGCGGGTCGGTGCGGTGGTAGGGGTGCTCGGACGGCTCGATGCAGTCGAGGAAGCCCTGGTAGACGACCGCCTGGCGCAGCGCGGCGATCGGGGCGAGCAGGGCGGAGGCGCGGGCGGGGTCCGAGCCGGGCGCGGCGGCCCGCCAGGCGGCGTGCCAGCGCTGCTGGAGGCGCGGGGCGTCGGCGGGGGGAGTGCGCTCCAGGAAGGCGGGCTCGTCCAGGAGCGGGTGGCCGACGCCGGCGTCGCCCCAGTCGAGCAGAGTGAGGCGCGCGCCATCCCAGCGCAGATTGCCCGGGTGGAAGTCGCCGTGCACCAGGGTGTCCGGCGGGCCGCAGGCGGCCGCGTCGGCGAGGCGCCGGCCGATGGCGCCGATGAACGGGGCGAGGCGGGCGCGGACCTGCGGCGTCAGCTGCTCGGCGTTGCGCTCGAAGGTCTCGGCGATCGCGGTGGCCAGCGGCCCGGCGCGCCAGTCGTTGAGGCCGAGCTGCAGAAGCTGGTCGGTGCGGCCGGCCCAGCCGCGCTGCAGGGGCGTGATCAGGTCGACCATCTGCGACAACAGCGGCTCGGTTGCGCCGTAGCCGTCTTCGCCGGGGATCTCCGGCATCAGGATGCGCGCGCCGTCGTGGCCGAGGAGGGTCGGGACCGGGCCGCCGGCCAGCGCCTCGATCAGTGCGCCTTCGAACGCCATGAAGGGCGGCGTCACCTTCAGCCAGAAGGTCTTGCCGCCGGCCGAGAGCCGCCAGAGGCTGGAAAGGTTCCAGGTGCGCGCCTGGTAAGGCGGCGCGTCGAGCGCGATGTTGTGGGCTGCGAGCACGCCCGCCGCCCACGCAAGGTCGGCCGCCGGCCCGCCCGGCTTGGCGTAGGGCAGCCGCAGCGGCTGCTCGTCGAGCGCGCCGTCCCAGGGCCGGACAGCGGCGACCGGCGCCGGGCTTTCGGCGAGATAGGTGATGACGACGCCGTCCGGCCCCGGCTCGCCGACGCCCAGCATGCGCAGGACGGTGATCTGCGCGCCGAAGCGGTCGCGCGCGCCCTCGACCAGCGGCCACACCTCCTGCCACCAGGGCAGGTCGACCGCGAAGTCGGGCAGCACGCCGAGCGGAGCGCCGTCCGGCGTCACCAGGACGATGCGCGCGATCCGGTTCGGCGGCTGTGGCATCGGCGCTGCTTAGCCGCGGCGGGCAAGCTTCGCCAGCGACGCCGGGTTTCAGATCAAGGCGGCGAGCCGCTCGAGGTAGCGCTCCGCCCAGCTGCGGAACACGAACGCGCCTTCGCTCGTGGTCAGGAAGACGTTCTGGCCGAAGAGGCCGTGCCTGATCGGCTCTGCCGCGACGAAGCCGCCGAGCCCCAGCCGCGCCGTGGCGGCCGCGAACTGCGCGTCGGAGATCGCGCCGAGCCGCTCGGAATAGACCCGCGCGGCGTCGCTCAGGCGGTCACCACGCAGCCGTCGTAGCCGGCGGCGGCGACTTCGTTGCACTTGTCGCGGTAGACCGGGAAGCCGCCGATGTAGGGCATGAAGACGCGCGGCTTGCCGGGAACGTTGGCGCCCAGGTACCAGCTGTTGGCGAGCGGGAAGATGGTCGAATCGGCCACCTCGTTGACGTGCGCAACCCAGTCGTCCTGCGCGGCCGCCGTGGCCTCGATCGAGCCGGCCTGGCGGGCGCTCATCCAGGCGATGCAGTCGCTGATCCACTCGACGTGCTGCTCGATGGCGACCGCCATGTTGCAGAGCACCGAGGGGCTGCCGGGCCCCGTGACCAGGAAGAGGTTGGGGAAGCCCGCCACCAAGAGGCCGAGGTAGGTGCCGGGGCCGGCCGCCCAGGCGTCCTTCAGCCGAACGCCGCCCTTGCCCCGGATGTCGATCTTGTCGAGCGCGCCGGTCATCGCATCGAAGCCGATCGCGTAGACGATGGCGTCGACCTCGTACTCGCGCGCCGAGGTCTTCACGCCGGCCGGCGTCACCCGCTCGATCGGCTCCTCGGTAAGGTCGACCAGGCTGACGTTGTCGCGATTGAAGGTGGCGTAGTAGCCGGTGTCGACGCAGATGCGCTTGGCGCCGATCGGGTAGGTCTTCGGCGCCAGCTTCTCGGCGACCGTCGGGTCCTTGACGATCTCGGCGATCTTGCCGCGCACGAACTCGGCGGCGGTGGCGTTGGCGGCCGGATCCATCACCAGGTCGGCGTAGGCGCCCAGCAGGGCAAAGCCGCCGTAGCGCCAGCGCTCCTCGTATTCGGCCGCCCGCGCCGCTTCGCTCACCGAGAGCGCCGGCGTCTCGCTGGCGCCGATGTAGCGGATGCCGAAGCCGGTCTCGCGCGCCTCCTTGCGGTACTGCGCGCGGTTGGCGGCCCAGTCGGCGACCACGGCCGGGTCCACCGGGCCGTTGTGGGCTGGCACGCTGAAGTTGGGCGTGCGCTGGAAGACGGTGACGTGGGCGGCCTGCGCGGCGATCTGCGGAATCGCCTGGATGGCGGACGAGCCGGTGCCGATCACGCCGACCCGCATGCCGGTGAAGTCGACGCCTTCCTCCGGCCAGCGGCCGGTGTGCCAGCTCGGGCCCTTGAAGCTGTCGGAGCCGGGCAGCTCGGCGTCTTCCTTCGGGGTCGAGAGGCAGCCGGTCGCCATCACCACGTGACGGGCGCTGACCTGGTCGCCGCGGTTGGTGGTGACGGTCCAGCGGCGCGCCGCGTCGTCCCAGACGGCCGAGGTGACGCGGGTCTCCAGCTGGATGTCGGGTCGCAGGTCGAAGCGGTCGGCGACGTGGTTCAGGTAGGCGAGCAGCTCGGGCTGGGCGGCATAGCGCTCGGTCCACTTCCACTCTTCGTCGAGCTCGGGCGAGAACGAGTACGCGTACTCCTGGCTCTCGATGTCGACGCGCGCGCCGGGATAGCGGTTCCAGAACCAGGTGCCGCCGACGCTGGTCCCGGCCTCGAACACCCGCACCGTCTCGCCCGCCTGCCGCAGCCGATGCAGCATGTAGAGCCCGGAGAACCCGGCCCCGACGACCACCACATCGTAAGACTGCGCCCGAGACCGCACCTGGGACTTTTCCTGGGCCACGTCGGACCTCCCTTATCGTTGGAAAGCCACGATACGCCAGTTGCGGAGGATGACGAGGGGCGCCCTGGCGGCAGCAAGGCCGGATCAGTCCACGATCGGCGCTTCGATGCGGCAGGTGAGGCCCTCGGGCGCGTAGGTGAGCTCGGCCGGGCGGCCGAGCTGGCCGGCCAGCACGCGCCCCAGCAACTGCGAGCCGAACCCGGAGAGCGTCGGCGCCGCCACGGGCGGACCGCCGCGCTCGCGCCATTCCAGCTCGACTGTCGTCTCCGCGCGGCGCCAGGTGAGCTCGACGCGCCCCTCCGGCGCCGACAGCGCCCCGTACTTGGCGGCGTTGGTCGCCAGCTCGTGCAGCGCCATCGATAGGGGGATCACCGCCTTCGGCGCAATCAGCGCCGGCGGCCCGCGCACCCGCACCCGCCCGCCGTGCTCGTAGGGCTGCATCACCCCGCCGACGACGTCGGAGAGCTCCGCGTCCTTCCAGTGCACGCGGCTGAGCACGTCGTGCGCGGCGGCCAGCGCGATCAGCCGCTCGGTGACGTCGCGCTCCACGGTGAGCGGCGCACGGTCGTCGCGCAGCGTCTGGCGGACCAGCGCCTGCACCATGGCCAGCGTGTTCTTCACGCGATGGTTCAGCTCGTTGATCAGGAGTTGCTGGCGCTCCTCGAACTCGCGCGCCTCGGTGACGTCGTTGGCGACGCCGATGTGTCCGCGGAACGCGCCATGGGCGTCGAAGCGGGGGCGGCCGAAGAGCTCGATGATGCGCAACGCGCCGTCGGCGCGGCGGAAGCGGCCTTCGCACTGGAACGAGCCGTGGGTGGCGCGCGCCGCGTCGCGCACCCGCAGCAGGTGAGCGCGGTCGTCCGGGTCGATGGCGTCCAGCCAGCCGTCGCCGAGCAGCTCGCGCCGCGGCCGGCCCAGCGCGTCGACCATCGCCTGGTTGATGAACTCCAATCCGCCGCTGGCGCGGCTGACCCAGGCGGCGGTCGGCAGGCCGTGGGCGATCTCGTGGTAGCGGGCCTCGCTGAGCGCCAGGCGACGCTCTGCGGCGCGCGCCGCGGTGATGTCGCGCCAGCGGGCGGCGACGCCGTCGCCGAGCGGGAAGGCGTGCACTTCGAGCAGTCGCGAGCGGCCTTCGGTGCGGAAGGTCAGCTCCATCTCCTCGGCCGATTTGGCCGTGCCGACCCGCCGCACGAGATCGGCGAAAGCGCTCTCGCCGTCGAAGCCCGCGACGTCGCAGAAGTAATGGCCGCGCAGATCGGCCAGCTTGTGCCTGAACAGCCGCTCGCCGACGCCATTGCAGTCGACGAAGCACCAAGCCGCGTCGAAGCTGACGAACCCCTCGGCGAGGTCCGCCAGGATGCGGCGCGAGCGGTCTTCCGCCCGGAACGGCTCGGTTGGATGGGCCCCGACGAATGTACTCATGGCGCCGACGTTAGAGAGCCGTCCGATGGAGCGGCATCGGGTCGGCGCCGGACGTTCGCCCTACCTGCGGTAGTCGCCGGCCGGTCAGCCCAACGTCAGCGCGGCAATTGCGGGAAGCCGAGCGCTTGCGCGGCCTCCAGCGCTGCGGCCGCCGCTAGCACGAGGTCGTCGCGGTAGTGGGCGGCGGCGATCTGCAGGCCGATCGGCAGGCCGTCGTCGCTGGGCGGCAGCGGGACGCTGATCGCCGGGTGGCGGGTGAGGTTGAACAGCGAGGTGTTGGCCCAGGCGAGG
>DATNEH010000149.1:0-17335 GCA_035553015.1 Caulobacteraceae bacterium | reverse complement strand
CTGGCGTACGGGCGTGAGATCGAGCCGAACGAAATAGTTGCCTACATCGCCGCGGTCGCTGGACATCCTGGCTACGTGGCGCGCTTCCGCGCCAACCTGAAGCAGCCGGGACTGCGCATCCCGCTGACCGCTGACCGGGGCTTGTTCGACAAGGCGGTGGCGCTCGGCCGCGAGGTGATCTGGCTGCACACCTTCGGGGAACGGTTTGCCGAAGGCCGCCCGCCCGGGCCGCCGCGCGTCGAGCCCGCCGCGGACGAGCCGACCATCCCCGCCGGCGGCGTGCTCCCGACCTCGCTCGACGACATGCCGCACGAGCTCGACTACGACCCGGCCACGCGGCGGCTGAAGATCGGCACGGGCTATGTCGCCAACGTCTCGCCTGAGGTCTGGGCGTACGAGGTCTCCGGCAAGCGGGTGCTGAGCCAGTGGTGGAGCTATCGCCGCAAGGACCGCTCCAAGCCGCCGATGGGCGACAAGCGCCCGCCCTCGAAGCTGAGCGAAATCCAGCCCGACACTTGGCTGCCCGAGTACACGACGGAGCTGCTCAACGTGCTCCGCGTCTTGACCCGGCTGGTAGCGCTGGAGCCGAGGCAGGACGCGTTGCTGCGCGACATCGTCGAGGGGCCGACGATCAGCGCCGACGTGCTCAGCGGCGTAGGCGCACTCACGGACAGTTCCGCCGATGCCGTCGAAGCCCCGGACGGGCCAAACCGGGATAGCCTGGGCGAATCTGGCCCGTAAGCCTCTGTTTCTGAGGCAGGCGCGCCTTCACCGACGCCACGACTCCTTGACGGTGGTCATTTCCGCTGCGCTCCTGTCCGGTCGCGTTACCGATGGTGACTATCGACAGGGGCGACACCCTCCCCATGAAGGGGAGGGACGCGCAAGTTCAGGGCGACACCCACCCCCAGGGGAGGGACGCGCCCCGGAGGCACAACCCCTGTCACATATAATTCGACTAAAGGGCGTGGCGATCGATAGACAACCTCCGGCCGAGGCCCCTAAGCTTGGACTGGGCCAGGTGGTCGGGGCCCAGTGGTCCGAATTCAGGTGCTTGGGGAGGCTATGCGATGCAGACGACGCTCAGGACGGTCAGCGCCGGTGCGCTGGCGCTGCGGGATCCCTCGAACAAGGCGGTCGACGCGGCGGCGCTGAGGGCCATCGCGCAGGCGGCGGTGGAGGTCGAGCTGTTCACCATCCCGCTCTACATGACGGCGCTCTACTCGATCCAGGGCATGCACCAGATCACCGGGGCGGGGAACAGCTTCTACCAGGGGCGGCTGTGGCCGGGGCCGGCGACGGTGGCCGAGCCCGCGAGCGCCAACGAGAAGGCGTTCAACATCGTCTTCAACGTGTTCATCCAGGAGATGCTGCACCTGCAGCTGGCCGCCAACATGGCGACCACGATCAACCCGCAGGGCGCGGCGCCCAACTTCACCAGCCCGGCGCTGATGAACCCTGCGACCCACGCCTGGACCTGCTACGGCCCGGAGCTGACGGTGATCCCGCACATCATCGACCTGAAGGACACGATCAACCAGCAGGACGTGAAGGTGAACACCGCCGGGCTGACGCGCGAGCAGCTGCAGCTGTTCCTGGCGATCGAGCAGCCGGACGGCATCGCGCGCGGCGACATCCAGCCCGACAAGATCGGCGACTACTTCCCGCCCGTTCCGTTCGCGAACTGGCAGCCGGGGCAGGACCTGCCGATGTTCGGCACCATCGGCTACATGTACCAGTGCTACTTCGACTACCTGAACCTGAAGTACTCGGACGGCTCGTCGCTGTGGGACGAGGTGTTCTACGAGGGCGGCCAGCAGAACGACGAGTTCAACTCGTTCGACGGCGCGGGCCACCCGATGCGCGAGTTCATGGGCTTCGAGGCGTCGGTGGCGCAGACCTATCCGGACATCGCCTTCGCCCAGATGGGCCTGATGATGGACGCGATCACCGACCAGGGCGAGGGCTCGACGCTGGTCGAGAAGCTGCGCTTCGCCCACGCGGGGAACCTGCAGGCGACCAGGCGCGAATACCAGGCCTCGATCCCGGCGCTGCGCAGCGACTATCCGAGCTACAGCGACACCGGGACGCTGGAGCCGTCGGCCGACGCGGCGGCCCGCGGCGACAACGACAAGAAGGACCACTACGAGTGCTTCAAGGAGATCCTGCAGGTCTATGTCGATGACGTGGTGCTGTGGCCGGCGTGGCTGGCGACGCACGGGCCGTGGACCGCGGCCGACCTGACGACCACCGGCTACGTGGCGAACCCGCAGATCCCCTCGCCCGACGACGTGGCGGGCTCGCTGAACCTGCTGGCCAACCCGCCGCCCGGCTCGCCCGACTACTACAAGCTCCTGAGCCAGGCCTCGGGCGGGGCGATCGCCGGGGTGACCACGGTGCTCGACCAGTTCTGGAGCGCGCAGGCGCAGTCGGCCTCGCCGGTGCCGTTCCCGTTCCCGTCGATGTCGGGCTCGGGCGACCGGATGGCGATCTGCTGGGCGGTGTTCGGCAAGGCGCCGGATCTGTCGATCGGGCTGGATCCGCCGAAGCCTGACGTGCTCTACCACTCGTGCCAGGGCATCGACTACAACGCCACCGGCGGGAATATCGGCACGAACAGCTGCGCCGAGGTGACGGTGTTCCACTCGTGCCGCGGCTCGAACGGGTGCCATGCGCAGGGCGGCTGCGGGTTCGTGCAGCCGACCACGGGCGGGGGCAACTGCTCGGCCTCGATGTCGACGGCGAGCGCCAAGTCGACGCGCGAGTTCGGCGCGCCCAACCGCTGCACGCCGCCGCAGGCCCCGAACCTGGCGACGATGGGCGGCTGCAACCCGTTCGCCGGCCCCGCCTACTCGCCGCCCGGCGACAACAAGTGCGTCACCTTCGGCGGCTGCGCGGTGCCGATCTCGGCCTCGCAGGTGTTCCCGAGGAGCGGCAACATGCAGCTCTACAAGTTCGTGCAGGTGGGCGGGAAGTGGACCTCGCAGGAGCTGACCGGGCAGAAGATCGACTTCGCGGTGGGCGAGAACGTGCACGACATCGCCTGGAAGGCCTATTTCGAGGTGATGCAGCCGGGGACCACGCCGCCGCCGCCGAAGCCGACGCCGCTGCGCCTGGCGTTCCCGCCGTCGACGTGAGCGCGGGCTTGGCGGACACGTATCGGCTCGGGCTGCCCGATCTCGGCGATGGGGTGGGCTTGCGCGACGTGCACTTCGCGCACCTCTTGGCGACGCCGCCGGATCAGTGGGGCGTCGGCTGGTTCGAGATCATCAGCGAGAACTTCATCGGCCATCACGGCTATGCGGCGCACGTGCTGGAGGTGGTGGCGGCGCACCGGCCGATCGTGATGCACGGGGTGTCGCTCTCGATCGGCAGCACCGACCCGCTCGACCGGGCGTACCTGCGGAGCTTGAGAGAGCTGGCGGCGCGGGTGCGGGCGGTCTGGGTCTCGGACCACCTGTGCTGGACCGGGGTGGGCGGGGTGAACACCCACGACCTGCTGCCTATGCCGCTGACCGAGGCGGCCCTGGCGCACGTGGCGGATCGGGTGCGGGCCGTGCAGGACTGGCTGGGGCGGCCCTTGGTGCTGGAGAACCCCTCCAGTTACCTGCAGTTTCGCGCCGACCAGATGCCGGAATGGGAGTTCCTGGCGCGGCTGACCGGGCTGACCGGCTGCGGCCTCCTGCTGGACGTGAACAACGTCTACGTCAGCGCGGTGAACCACGGCTTCGACGCGGCCGCCTACATCGCGGCGCTGCCGCCCGAGGCGATCGTGCAGATGCACCTGGCCGGCGCCAGCGACTGCGGCGCCCACCTGATCGACACCCATGACCACCCGGTGGCCGAGCCGGTCTGGCCGCTCTATGCGCAGGCTCAAGGGAGGTGTGCGGGGGTCTCGACGCTGCTCGAATGGGATGCGCGCATCCCGCCCTACGAGGAGCTGCTGGCCGAGCTCGCCAAGGCGCGGCTGGCGCGGGCGGGGGCGATGCCGCAGGCCGGCGCGGCGCCGGCGGCCGAGGCGGGCGCGATCCCGACGCCGATCGACCACCAGCTGAGCCTCGCCGATGCCTGATAGCGGCGTTGGCGGGGAGGGCGGACCGGCGCTCGCCGAGCTGCAGCGGTGGCTGCAGGCGCGGGTCACCGCCGGCGTCTGGGACCTGCCGGAGGATCCCGCGGACGGCCCGCTGGCCGCCGAGGTGGTCGCCGGCGAGGTGGTCGCCGGCTCTGGCGCGCTGTCGCCCCGCGCGCGGCTGGCGATCTACGCCAAGAGCTACGTGCTGCGCCTCGCCGAGTGCCTGCGCGCCGAGTTCCCGGTGCTGGCGGCGATGATCGGCGACGAGGTCTGGGGCCTGTTCGCCGGCGCCTACCTGGGGGCGCGGCCGTCACGCTCGACCACGCTCTACGACCTGGGCGCGGGCTTCGCCGACTACCTGGCGGCGACGCGGCCGCCGGGCGCGGCTGGTCCGCTGGCGGCGCTGCCGGCCGACCTGGCGCGGCTGGAGCGGGCGATCGCCGAGTGCGGCCGCGCGGAGGGCCTGGAGGGGGCGCCGCCTGGTCCGCCGCTCGACGCCCCGACCCTCATCCTGCAGCCCGGCGCGCGGCTGCGGACGCCGGCGACCCTGCAACTGCTGGAGCTCGGCTTCGACTTTTCCGAGGCGCTCGCCGCGCACCGCGCCGGCGACCACCCCGCGCCGCCGCCGCCCCGCCCGACCCTGGTGGCGGTGGCGAGACGCCGCTACGCGGTCCGCGCCCACCCGCTGGAGCCCTGGGCGTTCGCCTGGCTGCGGGCCGTGCAGGCCGGCGCCGACGTGCAAGGCGCGAGCGCCGCAGCCGCGCAGGCCAGCGGCCGTCCGGCCGGCGAGGTGCTGGCCAGCCTGTTGTTCTGGCTGCCGACCGCGGCCGACGCCGGCTTCGTGGCCGCGTGACCTACTGCTGCGGTTGTTGCTGCTGATGCCGCTGCTGGTCGGCGAGGCCGATGAGGGAGGCGCGGCGGCGCGGCGTCGCGCCGCCATGGGCGCACGGCGCGAGCCTAGTCCGTATAGACGCAGCTGCAGCTGGTGTAGGCGTTGTTCTTGCCCACGTAGACGTGGCAGCTCTTCTCGTGTGCGCCGTTCTTGTAGAGCCGCACCGTCAGGTGGAGGTTGTGGTCGCCTTGCGTGGTGTGCGGGCCCGCCACCACGGTCGCGCCATTGTTGGCCCCGCCCATGTTGGCGTAGGTGTTCACCGTCGAGCACTTGCCCACCACGCTGGTCGCCGCGCCCTTCGACATCGGCGCCGTCGAGGGGGCCGTCCAGTTGCCCGAGAAGTTCAGGTAGCCCGCGAAGGCCGCGCTCGCCGGCGCCAGCGCGCAGATCACCGCCATCGCCAGCCGTGCATCGAAACGCTTCATGATTCCCTCCTGCCACGTATACGCGTACCCGAGCAAATACGTGCATAAGAGGTAATATGCAACAAAAGCACGAGCTGGCTGCCGTATCGCTCGCCGATCTCGGCGCCTGGCGGCCCGCTCCTGGCGCCCGCGACATGTCCCGCGTGCAAAACGCCGCGCGGAATCAGCGCCGCTCAGCTTGCAGTGGGCGCGATTTCGGCTATGTCCCTCGCGTCGAATTCCTCTGGTTCGGCTGTCTAACCCAGCGCTCAAGGTCTTGCCTTCGCCGGTCCGGCTCCGCCCTCTTCGAGAATTTGATCTAACCAGCGCGCCGCCAATTCGGCGCCCGCGCATCCTCCAAACCCCCGAACAAGGTGGAACTTAATGGCTACCGGAACCGTGAAGTGGTTCAATTCCCAGAAGGGCTACGGCTTCATCCAGCCCGATGACGGCGGCAAGGACGTGTTCGTCCACATCTCGGCCGTCGAGCGCTCCGGCCTGGGCGAGCTCGCCGAAGGCCAGAAGGTGGTCTTCGAGCTGCGCCGCGACCGCAAGACCGGCCGCGAGTCGGCGGTCGACCTCGTCGCCGCATAAGCCTCCCCACTGAAGTACCACGTCGTTCAGGCGCAGGGCCGCATGCCGGTCCTGCGCCTGATGACGCTTGCGCCCACACCCAAGCCCGGTGACACCTTGCACGGTGCGCTCTAAACGGGATTCGGGGAGGCGACAGGAAGAAAGACGGTGCGTGCGACGAGCTCAGGCCGCGATCCTTGCCTCTCTGGCGATCAGCCTGCTCGCGCCCGCCGTCGCCCTGGCCGCTGAGCCCAAGGCGGTCATCCAGGGCGATTTCGACAAGGTCCTGAAAGCCGAGATCCAGCGCGCCGTCGGCACATCGAAGACCCGCGCCGAAAGCCGCATCGACGCGCGCCGCCGCGCCCGCGAGGCCAGCGAGGCGGCGATCTCGGTGCTTCGCTCCGAGGGCTTCTACGACTACGAGGTCGAGGCCGACGTCGGCGAGGGCGACACGCCCGAGGCCATCGTCAAGGTGACGCCCGGCCCGCGCTCGACCCTCGCGCCCAGCCAGATTGTCTGGGACGGAACCGCGCCCGACGCCGAGACGGTCGCCGCTGCCGAGGCGGCGCTGGCGCTGAAGGTCGGCGCGCCCGGCCGCGCGGCCGACGTGGTGGCCGCCGAGGGCCGGGTGACCGCCGTGCTGCGCAACCACGGTTACGCCGACGCGACGGTGCGGCCCAGGCGCGTCGTGGTCGACCACCGGGACCACACCGTCCAGCCCACCTTCCATTTCGCGTCGGGCGATCTCGTCCGCCTCGGCGAGGTGAAGGTGGTCGGCAAGAGCCGCACCCGCCCGAACTGGGTCGGCGCTCTCGCGCCCTGGAAGAAGGGTGACGTCTACGATCCGACCATTGTGGCCAAGCTCGAGCAGCGGCTGCGCGATTCCGGGGTGTTCAACTCGGTGACGGTTTCCATCGCGCCGCAGGCCGAGCGCGAGGCCGGCGGGCTGCGGCCGGTAGTGGTCAGCCTCGGCGACCGGCCGCCGCACACGATCGAGGTGGGCGCCGGCTACTCGACTTCGGAGGGCGCGGGCGGCGACGTCAAGTGGAGCACGTACAACGTGCTCGGCCGGGCCGACACGCTGACCATCACCGCGCGCCTGGCGCAGATCCAGCAGAAGCTCGACGCCGAGCTCGCCCTGCCCAACTGGCGCAAGCCCGACCAGATCTTCAAGATCGGCGGCGACGTGTTCGCCGACGTGACCGACGCCTACAACGACGACGGGCTCGGCCTGCGCGTCGCGGTCGAGCACCACTACACGCGCACCACCTTCACCACGCTGGGCGGGGCGATCGACGCGGTGAACACCCGCGAGAAGACCGCCATCAACCCGAACGGCATCCCGGTCGGCGAGAACCTGAAGCTGCTGATCTTCTCGACGCTCGCGGGCTTCTCGCTCGACAGGTCGAACGATCCGCTGAACCCGACCAAGGGCTGGCGCCTCTCGGCCGAGGCCGACCCCACTTATGTCACTGGCGACCGCACGCTGCCCTACCTGAAGCTGCAGGGCCAGGCTTCTGGCTACTACTCGTTCGGGGCCGACGCCAACACCACACTGGCGGCGCGCATCAAGCTGGGCTCGATCGTCGGCGGCTCCATCCCCGACGTGCCGGCCGACCGGCGCTTCTTCGCCGGCGGCGGCGGCTCGGTGCGCGGCTTCGGCTACCAGAAGGTGGGCCCGCAACTGGTCGACGGCACGCCGGTGGGCGGCGCCTCGCTGTTCGAATCCTCGTTCGAGGTGCGCCGGCACGTGACCGGTCCGTGGGGCGTCGTCGCCTTCGTGGACGCCGGCTCGCTCGGCCCAACTTTCGTCCCCGACTTCAGCCAGGTTGATGTCGGGGCGGGCGTCGGCGTCCGTTACAACCTCGGCTTCGGGCCGCTGCGCCTCGACATCGCCACGCCGGTCACGCGGCGCAAGGGCGATCCCTGGGCGGAGTTCTACATCAGCATCGGGCAGAGTTTTTGAGCGAGACGGGCCCCGAAACGGACCCAGGGAAGGACCCAGGGAAGGACCCAGGGGCGATACCAGCTGCGGCGCCGGGGACCGATGCGCCCGCCCCGCCGCCGCGACGCCGACGGTGGGGGCGGCGCCTCGCCGCCGGCACCATCGTCGCGCTGGTGGCGCTGGTGGCGCTCACCGGCATCGTCGTTCGCTACGGCGTCCTGACCGCGCCCGGGCACGGCCTCGTCGAATCCACGCTGGATGGCCTGAACCTCGCCGGTTACGGCCGCCTGCACGTCGAGGGGCTGCAGGGCGACGTCTGGCGCGACTTCACCATCAGACGACTGACGATCAGCGACGACAACGGCGCATGGCTGGACGCAAGAGCCGTCCGCATGCGGTGGGACTGGACCCAGCTGCTGCGCCGCCGCTTCGCCGTGAGCGAGCTGGATTCGCGCCTGGTCACGGTGCTGCGCGCGCCGAAGCCGAAGGCGGCGCCGCCGGGGGGCGGCGCGACCGTCTCGGTGAACGTCGACAAGCTGGTCGCCCAGCTGGAGCTGTTGCCCTCGTTCTCGACGCGTTACGGCCTCTACGACCTCGAGGGCGGCTTCGAGCTGCGGCGGCTGGGCGGCATGGCGGGCCACGTCAGCGCCGCGAGCCTCACCCACGCCGGCGATCGCGTGGATGCCGTCTTCGACCTCGGCCGCGACAAGACGATCCGCCTGGCGCTCGATGCGCACGAGGCGCAGGGCGGCGCGATGGCCGGCGCGCTGGGGCTGGCGGCGGACAAGCCGTTCCTGATCGAGGCCAGCGCGGTCGGCACCACCAGCCAGGGCCGCTTCCAGGTGGCCAGCCGCAGCGGCGAGCTGACGCCGATCGAGGCGCAGGGCGCATGGACGCCGCAGAGCGGCGAGGCGGACGGGTCGGTCACGCTGGCGGCCTCGCGGCTGCTGACCGGCTTCCAGCAAATGCTGGGGCCGCAGGCGCGCTTCAAGATCATCGGCGCCAAGGCGCCCAGTGGGCTCGAGGCGGTGAACATCGCCGCCGATTCCGACAACATCGATCTCGTGGCCCGCGGCGAGGCGGACATCGGCCACGCGACGGTCGGCCCGAAAGGCCTCGCCGTTGGCCTGGTGGCGCGCCAGTTCAACCGCGTCATTGGCTGGCCGGCGATGGGCGGCGCCCGGTTCGCAGGGACCTTCACCGGCCACCTGGACCGCGGCCTCCTCGCCGGCCGGATCGCGGTCGACGCCCCCAACGCCTGGGGCTACCGGCTGGCGCGCGCCGAAGGGCCGGCCAAGCTCGGCTGGGGCGGCGGCACGATCATGGTGCAGTCCGCGCTCGACGGCGCAGGCGGCCAGGGCGCTGGACTGCTGGCGGCGCTGCTGGGCGGCCGTCCGACCGCCGCCGGCGAGGTGGACTGGCTGCCGAACGGGCACATGCTGATCAAGCAGGTCAGCCTTACCGGGCCTGGCCTGAAGGTGGCGGGGAACGGCGCCACCGGCCTCTTCGGCGGCCTCTCGTTCAAGGGCCAGGCCAGTTTCTCGAACTTCGCCATCGCCCATCCCGGCGCGAAGGGGCTGATGACCACCAGCTGGACCGCCAGCCAGTCGGGCCGCAATCCCTGGGGCTTCACCTTCGACGCCCGCGCCCATGGTTTCGCCACCGGCTTTGCGGACCTCGACCGGCTGCTGGGTGGCTCGCCGGCGCTGAAGGGCCAGGCGATCTGGAACGGGCGCGCCTTCGAGGTGTCGCGGGCCGACCTCACCGGCGCGGCCGGCGCCGCGAATGCGGCCGGCACGGTCGGCGGCGACGGGTCGCTGGCGCTGAAGGTGGGCTGGCAGGCGAAGGGGCCGCTCGACGTGGGGCCGCTGGAGATCGCCGGCGCCGCCTCCGGCGGCGGCGCAGTCACCGGCTCGTTCGGCGCGCCGCGCGCCGACCTGACCGCCGCCTTCGCGACCGTCGACCTGCCTCAGCTGCGGCTCACCGACGCCCACGTCACCCTGACCTTCCTGAAGGGACCCGCCGACACCAACGGCGCCTTCACGCTCGCCGCCGCCAGCCCCTACGGCCCGGCGCGCGCCCAGACCGCGTTCCGCTTCGCCGGCGACGGGATCGACTTCAGCGGGCTGGACGTGAACGCTGGCGGCGCCCATGCGTCGGGGCAAGCGTCGCTGCGCCGCGGCGCGCCTTCGTCGGCGGACCTGACGCTGGCCATAGGGCCGGGCGCGTTCCTGACACGCGGCGACGCCGCCGGCCATCTGACCATCACGCAGGCGCCCGGCGGCGCGCGCGCCAGCCTGAAGCTGACCGCCACCGACGCGCTCACCAAGGAGGGCGGCCTGCTGCTGGAGAAGGCGAGCCTGACGGCGGCCGGTCCGTTGGCCGCGATGCCCTACAAAGTCATTGCGTCGGGCTACACGTCGCACGGCAGCTGGCAGGCCAACGGCTCCGGCGAGCTGGATGGCGAGGCGCCGCTCTACGGCGCGACGTTCAGCGGCGGCGGGCGGCTGCGCGGCGTCGACTTCAAGACGCTGCAGCCGGCGGTGCTGCGCTTCACCGACAAGGAGCGCACGCTGACGCTGCTGGCGGACGTCGGCGGCGGCCGCGCCGACGTCAACGTGCATCAGGCGGGCGACGTCCTGCAGGGAAAGGCCGCGCTCACTGACGTCGGGCTCGGCCTGCTCGATCAGGACTTCGCCGGCCGGTTCGACGCCAATCTGACGCTGGCCGGCCAGGGCGAGCACCTGAACGGCGCGCTGGAGGCCAAGCTCACCGGCGCCGGCGAGAAGGGCGCGGGCGCCGCCGCCCGGGGCATCGACGGCGTCGTGAGGGCCAACCTCGCCGGCGATGCGATGACCATCGACGCCCAGCTCGGCAACGCCCAGGGGCTGAACAGCCACGCCCACCTGGTGCTGCCCGCGGCGGCCAGCGCCGCGCCGTTCCACATCGCGCTGGTGCGCAACCAGCCGATGCACGGCGACTTCGCCGCCGACGGCGAGATCAAGCCGCTGTGGGCGCTGTTCATGGGCGGCGAGCGCAGTCTCTCCGGCAATGTCCACGCCACCGGCACGCTGGCCGGCACCATCGCCGATCCGCAGGCGCGCGGCGAGGCGGGGATCTCCAACGGCGCGTTCAACGATTCCGCCACCGGCCTGAAGCTGGCCAACGTCAGCCTCGCCGCACGGCTCGACCAGACCGCCGTCGACGTCAGCAACTTCACCGGCCAGGACGGCGCCGGCGGTTCGGTCTCGGGGCAGGGGCGCATCAGCCTGGAGCGGGCGGGCGTCAGTTCGTTCCGGCTCGACCTCAACCGCTTCCGGCTGATCGACAACGACATCGCCACCGCCTCGGCGTCCGGCCAGGCCACCATCAGCCGCGCCGCCGACGGCTCGGTGAAGCTGGCCGGCGCGCTCAACATCGACCGAGCCGACGTCGCCGCCAATCCGCCAAACCCGTCGGGCGTCACGCCGATGGACGTGGTCGAGATCAACCGCCGTCCGGGAACGGGCGGCCGCCTGCAGGCCGAAGGCGGCCGAGCGGTGGCCGTGGCGCT
The DNA here is from genome assembly GCA_035553015.1 of Caulobacteraceae bacterium. Classification (GTDB taxonomy): domain Bacteria; phylum Pseudomonadota; class Alphaproteobacteria; order Caulobacterales; family Caulobacteraceae; genus Acaudatibacter. Next base: position 5,896 of record DATNEH010000149.1, on the reverse strand, counting down.
CGACGTGTCGCTGCAGGCGTCGCGCGGCGTGTACCTGAAGGGCAGGGGCCTCAACCTGGAGCTCTCGCTCGACGCCCACGTCGGCGGCACGACCGCGGCGCCGGATCTCTCCGGCACGGCGCACCTGGTGCGCGGTGACTACGACTTCGCCGGCAAGCGCTTCTCGTTCGACAACCGCGGCGTGGTCTACCTGTCGACCGACCCGGAGCGCATACGGCTCGACCTCACCGCCACGCGCGACGATCCCTCGCTGACCGCAGTGATCCGCATCGAGGGCACGGCCGCCAAGCCTCGCATCTCGCTGACCTCGACGCCGGTGCTGCCCAGCGACGAGGTGCTCTCGCAGGTGCTGTTCGGAGCCTCGGCAGCGCAGCTCTCGCCGCTGGACGCCGCCACGCTCGCCTCGGCGGCCGCCTCGCTGGCAGGCGGCGCCGGCTTCGACATCACCGGCAACCTGCGCTCGTTCGCCCACCTCGACCGGCTGGCGTTCGGCGGCGATACGCCCGGCGCCATCATCTCCGGCGGCAAGTACGTGACCAACAACGTCTACATCGAGATCGCCGGCAGCCCGAACGGCCCGACCGGCTCCGTCGAATGGCGCATCAAGAAGAACCTGTCGTTGATCTCCCGCATCGGCGGCGCCCCGACCGTCGGGCCCGTCAGCGGCGCCCCCGGCACCAGCGCCAACGCGTCCGACATCGAGATCCGCTGGCGCAAGGACTTCTAGCTCAGCGCGCCTGGGGCGGCTTTCGCGAACCCCTTGCCCGCAAGCACGGGACGCGACGCGGCGGCTCGACTCATGTCCCTCGACGTGAACAAATAGAGAACATGCTCCCGGCCCAGCATGAACTGCGGCGCTATCGCGATCTGGCGGGGAACACGTTGTTCTTCGCGGTCTTCCTCGGCTCGCGCTCGCGCGGCTGGCGGTTCTTCAAACCGGACGAGGCGCCCGAGTTCGAAGGCGAGGTCGCCACGTTCGAGGTGACGGTGGTGAAGGGCCGCTGGGTGTTCGGCCGCCAGCTGCGCTAGGCCGGCTGCGCTAGGGAAGCTAGTGCGTGATGCGCGGGCGCAGGTGGTACTGGCCGCGGTTGAACCCGTCGAAGATCAGCGAGGTGTTCGGGTTGCCGACCGGCTCGCCGGTGGTGTCGGCCAGCAGGTTCTGCTCGGAAACGTAGGCGACGTAGCCGCCCTCGTCGTTTTCGGCCAGCAGGTGGTAGAACGGCTGGTCCTTGTGCGGACGGATCTCGGCCGGGATCGCCAGCCACCACTCGTCGGTGTTGGCGAACACCGGGTCGACGTCGAAGATCACGCCGCGGAACGAGAACACCCGGTGCTTGACCACCTGGCCGATGCCGAACTTGGCGACGCGGAACGCCGCGAGCGCCGGCTCATCGGCGATCTGGGCGACGACCTCGGGATGCGGCCCCGTGGCGCCGGGCTCCCAGGCGGTGGGTGAATCACGCATATCCATGACAGCTTTATTACCCCTGGGCCCCTGACTGGGAGATGAACGTAAAGCCTTCTTCCTGTGGAGCAAGGTGCGTCTTCCGGTCGCGGGCCGCGGTTGCTAAGTTGCCGCCACAGTGGGCGCATCCCTCGAAGGACGTGCGAACGGCGCCAAGAGGCGCGCCCGCGCCAGGTGATCTTGAAGCGGACGGTGTGCCGAATGGCCGAGACGCTCGCGGCGTCCCAGATTCGCGAGGACGGGAATCGCGAGGCGGCGGGCCGCGAGGATGGGGGTCGCGACGGGCGGCGAGGACCGCGGGACCGCGCGGCCGCCCATTTCGCGGCGCTCGACCTCGGCACCAACAACTGCCGCCTGCTGATCGCCCAGCCCACCCAGCGGGGCTTCCGGATCGTCGACGCCTACTCGCGCATCGTGCGGCTGGGCGAAGGGCTCAGCGCCTCGGGGCGGCTGTCCGAGGCCGCGATGGAGCGGGCGTTCGCGGCGCTGCGCGTGTGCGCCGACAAGGTGCAGCGCCGCCAGCCGGTGCGCCTGCGCGCCATCGCCACCCAGGCCTGCCGCACCGCCGCCAACGGCGCCGAGTTCCTGGCGGAGGTCGAGGCGCGCACCGGCATCGCGCTCAACATCATCAGCCCGCGCGAGGAGGCGCGGCTCTCCGTTGCGGGCTGCTCCAACCTGATCGACCGGGAGGCCGATGCCGCGCTGGTGCTCGACGTCGGCGGCGGCTCGACCGAGCTCGCCTGGCTCGACCTGCGCCGGCGCCGCGGCGATGCGCGCGGCGCGCCGCCGATCACCGCCTGGCTCTCGGTGCCGATCGGCGTGGTGACGCTCGCCGAGCGCTTTCCCGAGCGCGACGGGCAGGATGCGGCGGAGAGCGCGGCCTGGTTCGGCCAGATGGTGGAGGCGGTGCGCGCGCCGATCGCCGGGTTCGCGGCCGCGCGGCCGCTGCGCGAGCTGTTCGACACGGGGCGCTGCCACCTGATCGGCACCTCCGGCGCGATCACCAGCCTGGCCGGCCTTCACCTCGACTTGCCGCGCTATGACCGCTCCAGGGTCGATGGGCTCTGGATGACCCGCGCCGAATGCGAGGCGGTGCGCGCCCGGCTCACGGCGCTGACCGCCAGCCAGCGGGCCCGCCAGCCCTGCATCGGACCCGACCGAGCCGACCTGGTGCTGGCCGGCGCCGCCATTCTGGAGGCGGTGCAGTCGGTCTGGCCGTGCGAGCGGGTGCGGGTCGCCGACCGCGGCCTGCGCGAGGGCGTCTTGATGTCGCTGATGAGCGAGCGGCGACGGCGTGGCCGCCGCCGGCGCAGGTGATGCCAAATTCATCCGACGAGCCGCCCCGCAAGCGGATGGTGCGTCCGCCAACCGGTGGCGAGGGACGCGCGAGCGCCCAGCGGCTGAAGACCGCCAAGCAGCGCACGCCGTCGTCGCAAGCCTGGCTCGAGCGCCAGCTCAACGACCCCTACGTCGCCGCGGCGAAGGCCAAGGGCTACCGCTCGCGCGCCGCCTTCAAGCTGATCGAGCTCGACGACAAGCTGCGGCTGATCCGCCGCGGCGCGGCGGTCATTGACCTGGGATCTGCGCCCGGCGGCTGGATCCAGGTGCTGCTGGCGCGCGGAGCAGGGAAGGTGGCAGGCGTCGACCTGTTGCCAATGGGCCCGCTGGCGGGGGCCGAGCTGATCGAGGGCGACTTCACCGATCCGGCCGTCGCCGCGCGGCTGGCGGCGCTGATCGGCGGCCCGGCCGACCTCATCGTCTCCGACATGGCCCCCAACACCACTGGCCACCGCCAGACCGATCACCTGCGGATCGTCGGCCTGATCGAGGCCGCCGCCGCCTTCGCCGAGCAGCGGCTGAAGCCGGGCGGCGCCCTCGTCGCCAAGGCCTTCCAGGGCGGGGAGACCGCGACGGTGATCGCGGATCTGAAGCGCTCGTTCGACCAGGTGCGCACCGTCAAGCCCAAGGCCAGCCGCGCGGAAAGCTCGGAAGTCTACCTGGTGGCGACGGGCTTTAGGGGCCCGAGCGAGCGTTGACGCCGCCTTGCGCCCCCGTCGTCTCGTCGCGCTGGTAGCGCGCCGATCCACCTCCCCCGTCGTCTTCGCGACGGTGGAGGAGCGAGGTCGCAGTCGTTCGCTCCTCCACCGCGCCGCAGAGTGCGGGGGAGGTGGCAGACCGCGAAGCGGGCTGACGGAGGGGGCGCAAGGCCGCCCTACGGCGCCACGTACTCATGCGCCCCGCCCCAGGGATCCTCTACGCTGACGCACGTATCCAGATCGCCTGCCAGGTAGCCCGGCCCGATCGGGACCTTGCCGTGACCGCCGGGGATGTCGAGCACGTAGGTCGGCTGGGCGAGGCCGGAGACGCGGCCGCGCAAGCCGCGCATCAGCGCCTGGCCTTCGGCCAGCGGCGCACGGAACGGCGCGGTGCCCGGCGCCGCGTCGAGCTGGTGCAGGTAATAGGGCTTGATCCGCGCCTCGACGAACGCGCGCATCAGGCGGCTGAGCGTCTCCGCATCGTCGTTGACGCCGGCCAGCAGCACGCTCTGGCTCACCATCGGCATGCCGGCGTCGATGATCCGCGCGCAGGCGGCGCGGGCGGCGGGCGTCAGCTCGCGCGGATGGTTGGCGTGCAGCGCGACCCAGGTCGTCTTGCCGGTCGCGCGCATCGCATCGACGAGCGCCGGCGTGACGCGCGCCGGATCGGCGACCGGCACACGGGTGTGGAAGCGGACGATCTTCACATGCTCAATCTGCGCCAGGCGCGCCATCAACCCCCCGAGCCGGCGCGCCGAGAGCATCAGCGGATCGCCGCCGGTCAGGATCACCTCCCAGACCGCCGGATCGGCGGCGATGTAGGCGAGGGCGCCGTCCAGCTGCGCGGGGGTCAGCGCGTCCGACTTGCCGGGCCCCACCATCTCGCGGCGGAAGCAGAACCGGCAGTAGACGGCGCAGGTGTGGGTCACCTTCAGCAGCACGCGGTCGGGGTAGCGGTGCACGATGCCCGGAACCGGGGTGTGGGCGGCGTCGCCGATCGGGTCGGCCGCCTCGCCGGGCGCGAGCGCCAGCTCGGTCTCGGCGGGCAGGAACTGGCGCGCGATCGGATCGGCCGGATCGCCCGGATCGACCAGCGCGGCGATCGCCGGCGTCACCGCCACCGCATAGCGCGCGGCGACCGGCGCCAGCGCGGCGACGCGCTCGGGGGCGATCAGGCCGGCTTCGGCAAGCTCGATAGGTGTGCGGAGCGTCTTGGCGGTCATGTCGGGGCTTCGGGGAGCGGCGTCCATATCACGTCGTCGACGTGCGTCGCCCCCGTCGCCAGCATGACTAGCCGGTCGAGGCCCAGCGCCGCGCCGCTGGCCGGCGGCATGGCGGCCAGCGCCGCGAGGAAGTCCTCGTCGATCGGATAGCGCTCGCCGTAGAGCCGCTCCTTCTCGCCCATGTCGGCCTCGAAGCGGCGGCGCTGCTCGGCCGCGTCGGTCAGCTCGCCGAAGCAGTTGGCGAGCTCGACGCCGCACGCATAGAGCTCGAAGCGCTCGGCGACGCGCGCGTCGCCCGGCTTCGGCCGCGCCAGCGCCGCCTCGGGCAGCGGATATTCGCAGAGAATCGTCGGGTGTCCGATCCCGAGCTGCGGCTCGACCTTCTCGACGATCACCCGGCTGAACACATCCGACCAGCTGTCGTCCGCCGCGACACGGATCCCGGCCGTCGCGGCCGCGCGGGCCAGCAGGTCGCGATCCGGCGTCCCGTCGGGCGCCAGGCTCGCCATCAGGTCGACGCGGGCGAAACGGTCGAACGCCTCGGCGAGCGTGATCCGCTCAGGCGCCGCGAACGGGTCGCAGGCCTGTCCGCGGAACTGGAACCGCGCCGCGCCCGCCGTCTGCGCCGCCAGCGCCAGCAGCGCCGCACAGTCGTCCATCAGCGTCTCGTACGGCTCGCCCGCACGGTACCACTCCAGCATCGTGAACTCCGGATGATGCAGCGGCCCGCGCTCGCGGCCCCGCCACACGCGCGCCAGCTCGAAGAGCCGCGGCTCGCCGGCCGCCAACAGCTTCTTGGCCGCGAACTCCGGCGATGTGCGCAGGTAGAGCCTCGCCCGCTCCCCCTGCGGCGAGGTGATCTCGCTGGCGAACGCGTGCAGGTGCGTCTCGTTGCCCGGCGAGACCTGCAGGGCCGCTGTCTCGACCTCGACGAAGCCGCGCGCCTCGAACCAGGCTCTCACCGCCCGCACGATCGCCCCGCGCGCCATCAGCCGCGGGCGCCGGTCCCGTGGATGTCGGGTCGCCAGAATGGTGCTGCCTCTTGCATGTCGGCGCGCTCTAGCACGCAATCGGCGCGCGGCGAGGCGTGAGTCCGGAGCGCCGCACCCTCGAGGGCGCCCATTGACGATCAAGAACTTCAGCGACCACGCCGCCAACGAGCGCACGTTCCT
>DATNEH010000148.1:0-3730 GCA_035553015.1 Caulobacteraceae bacterium | reverse complement strand
GCCCTGCGCCACTACCTCGACCACAAGGGCCTGGCGATGGACTGGGATTCCGCCCGCCACGCGCCGGCCGGGGCGCTGATCAACAGCCTGGCCATGGGCCTGCCGCTCGACCCGCCGGAGAAGCAGGCGCTGCTGGAGGCGATGACGCTGAGCGATCGCGGCCAGGTGCTGGAGGCGCTGCTGGAGATCGACGCGGCCGCGGACGACGATGACGAGCCGCCCCCGCTGCAGTAGAAGCCGCGCATGACCGACCCCGCTGGCCAGCCCGAAATCGACCCGCGCCTGCTCGAGATCCTGGTCTGCCCGGTGACCCGCGGCCCGCTGACCTATGACCGCGCGCGCCAGGAGCTGGTCAGCCCCACCGCCCGCCTCGCCTACCCGATCCGCGAAGGCGTGCCGATCATGCTGCCGGAAGAAGCCAGGAAGCTGGACGAGTAGCGTAGCGCGGCCCTGCGCCCCCTCCACCACCCGGCTGCGCCGGGCGGTCCCCCTGCCCCGTCGTCTTCGCGACGGGGCAGGAAAGAGCGAGGCGGCGCGCCGCATGCTTTCCTGCCCCGTGGAGCGTAGCGGAACGGGGGAGGGGGACCGCCGCGCGCGGCGCGGGGGTGGAGGGGGCGCAGGGCCGCGCTAAAGCGCCTGCCCCTTGAGCAGCCTCGGCAGATCCCCGAGCGCGCCGCCGGCTTCCTGCATGAAGAAGCGGCGGGCGGGGCCGATGCGGCCCACCAGCGCCAGGCCCGCGCCGCGAGCGGCGCGCAGGGCCGGATTGTCGTTGGAGAACAGGCGGTTGAAACCGTCGCAGGCGAGCGAGACGGCGAGGTTGTCGAGCCGCCGCCAGCGGGCGTAGCGCTCCAGCACGATGGCCGAGCCGATGTCTTCGCCCAGCCGCATCGCCTCGGCCAGCACCTCGGCGAGCGCCGCGGCGTCTTTCAGCCCGAGGTTCAACCCCTGGCCGGCGAGCGGATGGATGGCGTGGGCGGCATCGCCCAGCAGCGCCATGCGAGGCGCGACGAGGTCGGCGGCCAGCTGGATCGACAGCGGATAGACGAATCTGGGCCCCACCGCCTCGACCCGGCCCAGGAAATCGCCGAACCGGCGGCGCAGGTGGGCGTGGAACACCTCGTCCCGCGCCGCGCGCAGCGCCTCACCGCGACGGGTCGACTCGGTCCAGACCAGGCTGGCGCGCTGCTCGGTCAGCGGCAGGATGGCGAAGGGGCCGCTCGGCAGGAAGTACTCGTAGGCGACACCCGCGTGGTCGCGCTCCAGCGCGACGGTGGCGACCACGCCCGACTGGCCGTAGCTCCAGCCCAGGGTCTCGATGCCCGCCGCGTCGCGCACCACCGAGCCGCGGCCTTCGGCGCCCACCACCAGCGGCGCGGTGAGCCGCCGACCGTCGGCCAGCGTCACCTCGGCCGCCGCCGGGCCAAACGTCACGCCAGATACGCGCGCCGGGGCCAGCACCTCGAGGCCGGCGCGGTTCACCGCCTCGGCCAGCGCCGCGCGCGAGACGCGGTTCTCCAGCATGTAGCCCAAAGGCTCGCCGTCTAGGGGCTCGCCCTGCGAGCGCTCGGCGATCTCGGCGGCGTCGAAGCGCAGGAACGCGCCGCCCGGCGCAGCGGCCGACGCGCCCGGCCCGCGGCCGTCGGTGACCAGGATCTGCTCGATGCGCTGCGCCTGCGGGGCCAGCGTCTCGCCGAGGCCGAGCGCGCGCCACTGGCGGAAGCTGGAGAACGCGATCGCCGAGGCGCGGCCGTCGAAGGTCGGGGCGACCTGCGCCTCGAACGGCTGCGGGTCGACCAGGATCGGCTTCAGGCCGGCGCTCGCCAGCGCCAGGCCCAGCGTCGCGCCGGTCAGGCCCGCGCCGGCGATGATCACGTCGGCTTCGAGATGGTCGCTCATGGCGGCGCCAGCTATGCGGGCCCCAGGCGCGTGGCGCAAGACCGGGGCGCATGGCGCAAGACCGGGGCGCGTGGCGCAAGACCGGGCGCGTGGCGCAAGACCGACGGGCGCCTCGCAGAGGCGCGGGCACGGCGAAGGGGCTCGCGCCGTCCAATATCGAGGCGGCGCAATCTTTTCGGCGCGCTCGCAACGTATGATGTTCGACCATGCCCAGAATCGCCGGCCAGATCGACCGCGCCAAGAACGAGGCCATCCTCGAGGCGGCTTCCGACGTGATCTTCGAGCGCGGCCTCTCCGCCACGCTCGACGAGATCGCGCGGCGCGCCGGCGTCTCCAAGCAGACCATCTACAATCACTACGGCTCGAAGGTGGACCTGATGCGGGCGCTGATCGAGCGACGCGCGCAGTCGGTCACCGACCCGCTCGACGTGCCGGGCGCAGAGGCGTTTCCCGAGCGGGCGCTGGCCGCCTACGCCGAGCTGCTCTTGCACACCGCCAGCCTGGAGCGCGGCGTCGCCTTCATGCGCCTCCTGATCGAGAGCGCGCCGCACGACGGCTCGCTGGTGCGCGCCGTGCTGCCGAACGGCTTCCGCGGCAGCCGCGCCAAGCTGGCCGCCTTCCTGGCGCGCGAGACGCGGGCCGGGCGCATGGACGTGGAGGACGCGGCCGAGGCGGCCGACTTCTTCACCGGCATGGTGCTGGGCGGCCGCCAGCTGGAGGGCCTCCTCGGCCTGCCCTCGGAGCTGACCCCCGAGCGCCTGCAGCGCGTCGCGCGCGAGGCGGCGCGGCGGTTCATGCGGGCGTATGCGGTCTGACCAGCCGACTTTCGCACCGCAGCTTTGCGCCCCCTCCCCCGCACTCTGCGGTGTGGTGAAGGCGCGAAGCAGGTCGATCCCGCTCCTCCACCGTCGCGCAGACGACGGGGGAGGTGGCAGACCGTGAAGCGGGCTGACGGAGGGGGCGCAAGGCCGCGCCGCAGCGGCCAGCCGGGAGTCCTCAGCCCCCCGCCTTCTCCGCCTCTTCCTCGCTCGGCAGGCCCATCATGTGGAAGCCGGCGTCGACGTGGACCACTTCGCCGGTGGTCGAGCGGCCGAGGTCGGAGAGCAGCCAGAGCGCGGCGCCGGCGATGCCCTCCATCGAGGTGTCCTCCTGCAGGGCGCTGAGCTGCCTGCCCTTGGAGAACATCTGCCGGCCGCCCTGGATGCCGGCCAGCGACAGCGTGCGCATGACGCCGGCCGAGATGGCGTTGGCGCGGATGCCGCGCGGGCCGAGATCGCGGGCGATGTAGCGGGTCGAGGCCTCCAGCGCGGCCTTGCAGACCCCCATCGTGTTGTAGTTCGGGATCGCCCGCTCGGAGCCGAGATAGGTCAGCGTGACCATCGACCCGCCGCGGTGCATCAGCTCGGCGGCGCACTTGGCTGTCTCGATCCAGCTGTAGACCGAGGCGTCCATGGCCCGCAGGAACGCGCCGCGGTCGGCGTTGCCGAGGAACGAGCCGGAGATCTGGCTGCGGTCGGCGAAGCCGATCGCGTGCAGCACGAAGTCGATCTGGCCGCCGAGGTCCGCGCCCACCTTGTCGAACAGCTTGGGGATATCGCCTTGCTGCAGCGCGTCGAACGTGGCGTAGCTCTTCACGCCGATGCTCTCGCCGAGCGGCTTCACCCGCTTCTCGTTCATCTCCATGTAGCCGAACGCCAACTCCGCACCCTGCGCCGCCAGCTGGCTGGCGATGCCCCACGCCATCGACTGGTGGTTGGCGACGCCCAGGATCACCCCGCGCTTGCCGCGCATCAGCTCGCCCTTGGGCACATCGTACGGTTCGGGCATGGGTCGC
>DATNEH010000147.1:0-4931 GCA_035553015.1 Caulobacteraceae bacterium | reverse complement strand
GGCGAGGCGAGCTGGATCACGAGGTCGACGTCGCCCCAGTCGATGCCGAGGTCGAGCGTCGAGGTGCAGACCACGGCCCTGAGCGCCCCGCGCGCCATCGCCGCCTCCACCTTGCGGCGCTGCTCGGCCGAGAGCGAACCATGGTGCAGGGCGATCGGCAGGTTGTCGTCGTTGAGCCGCCAAAGCTCCTGGAAGGCGAACTCCGCCTGAAACCTCGTGTTGACGAAGACGAGGGCGATCCGAGCTCTCTTGATCGCCTCGTAGACCTCCGGCATCGCGTGCTGGGCGGTGTGGCCGGCCCAGGGCACGCCGCCCTCGGAGAGCAGCACGTCGACCAGCGGCGGCGCGCCGGCCGCGCCGCGCACCAGGTCGACGTCATCCTCGGTGGTCGGCGTCAGCCAGCGGCGGATCACGTCCGGGTCGTCGACCGTGGCCGAGAGGCCGACGCGCCGCAGCTTCGGCGCGAACTGCTGCAGGCGCGCGAGGCCGAGCGCCAGCAGGTCGCCGCGCTTGGACGGCCAGGTCGCGTGCACCTCGTCGATGATCACGCAGCTGAGGTCCTCGAAATAGCGCCGCGCCCCCTCCCAGGCGCAGAACAGCGCCAGCTGCTCGGGCGTGGTCAGCAGCATGTCGGGCGGCTTCACCCGCTGGCGCTGGCGGCGCGCGACGCCGGTGTCGCCGGTGCGGCTCTCGGCCTTGATCGGCAGCCCCATCTCGGCGATCGGCGTCATCAGGTTGCGTTCGACGTCGACCGCCAGCGCCTTCAGCGGCGAAAGGTAGAGCGTATGGATGCCGCGCGGCGCATTGCTGGGCGGCCGCTCGGCCAGCTCGATCAGGCTGGGCAGGAACCCGGCCAGCGTCTTGCCGCCGCCGGTGGGCGCGATCAGCAGCGCATGGCGCCCGGCCCTCGCCTTCTCGACCATCGCCAGCTGGTGCGCCCTCGGCGCCCAGCCGCGCGCCTCGAACCACGCGGCGAAGCGCGGCGGCAGCGTCGTCAGGGCGCGCCCGTCGTCCATGACCGGCCGCTATAGCATGTTCCCGTTCTGTTTCGAGGCGCCGCGTGGCGGCCCGCTTAGAAGACGGCGGCGGCGCTCTTGGCGGGGTCGTCGAAGCGGTTGTAGCCGGGCGTGCCGTCCAGCCAGCAGGTCTCGACCAGCACCCAGAGCGGGCCGGCGATCGGGATGAAGCCGACGAACAGCCACCACCACGCCTTGTCGCGGTCGTGCCGGCGCTTGACCTGCATGGCCAGCGTGGTCCAGCTCATCAGCCCGAGGACGGCGAAGATGAGCAGGGCGAGGCACAGCGCCAGCGCCGGAGACTGGGCCGGGACCACCTTGCGGAGCTCGGAGTTGAGGCATCCGATCGCGACGACAAAGCCCAGGTTCGCGACGATGCGGGCATAGCGGTAGGTCCGCCGGTCGAGCCGGCGATCGAAGCTGAACAGCAGCCACAGGAAGTAGCCGGGCAGCGAGTCGCCGGCCGGTTTCGGGTCGGCCTTGGCGACCGCTGTCGGCGAGACCGTTGCGGGCGCAGACGCGCGCGCCGCCGGGCGCGGCTGGTTCGCTCGCCCTGCGGGCGGAACGGCGACCGTCCCGCGACGGCCGAACGTGGCGGCTTGAGTCATGGCCTGTGGTCCATGCTGACGTCTCGCCAAGTCTGCACCGTTAGGTTTTCCAAACGGTGCACGCCCGCGATGAGGGTGAACCTGGCGCGCCGGTTCTCGTTTCGTTTCAGGCCGGCTCGCGCTATGTCTGGCCCCGTGAACGCCGTCGCGCCGAGTCTCGATCTGGCCCCTGCGCTCGTGGTGCTGCCGGGCCCGCGCGCAGCCGTCTGCGACGGCGCGCCGGCGCGCAGCGTGCGGCCGCCGCAGGCGCGCGATCTGTTCGAAGCCGGGCCGGTGCTGGTGGCGCACGCCGGGCTGACCGCGCGCCGCTTGCAGATCAATCCGCCGCCGCGCTCGGCGCGGATCTTCGACGTGCTGGAGCTGTTCGCGTTCGTGCGGCCGGCCGCCTTCTGCGCGCCTTCGGCGGCGGGGCTGGCGCTGGCGCTCGGCCTGCCCGAGCCGCGCGGCGCGGCCGAGCAGGCGGCGGCGCTGCGCGAGGCCGCCGCCCGGCTGCTGGGCCAGCTCGCCGAGACGCCGACGCCGAGTCGCGAGGAAGCGCTGGTGGTCGCCGAGGTGCTCGGCAGCGCGAACTGGGCGTGGGCCGCTGCGGCGATCGGCGCGCTGCGATCCGCTCCGCTCGGTCGGCCCTGGCGCAGCTCCGGCCTGGATGTCTGGACGCGGCTGCCGGAGTGGGAAGACCAGGCCCCGGCCGGCGAGGCCGGCTCCAAGCCGGTCGATCCGGAGGGCGCCGCCCAGCGTCTGGCGGCGCTGCTGGAGCGCGCCGGGCTCGACGAGGCGCGGCCGACGCAGTCCGCGTTCGCCGCCGAGACCGCCTACGCCTTCGGTCCGCGCGAGAAGGAGGGCGAGCCGCGGCTGATGCTGGCCGAGGCCGGCACCGGCGTCGGCAAGACGCTGGGCTACCTGGCGCCGGCCTCGCTGTGGGCCGAGGCGAACGGCCCGGCGGTCTGGGTCTCGACCTACACCCGTGCGCTGCAGCGCCAGATCGAACGCGAGAGCCACGCGGTCTATCCGGACCCGGCCGCGCGGGCGAAGAAGGCGGTGGTCCGCAAGGGCCGCGAGAACTACCTCTGCCTCCTGAACTTCCAGGAGCAGGTGAATTCATCCCAGCTGGGCGGCGGCGACCTGATCGGCCTCGCTTTGGTCTCGCGCTGGGCCAGGGCCAGCCGCGACGGCGACATGACCGGCGGCGACTTCCCGGCCTGGCTGCCGACGCTGTTCGCGGTCGGTCCGGCGGCGCAGGCCTCGGCCGCCAATCTTGTCGATCGCCGTGGCGAGTGCGTCCACGCCGGCTGCCCGCACTACCGAGTCTGCTTCATCGAGCGCGCTATCCGCGCCTCGCGCCGCGCCGACCTCGTCATCGCCAACCACGCTCTGGTGATGACCCAGGCCGCCTACGACGGCGCCCGCACCGCCCGCGGCCAGAGCGCGGACGTCGAGACCGCGCACTTGAAGCGCATCGTGTTCGACGAGGGCCACCACCTGTTCGATGCGGCCGACTCGGCGTTCGCCGCCTGCCTGTCGGGTGCGGAGTCGGCCGAGATGCGGCGCTGGATCCGTGGACCGGAGGGCCGCGGCCGGCGCGGGCGCGGGCTGGAGGCCAGGCTCGGCGAGCTGGTGGCCGACCGCGAGGCGGCCCGCGAGGCGCTGACCCAGGCCGTGCGCGCCGCCGCGGCGCTGCCGGGCGAGGGGTGGTCGGGCCGCATCGCCCCGCCCGGCGGCGAGGTCAGCCCGATCGGGCCGATCGAGGCGTTCCTGGTGGCGGTGCTGGAGCAGTTGCGCGCCCGCGCCGAGTCATCCGAGCTCGGCATGGAGTGCCAGGCGCGGCCGGCGCTCGATCTGGTGCGGCAGACGGCGGCCGATGCGGCGCGGGCGCTGGCGGCGATCGAGGCGCCGCTGGTGGCGCTGGCGCGCTACCTCGCCGACGCGCTCGACGAGGATTCCGACACGCTGGCCACCGGCGACCGGGCGCGGATCGAGGGCGCGCTGCGTGGCCTCGACCGCCGCGCGCGGATGATGCTGCCGGCCTGGCGCTCGATGCTGCGGGCGCTGGAGGAAGACGCCGAGGACGACCCCGACTTCGTCGACTGGTTCGACGCCACCTTCATGTATGGCCGCATGGTCGACGCCGCCTGCCGCAGGCACTGGGTAGACCCGAGCGAGCCGTTGGCCGCCGCCGTGCTCGCGCCGGCGCACGGCGTCCTGGTGACCAGCGCCACGCTGGCCGACTCCAGCCTCGAGGACCCGTTCGCGCTCGCCGAGATGCGCACCGGCTCGGCCCGGTTCCCCGACCGGCCGAAGACGCTGCGGCTCGCCTCGCCGTTCGACTACGAGGCCAACGCGCGGGCCATCGTGGTCACCGACGTGGCGCGCGACGACGCCCGGCAGGTGGCCGCCGCGATGCGCGAGCTCTTCCAGGCCGCCGGCGGCGGCGCGCTCGGACTTTTCACCGCGATCCGGCGGCTGCGCGCCGTGCACGAGCGGATCGCCGCGCCGCTCGCCGACCGCGGCCTGGCGCTCTACGCCCAGCACATCGATCCGCTGGAGGCCGGCGCGCTGGTCGACATCTTCCGCGCCGAGGAAGACGCCTGCCTGCTGGGCACCGATGCGGTGCGCGACGGCGTCGACGTGCCCGGCCGTTCGCTGCGCCTCCTGGTGTTCGACCGCATACCCTGGCCGCGGCCGGACATCCTGCACAAGGCGCGGCGCGGCCGGTTCGGCGGCAAGTCCTACGACGATGCGATCGCCAGAGCCCGCATCGCGCAGGCGTTCGGCCGCCTGATCCGCCGCGCCGACGACCGCGGGGTGTTCGTCATGCTCGACGCCGCCGCGCCGACCCGCCTGTTCTCCGGCCTGCCCGAGGGCGTGACCCTCGAGCGGATGGGGCTGGTCGAGGCGATCGAGGCGGTGACCGAGCACCTGGGCGAGGCTGGCGTCGCGCCCAGCGACACGCCATGAGCGCCCCATGAGCGGGCAAGCGCCGCTGACGCTCGACCTCGCGCTCGCGACCGAACTCACCGCCCAGCTGGACGAGCCGTTCACGGCCAGCCGCGTGCGTCGCTTCGAACACGTCAGCGCCGACGTCTTCGAGATCGCGGGCGATGGCGGACGCGCGGTGATCCTCAAGGCCTACGCCGCCGAGCCCGCCTGGAAACCGCGCAAGGAGGCCTTCGTCGCCGGCCTCTTCGCCTCCGTCGCCGAAGTCCCGCGCTGGCTTGTCATCGATGAGACGCGCGCCCGGCTGCCGCGCCGGTTCGTGATCATGACGCGCCTGCCGGGCGCATCGGTGCGCGACCGCTTCGGCCGCGAG
>DATNEH010000146.1:0-22868 GCA_035553015.1 Caulobacteraceae bacterium | reverse complement strand
GCCTTGCCGCTGATCGGCGCGCCGGACATCATGCCGCCGCTCTCGGCGCCTGGCGCATACAAGGCGGCGCGCGAGGCCGCGGCGATGTTCATGGCCGACGGCTGGCTGGGCGCCGGCGTCAACTACGTCTGGCAGGTGGCGCTGTTCGTCTCGGTGGGCAGCAACATCGCCGCGTACGGCGGCGCGATGGCGCTGGCGGCGCTGGTTGGCGCGGTGCTCGGCGTGTTGCTGGGCCGGCACGTCGACATGGGCCACGGCCGGCGGGCGGTGGTGATCGCCTACGCCGCGGCGGCCGTCCTCGCGCTGGCGCAGGCCCTCAGCTACGGCTCCCCATGGCTGGCGGTGGGCGCCAACGCGCTGCTGTCGGTGGTGGGGAACCTGATCATCGCAGCGATGTGGACGGCGACCTACAATCTCGCGCAGGCCTCGCCATGTCCGCTGCGCTTCAACTTCGCTACCGAAGGGGCCTGGGACATCGGCTGCGGCGGCGGCGTCCTGGTGGCCGCTGCGATCGCGGCGCTCGGCGGCTCGCTCTCGGTCTCGATCCTGCTGGCGCTGGCTGGCGCCGGCGCGTCGGTATGGCTGCTCTGGCGCTACTACGGCGCGCATCCGACCGCGGGCGGCGTGGAGATCGACCCGGCGCTGGCGGCCGAGACGCGATCGCCGCCCTGAGCGGGCATGCGCGTCGCCAGCCTTCGGCGGCCTTCGCGAGGCGCGCGCGGGGGTCTATGGTGACGGCTGACACCGCACAGGAGCCGCCGATGACCATCGCCCAGCTCTCCAAGGTCCGGCTCGAGTATTTCCCGCACGGCGAAGGGCCTGAGCGCGTGGTGTTCATTCATGGCTTCCAGGCCTCGGCGCGGATCTGGCGGATGACGCAGGAGGCGCTGCCGGCCGACCGCTATCAGTCGATCGCCATCAACAACCGCGGCGCTGGCAATTCCGAGGCGCCGCCGGACGAGGCGGACTTCAGCATCCAGCACTTCGCGGCCGACGCCGCGGAGCTCGTCGCCCAGCTCGGCTGGCGCGACTTCACGCTGGTCGGCCATTCGATGGGCGGCCCGACGGCGACCCAATTCGCGGTCGATCACCCGTTGCTGCTGAAGGGCCTGGTGCTGCTCGATCCGGCGGGCCCGGATGGGGCTGGCGCGGACATGGCGCCCGAGGCGATGGACAAACTCATCGACGCACGGATGGCGGCGCGGCGCGAGCAGCAGGCGAGGGGCGCGGTGGGCGATGCCATCGACGCGCGCGCCGGCGATGCGCCCGCCGACCTGATGCGGGCGCTGGCCGAGGACATGCGGAACGCGCCGGAGCGGCGCCTGCGCGGCTCGATGCGCTCGATGATGACCGTGCGGCTCGGCGAGCGGGTGAAGACGCTGCCGATGCCGGTGCTGCTGGCGGGCGGCGACGCCGACGAGCTGATCCCGGTGGCCTCGATGCTGGCCACCTGGGCGAAGTACCCGGGCGCGGGCCTGGCGTTCTGGCACGGCGTCGGCCACTCGCCCAACCTCGACTGCCCGGCCGAGCTCGCCGCGTTGATCCGCCGCTTCGTCGAGGTGACCATCCCGGCCCGCGCCAAGGCGGCGGTGGCCGCGTGAGAACCGCTGCCGCCTCAGCTCGACGGAGGAACCTGGATGCCTGAGCGCAAGGTTGCGGTGCTGGTGGGGAGCCTGCGCAAGGCCTCGTTCAATCGGAAGATGGCGCTGGCGCTGGAGAAGCTGGCGCCGGCCGGCCTGAAGCTCGACATCGTCGAGTTCCGCGACCTGGCGCTCTACGACGAGGACCTCGAGGCGACGCCGCCGCAGCCGTGGGTCGACTTCCGCGCCGCCGTCCGCGCGCACGACGCGGTGATGTTCGTCACGCCCGAGTACAACCGCTCGGTGCCGGGCGGCCTGAAGAACGCCATCGACGTCGGCTCGCGGCCCTATGGCCAGAGCGTCTGGTCGAGGAAGCCGTGCGCGGTGGTCAGCGTCTCGCCCGGCGCGATCGGCGGCTTCGGCGCCAACCACCACCTGCGCCAGTCGCTGGTGTTCCTCGACATGCCGGTGCTGCAGCAGCCGGAGGCCTACATCGGCGGCGCGGCGAGCCTGTTCGCCGAGGACGGCTCGATCGCCAACGAGGGCGCGAAGAAGTTCGCAGCCGGCCTGATGGAAGCGTTTGCCGCCTTGATCGAGAGGGTGCTGGCCTAGCGTTCAACGTCGCTTGCGACAGCCTGGACGAGCACGCGCCCCGAGGCCGAGCCTGGGGCGCGTCTTCCCTCAAATTCACGCCGCCAGCTGGCGGCGGGGCCGGCGGAACCTTGGACCGACCCGCTTGGCAGAATAGCGCACCCCCTGTTCTCGGCATTGATCCAGGTCAACCGTGTGCGCCGCTGCTTCTTCCGGCGATCGCCCCTGTTGATCTCGGTCAAAGCCGGGGTCGAGCGTGACATCTAACCAGTCCCCAGAGCCGCAAAGCGCGGTCATTGGGATTGGAGAGTTGGTCATGACGACGGATCGCAATTTGGCAGCCGACGCCATGCCGCGCCGCACGCTGCTGCGGATCGGTGTACTCGGCGCTGGCGCAGGCGTGCTGCTGGTCGCGATGCCAGCCGCCGCGGCGACGAAGATGCCGCAGAAGGCGGCTAGCTATCAGCCGACGCCGAAGGGCGCGCAGCGCTGCGACAACTGCAACAAGTTCCAGGCGCCGGACGCCTGCAAGCTGGTCGACGGCCAGATCAGCCCGGCCGGCTGGTGCGTGCTCTACGTCGCCAAGTAGCCGACGTTCCGGGGAGGCTCAGACATGCAGTTCCGTTGGCTGCGCGGCCCGATCGCGCTTTGTTGCACGGCGGTGGCGCTGCTCGCCCTGACGGCGGGCCCGGCGGCCGCTGTGCCTGCGTTCGCGGTGCAGACCGGCGAACCTTGCTCGGGGTGCCACGTCGGCGGTTTCGGGCCGCAGCTCACCCCCTTTGGCCGGCAGTTCAAGCTGCAGGGCTACACGCTGCGCGCGACGAGCTTCAACGTGCCGCTCTCGGCGATGGTGATCGCGTCCTACATGCGGACCGCCAAGCCGCAGGATCCGCCGCCCGCGCCTGGCTTCGGGGGCAACGACAACTTCGCCCTCGACCAGCTCAGCCTGTTCTTCGCCGGCGGCTTCGGCGACCACTTCGGGGCCTTCGTCCAGGGGACCTACGACGGCGTCGCGAAGGCCTGGCACTGGGACAACCTCGACCTGCGCGCGACCACATCGGTGAAGGCGGGCAAGACCGACGTGACGCTCGGGACCAGCCTCAACAACGCCCCCAGCGTGCAGGACGCCTGGAATACGCTGCCGGCCTGGGGCTTCCCCTACACGACCTCGGCCCTGGCGCCGACGCCATCGACCTCGCCGCTGCTGGGGGGCCTGGCGCAGAGCACGATGGGGCTCACCGGCTATGCGTGGATCAACTCGGAGGTCTACCTGGAGGCTGGCGGGTATGTGTCGCCGAGCGCCAGCGCGCTCACCCATCTCGGCGTCGACCCCACCGACCCCGGTTCGATCAGCGGCGTCGCGCCCTACGCGCGCTTTGCCTTCCAGCACGACCTCGGCAAGGGCACGGCGCAGGTGGGCGCGTTCGGGATGCAGACCGGGATCTTCCCTGGACGCGACCACACGACGGGGCTCGCCGATCGCTATACCGACG
The DNA here is from genome assembly GCA_035553015.1 of Caulobacteraceae bacterium. Taxonomy (GTDB): domain Bacteria; phylum Pseudomonadota; class Alphaproteobacteria; order Caulobacterales; family Caulobacteraceae; genus Acaudatibacter. Next base: position 19,204 of record DATNEH010000146.1, on the reverse strand, counting down.
TCGGGTTCGACGGCTCCTACTACGTCAAGCTCGCCAATGACGACACGCTGACCTTCAACGGCCGCTACATGCACGAGCGGCAGAGCCTGCAGGCGTCGTGCGCGCTCGGCGGGACGCCGGGGAGCGCGTGCACTGACAATACCCTCAACGACCTGCGGCTCGACGGCTCCTACTACTGGCGCAACACCGTCGGCGCGACGCTGGCCTACTTCGACACCACCGGGTCCGCCAATCCGATCGTCTACGCCGCCAATCGAACCCTGACGCCCAACAGCGCCGGCGTGACGTTCCAGGTCGACGGCACGCTGTTCGGCCGCAATGGCAAGTCGCCGCTCGGCCCGCGCTTCAACACGCGGATCGGCGCGCAGTACACCGCCTATACCCGGTTCGACGGCGCGCGCGGCAACTTCGACAGCGCCGGCCGCAACGCCGGCGACAACAACATCTTCCGCCTCTTCGTCTGGGCCGCCTACTAGCGGTCGAACGCCCGTTCGCCGCTCGTCGATCTTGACGCCGATCAAGGCCGAACGAGCGGCGCCGTGGGACGAGTCGCCAGAAGCAAGAAGGGAGCTTGTCAATGTCGGCTTTCTCGATCTTGGCGATCGCCAGCGGTCGGCCTGACGATGCTGCAGCGCTCGCCATCGCGGCGGATTTCGCGAAGCGGCACGCGTCGGCGGTCACGGTCGTCAACGCCTACGAGAGCCTCACGTCGGTGATGGCGCCGATGTACGCCGGCGCGGCGGTCGACAGAGCCGCGTGGCGGACCCTGTCCGAGGGCGGCGAGGCGGCCCGCCAGGCGATCGACGCCGAAGTGCGCCGCCAGGCCGAGCGCTTCGGCCTTGGCACAGAGCCCGGCGACGGCGCCGCCATCGTCGTCGCACCCCCCGGCGCGACCGCCTGGGATGGGTTGATGCGCGAGCTGCCGCTGGCGGACATCGTCGTGGTCGGCCACTCGACCGCGTCGATTGGCGGATCGTTCGCCGGACCTTTCGGCGAGGCGCTGATGGAGGCCAAGGCGGCCGTCTTCGTCGCGCGCAACGATGCGCCGCCGGCCGGGCGGCCGGCGGCGGTGGCCTGGGACGGAAGCCTGCAGGCGGCGCGCGCCGTGCGCGCCGCGATCCCGTTGCTGAAGGACGCCTCGAGGGTCGCGATCCTGCAGGATCCGGACGAGCTCATGCTCTCGCCAGGCGCGCAGGGCGACCCGGCGCGTCTGGCGCGCTACCTGCAAGCCCACGGCGTTGCGACCGACGCCATGGTCAAGGTTGGCGGCCGCAATGTCGGCCAGGCGCTTCTGAAGGCGGCCGCCGACGTCGGCGCGGCGATGCTCGTCGCAGGCGCCTACGGCCACAGCCGGCTGGGCGAGGCCCTGTTCGGCGGCGCCACCCGCACCATGCTCGGCGCCGAGACCGGGCCACACCTGATCGTGTCCCACTAGAGAAGGCGCGCCGACGCTTCCGCCGGCCGGGACGCGCGGGCCGCCGCCTAGCTGGCGCCCTTGCCTTCGGCCCTGTTGATCGCCGCGGTCAGGCCGTCGAAGTCCTCGCCGCGGATGAACTGGTCGCCGACCACGAAGCCGGGCGTGCCCTCGAAGCCCAGCCCCTTGAACAGGTCGGAGATGTCGCTCAGGTGCTGGGCGTCGGCGGCTTTCGTCGCCGGGGCGTTCATCTGCGCGATGTCGACCCCCTTCGATGTCGCGATCTTGTCGATCGAGGCGTCGTCGAGCGCATGGTCGCCCATGAACGCCTCGTAGAGGCCGACGTAGTCCTTGCCCTGCTGCTTGGCCGCAAAGGCAGCGCGCGCGGCGTGCTCTGATGTGGCGCCGAAGATCGGCATCTCCTTGAACACGAACCGCACGTCGGGGTGCGAACGGATCAAGCCCACCACCTTCGGGGCGATGTTGACGCAGTGCGGGCAGCGGTAGTCGTAGAACTCGGTGACCGTCACCTTGCCGTTCGGGTTGGCGACGAAGTCGCGCGGATCGCGCTCCAGCGCATTGCGCAAGCCGGGGAGGGCGGCGCGGGCCTTCTGGTCGGTGGCTGCATCCTCGGCGGCCTGCTCCTTGGCCTGCATGTTGTCGAGGGCCGCGCGCAGCTCCTGCGGGTGGGCCATCAGGTAGGCCTTCACCTTGGCGTCGAAGCCCGGGTCGGCTTGCTGGCAGCCGCCCAGCGCCAGCGCCGCCAGCGTCGCGGCGGAAAGCAGACTGCGTAAGCTCATCCTTGCGAACCCAGTATCCTCAGGTCGTCGGCCGACGGGTTCGAGGTCAGCACGATGTCGGTGGCGCGGTTCCATTCCGGGGTGCCGCGCTTCAGGAACCCGCGGGCGCGGATGGCAAAGGCGCGGGCGTCTTTCATCTGGCCGAGGTGGAAGTTCTCTTCGGCGGCCGCCAGCCGCGCCATGCCCTCGTCGCCCTTCGCGTCGTAGGCCTGCGACAGGTACTGCCACGGCATCGGGTCGTCCGGCTCGACCAGCAGCGAGCGGTTCAGGCTGACGATTGCGTCCTCGACCTTGGCCTGGTTGTTCTCGGCCAGCAGGTCCTGGCCCAGCAGCAGGCGCAACAGCGGCGCGTCGGGCTTCAACTCCACCGCCTTGCGCAGCGGGACCTCGGCCTCCTCGGCGCGGGCGCTCTCCATCAGCGCCTGGCCCTTCACCTCGTAGAGGTAGGGGTCGTTCGGACGCTCAGCGATCAGCGCGTCGAGCTCCTTCAGCGCCTTTGCGGTCTCCAGTTCGCGATAGTCGGCGATCGCCCGGGCGTAGCGGGCCGCGAACGAGGTGTCGGTCTCCGGATAGTCCATATAGGTCTGGAAGGGCCGGTTCATGAACGCCTTGATCTTGGCCTTGATCAGGTTGAACTCGGCGATCTGCTCGGGGGTGTCCTTCGCGCCCCAGTGCGGCTGCGCCTTGGCGCGCACGGCCAACGATTCGATCCGCTCGTCGCTGAGCGGGTGATCGACCCAGTACGGGTACTTCTTGACGTCGGAGAAGACTTCTTCGTACCTGAATTTATTGAAGAAATCGACGATGCCCTCACCTGAGTAGCCGGCCTTCTCGAGGTAGGTCACGGCGGCCTCGTCGGCGCGGCTCTCCTGGTCGCGCGAGAAGGCGAGGCCGTTGATCTCGCCGAAGTACTGGCCCGAATAGATCAACCCGGCGGCCGCGTCCGGCGCGCCGGCCAGCGCCGCCAGCACGCCGAGCCCGAGTCCCAGCAGCATCGGACCGACGACGCCCTTGGACATTTCGCCGACGCGCGCGACGTCGCCGCGCTCCATGTGGCCGGTCTCGTGCGCGATCACCCCCTCGAACTCGTTGGGGTTGTCGCACTGCATGATGAGGCCGCTGTTGACCACCATGTGGTAGCCGCTGAGCGTGGCGGCGTTCAGCGTCGGGTCGTTGACCAGATAGAGCTCGACCCGCTTCGGATCGATGTTCGCGGCGGAGAACACCGGGTCCATCAGGTCGTGGAAGACCGCCTCGATCTCGGTGTCGCGCTCGATGCCGGGATACGCGGTGAGCTCGCCCTGCGCATGGACGGCCGTCGCCGGCGCGGCCAGCAAGGAGGCCAGCGCCAGCATGCTGGCGCCGGCCCGCAACCACTGGACGGCAGGGAACTTGCGGAGGTTCACATCCCCACTCCGGATAGTAGGCCAGCCCCCTGGTAGCGCGACCTTAGCCCGTCACGCGCCGCGGCGCCACCAGCCGCGACGGGGCGCCGCTGGTGGGGCGACGATCTCGTTCGGATCGTGCGCGCGCGGCGCCGGGGCGAGCGGCTCAGGGGCGGGCGGCGGCTCCGGCTCGACGGCCTCGACCGCCGTCGCCAACGCCGGCGCTTCCGGCTCGTCGGCCTCGGCCGCGACGACCGGCTGCGGCTCGGCGGCTTCAGCGACCACCTCGAGAGCAGGGGGCTCGGGCACGGCGGGCTGAGGCGCCGCCGCCGCTTCGGCCACCAAGGCGGGGGCCTCCTCGGCCTCCGCCGCGGCGGCCTTGCCGCGGGCGCGGCGGGTGCGGCCGCGGCGCGGCTTCTCCTCCGGCGCAGGCAACTCGACCCAGACGTCGTCCGCCTCGGCGGCGGCTGTGGTCAGCGGCTCGGCCGCCTCCGTCGCGATGGCCTCGTGCTCGACGCTCACCGGTTCGTGCGCGGGCGCGAACGCCGGCGCAGGCTGGTGCGCGGGCTCTGGTGCGAACGCAGTCTGCGGCTCGCCCTCGGCCGCAGCCAGTTGCGCCTGCACCGGGCCGCGCCACTGGTAGGGATCGTCGCCGACCGGACGCGCCGGCCAAGCCCAGGCGTAGACGTCGCCCGGCCGCGCCTCGTCGCGGGTGCGCCGTCCGCCGCGCCGGCCGCGCCGCCGCCGCCGACGCCCGTCGCCGTCCGTATCGCCCTGGTCGGCCGGGCCAGGCGCAGGCGCGCGCGGCGCGGGCTGGGCCCCGGCTGCGCGCGGCTCGTCGCCGCGGCGACCGCGGCGGCGGCGGCGGCGGCCTCTGCCGCGATGGCCATCGGTGTCGCCGGTCTCGCGTTCCTCGTCCTCATCGGCTTCGGCAGAGCCGTAGGCGGCGGCGTCCTCTTCCTCTTCCTCGTTCTCGATCTCTTCCTCTTCTTCCTCGATCTCGAGGTCGAAGTCCTCGTCCTCCAGCGCCTGCGGCTCGACCGCCTCGGGCTGCGGCTGCTCCCAGCCGCCGCGCGCGGCGGCCGGCGCCTCGCTCGACAGGCGGTCGATCGCGTGCTCGGCGGCGGCCAGCGCATCGTCGAGCGCCACGTTGACCCAGAGGCCGTGCGTCTGGCGGATGCGCATCAGGTAGTCGCGCTTGGCGTTCAGGATGTAGAGGCCGACCTCGCGCGGGACGCGCAGCACGATCTCGCCACCGCCGCGCAGGCCTTCCATCTCCACGGCGCGCAGCGCCGAGAGCGCGCTCGATTCGGTGGAGCGCACGCGCCCGGCGCCCTGGCAGTGCGGGCAGACGTGGGTGGTGCCCTCCAGGATGCCGGTGCGCCGGCGCTGGCGGGAAAGCTCCATCAGGCCGAACGTGGAGATCTTGCCGATCTGCACGCGGGCGCGGTCGTCCTTCAGGCAGTCCTTCAGGCGCTTCTCGACCGCGCGGTTGTTCTTCAACTCCTCCATGTCGATGAAGTCGATCACGATGAGGCCGGCGAGGTCGCGCAGGCGCAGCTGGAGGCAGGCTTCCTCGGCCGCTTCCAGGTTGGTCTTCAGCGCCGTCGCCTCGATGTTGCGCTCCTTGGTGGCGCGGCCCGAGTTGACGTCGACGGCGACCAGCGCTTCGGTCTGATTGATCACCAGATAGCCGCCGCTCTTCAGCGGCACCACCGGCGAATAGATCTGCGAGAGGTGGTCCTCGATGCGGTGGCGCACGAACAGCGGCGTCGGCTCCCGGTAGGCCTGCACCTTCTTGGCCTGCGCCGGCATGAGCACGCGCATGAAGTCGCGCGCCTCCTTGTAGCCGGCCTCGCCCTCGACCCAGATGCCGTCGATGTCCTTGTCGTAGAGGTCGCGGATCGCCCGCTTCACCAGGTCCTCTTCCTCGTAGATCAGCGCCGGGGCTACCGAGTGCATCGTGGTGTCGCGGATGTTCTCCCAGGTGCGCAGCAGGTAGTCGTAGTCGCGCTTGATCTCGGCCTTGGTGCGCTTGGCGCCGGCGGTGCGCACGATCAGGCCCATGCCCCCTGGCACCTCCAGGCTCTGCACGATGCCGCGCAGGCGCTTGCGGTCGGTGGCCGAAGTGATCTTGCGCGATATGCCGCCGCCCCGGTCGGTGTTGGGCATGAGGACGCAGTAGCGGCCGGCCAGCGACAGGATGGTCGTCAGCGCCGCGCCCTTGTTGCCGCGCTCTTCCTTGACGACCTGCACCAGCATGATCTGCCGGCGGCGGATCACGTCCTGGATCTTGTAGCGTCTCAGGATGCGGCGGCGGCGGCGCTCGATCTCTTCGTCGACGTCGACCTCGTCATCGAGGCCGCCGACCGATTCGCCTTCCTCGTCGCCCCCGTTGGCGCCATTGCCGCCGTTCGACGCTGCATGGGCGTGGCCGTTGTCGTCGTCGCCTTCTTCGGCCGCCTCGCGCAGCAGCGCTTCGCGGTCGGCGTGAGGGATCTGGTAGTAGTCCGGGTGGATCTCGTTGAAGGCGAGGAACCCGTGGCGGTTGCCGCCGTACTCGACGAAGGCCGCCTGCAGGCTGGGTTCTACCCGGGTGACCTTGGCGAGGTAGATGTTGCCCCGCAGTTGCTTGCGGGCCTGGCTCTCGAAATCGAACTCCTCAACCCTGGTTCCATCCAGGACGACCACCCGCGTCTCTTCGGCGTGGGCGGCGTCGATCAGCATCTTTCTTGTCATTACGACGATCTCCGCGGCGCGCGGCGGGCTCCTGGCCCGGGCGCCGGCTTGCGAATGGCGCGCCGTCCGCTCCGCGGGCACCGACGGCTTCAGCCGCGGTGATCATCTTTCGGGCGGAGAGGGCGCTGCCCATTAATCTGTTTTTCCAATGCAGCGCCGCCGATCGGGACCGGAGGCGCTATCGTCTCTAGGGCGCGTCGATGCGCATCATGCGCGGGGCCCCGACGCGGGGCTTTGCGCACGCCTGCAACCAAAGTCCGGGATCGGACGTCAGGCGCGCGCGGTCGGCAATGTAGCAACATCGGCCCGCAAATGGAAAGCGTGGGGCTTGGCGGGCGCCACCCTTAACTGTTTCTCTACGTGGGTTCGCCGATAGTCGCTTCAACCCGGAGACGGTTAGTTGGCGAGCGTGGGCTTTCAATGCGCGGGGCGCTGTCGCAAGCTTTGAAGGCGCGCTGGGTGCGCGCCGTGTTGGGCCTGGCGCTGGCCGCCGGGTGCGCCGCGGCCGTGGCGGCGGGCGGACGCGAGCCTGACCAGTCCGACGTTGTCTCTGTGCGCCTGGGCGGCGACGCCGCCAGCACGCGAATCGTCATCGATCTGCGACGCGCGACCACCGGCCCGGCCGAGCAGGTCGACGCGGCGCCCGGCAAGGTGGCGGTGCTGCTGACCGGCGCCTCGGCGCCGGCCGAGCTCAACGGCGATGGCCGCGGCGTGATTCGCGGCTGGCGCATCGAGGACGCGCCGGGCGGCGCGCTGCTGACCCTGGACATGGCCGGCCGCGCCGAGATCTCGCGGCGCTTCCTCTTGCCGCCGGCCGACGGCATCGCCGACTACCGCTACGTGATCGACCTGGTCCCGGACGGGCCGGCCGACGCTGCGCCCGCGCCTGCCGCCCCAGCGGGCGCTCGCACGATGATCGCCAGCGCCGATATCGTCCGCGACGACGGCGGGCGCGACGTGATCGTGGCGCCGGCGGCGGCGGTGCGGATGTTCTCGTCCAAGGCGCTGCCGCCCGCGGCGCTGACGCCGGCGGTCGCCGCGCAGGCCGACCTGCCGGTGTTCGCACAACCGCCGCGGCCGGCGCATCTGCGCAAGATCATCGTCATCGACCCCGGCCATGGCGGCAAGGATTCGGGCGCGCTCGGCGCCTCCACGATGGAGAAGAACGTCACGCTGGCGACGGCGCTGGCGCTGAAGGCGCGGCTGGAGCAGAGCGGTCGCTACCAGGTGGTGATGACCCGGGCCACGGACGTGTTCATCCCGCTCGACGAGCGAGTGCAGATCGCCCGGCGCGCCGGCGCCGACCTCTTCCTGTCGCTGCACGCCGACTCGGCCGCCGACGCCACCACCCACGGCGCCAGCGTCTACACGCTCTCGGAGCGCGGCGAGCAGCGCGTCGGCTACGTGCTCGACCGCGACGAATGGTTCCTGAAGGAAGGCGTCAGCAACGACGATCCGGCCGTCGGCCCGATCCTCCTGGACCTTACGCAGCGCACCACCCGCAACCGCTCGGCCACCTTCGCCCAGACGCTGATCGAGCGGGTCGGCGACCGCGCGCCGCTGCTGCCGCGCAGCCAGCGCGACGCCGGCTACTTCGTGCTGCTGGCGCCCGACGTGCCCGCCGCGCTCCTGGAGATGGGTTTCATCACCAATCCCAACGACGAGGCGCGCCTCAACGATCCGCAGCAGCGCGGCGCCTTGGTCGCCAAGATCGGCCAGGCGATCGACCTCTACTTCGCCAGCCGCGCCCGCGTCGCGACGCGGTAGCAACCCTCCAGCCCCCGCGGGAGCCCTTCGCCGCTCAAGCTTGGTCGCTTTCGCGCCGAATTGCGGTAGAACAGCGTTCGGGTAGGCAGTCGGGGTTACGACACTATGCGTCAGGGCAGGGTGCTGGGCGTGCTCGCGGCGGCGGCGTGCGCAGTTGTGATCTCGGCGACGCCCGCGGCGGCGCGCGATCTGCCTGACGGCGGGATGACGGCGACCGAGATCGCCGGCTGGCTGATCGGCAACGGCTATCCGGCGCAGGTGAAGCCCGACCCGACCACGGCGGGCGACCAGATCGTCTCGACGACCACCGACGGCATCAACGTCGATATCTACCTCTACGACTGCTCCGGGACCGGCGACGCAAGGCGCTGCACGTCGATGCAGTACGCTGCGGGCTGGCCGCCGAATTCCGGCTACAATCTCGAGAAGATCAACAGCTGGAACCGCGGCAACCGCTACATCAAGGCCTACCTGACGGCGAAGGGCGGTCTGTTCGGCGAGTACGACCTCGACCTCAGCCCCGGCGGCAGCTTCGAAATGCTGAACGACTGCCTGCAGAACTGGCGTTCGGTGGTGGTAGACTTCGACAAGTACTTCAACAGCTGACAGCGATATCGGGGGTCTGGGGATGCGTATCGGTAAGGCGATCGCGGGCGTGGCCGCGGCGATGGCGTTTCTGGTGTTTGCGGCGCCGGCCGTGGCGCGCGACCTGCCGGAAGGCGGCCTGACCGCCACCGAGCTCGCCGGCTGGCTGATCGGCAAGGGCATGCCCGCACAGGTCAAGCCCGACCCGACGACGCCCGGCGACCAGATCGTCTCGACGACCACCGATGGGATCAGCGCCGACATCTACCTCTACGACTGCTCGGGGACCGGCAACGCGCGGCGCTGCACCTCGATGCAGTACGCCTCCGGCTGGCCGGCCAACTCGAACTACAATCTGGAGCGGGTGAACGGCTGGAACGTCGCCCACCGCTACATCAAGGCCTACCTCACCTCGAGCGGCGGCCTGTTCGGTGAATACGACCTCGATCTCAGCCCCGGCGGCACCTTCGAGTCGATGAACGACTGCCTGGATAACTGGCGGCGCAACGTGGTCACCTTCAACAAGTACTTCAACGGCTGACCGCGCCGCCGGGCGGCCGCGTGGCCGCGACGACAAGCAGCGCCGGCTTTCTCTTTCTGTCGCCCCCCGCCCGCGCTAGACGGGGGCGGGGTTGCGCAAGCGGAGTCGCGGTTGATTTCCATCGGACGCTGGTCCGCCATCGCCGGCGTGACGATCCTGAGCCTGGTCGCCGTGGCGGGGCTCTCGATGGCCATCTACATGGCCTGGCTGTTCCATGACATGCCGAACGCGGCCGAGCTGGTGGACTACCATCCGCCGACGGCGACGCGGGTCTATGCCTGGGACGGCACGCTGATCGGCGAGTATTCGACCGAGCGGCGCATCTACGTGCCCTACGACCAGATCCCGCCGCAGCTCGCCAACGCCTTCCTGGCGGCCGAGGACCACAACTTCTGGGGCCACGGCGGCGTCGACGTCGGCGGCGTCGGCCGCGCGATGTTCAAGGACGTCTTCAACATCCTGCAGGGCAGGCGGCCGGAAGGCGGCTCGACCATCACCCAGCAGGTCGCCAAGAACGTCCTGCTGACCAACGAGGCGACGCTCGGGCGCAAGCTGAAGGAGGCGATCCTGGCGACGCGCCTGGAGCAGGCGCTGACCAAGAAGCAGATCCTCGAGCTCTATCTGAACGAGATCTGGCTGGGCCACGATTCCTACGGGATCGGCGCGGCCGCCTACAACTACTTCGGCAAGTCGATCTCCGACCTGACGCTGGCCCAGAGCGCCTTCCTGGCGGCGCTGCCGAAGGGGCCCGACAACTACAATCCCGCCCGCCACATGCAGGCGGCGCTGGAGCGGCGCAACGCGATCCTGGAGGCGATGGCGCAGCTCGGCTGGGCGACTCCGTCCGACGCCGAGGCGGCGATGAAGGAGCCGATCGTCATCCAGCCGCCGCAACGCGCCAAGTACCACGACGCCGACTACTTCGTCGAAGAGGTGCGCCGCCAGGCGCTGGCACAGTTCGGCGACAAGGTGAACCAGGGCGGCTACTACATCCGCACCACGCTCGATCCGCGCCTGCAGACTGCCGCCCGCATCGCGCTGATGGACGGGCTGGAGACCTACGATCACCGCCACGGCTGGCGCGGCGCCTGGGGCCGGGTGGAGATCCAGCCCGGCTGGGAGAAGGCGGCGCTGCAGCATTCGCCGCCGTCAGAGCGGCGGAAGTGGCAGGTCGCCGTGGTCGAGGAGGCCGCGGGCGGCCAGGTGAAGGTGAAGCTCGCGAGCGACGACTCCGAGGGCTACATCGCCCCGGCCGACGTCTCGTGGGCGCACGCCGGCAAGGGTCTGGCGGTCGGCGACCTGGTGTTCGTCGAGCCGATCAAGTCGTCCGGCGATCCCGCGCAGCCGGCGGACGCCAGCGGCGGGGTCAACCTGCGCCAGGTGCCGGCGGTGAACGGCGCCATGGTGGTCATGGACCCCAACACCGGCCGCGTGCTGGCCATGGTCGGCGGCTACTCGTTCTCGCTCTCCAGTTTCAACCGCGCGACGCAGGCGTGGCGCCAGCCCGGCTCGTCCTTCAAGCCGTTCGTCTACGCGACGGCGCTGGAGAACGGCTTCACGCCGGCCAGCATCGTCTCGGCCAGCTCGATCACCCTGCCGGGCGCCAACGGGGTGCCCTGGACGCCTGAGAACTACGAACGGAACTTCCCAGGCCCGCTGATCTTCCGCCGCGGCCTGGAGCTGTCGCTGAACACGATGACCGTGCGCATCGCCGCGCAGGTCGGCATGGAGAAGATCCGCGCCAACGCCATCAAGTTCGGGGTGGTGAAGGACATGGCGCCGGTGCTGGCGATGGCGCTGGGCGCTGGCGAGACCACGCCGTTCCGCGAGACCGCCGCCTACTCGGCGTTCCTGAACGGCGGGCGCAAGATCAATCCGCACCTGATCGAGCTGATCGACGACCGCGACGGCAAGTCGATCTGGCGCGCCGACGATCGCGAGTGCCACGGCTGCAACCACGACTTCACCGGCGATTTCGGCCCCGAATTCGCGCCCGAGGGCCAGCAGGTGCTGGACCCGATCACCGCCTACCAGATCGCCACCATGCTGCAGGGCGTCGTACAGCACGGCACCGCCATCCAGGCGCGCGAGCTGAACTGGCCGGTGGGCGGCAAGACCGGCACCACCAACGACTTCCGCAGCGCCTGGTTCGTTGGTTTCACGCCGCAGCTGGTGGTCGGCACCTTCGTCGGCTTCGACGACAACCGCTCGCTGGGCCATGGCGAGACCGGCGCGGTGGCCGCGGTGCCGATCTTCATCGAGTTCATGAAGGAGGCGCTGAAGGGGGCGCCGAAGCTGGACTTCGTTGCCCCGCCGGGCACCGTGTTCGCCCAGGTCGGCCCCAACCGCGAGGCGTTCCGGCCCGGCACCATTCCGGTGCGCGCGGCGCCGCCCAGCAGCGGGGGCCAGGGCGGCGGCAAAGGTTCGAACGGCCAGCAACCGCCGACGCCCAGCGCCATTCAGAACAAGAAGCCGGACGAGCTGAACGGATTGTTTTGAGGGCCGGCGCGGCTTATCTCCCGCTCCCTCACGCTTAAGGACCCGTCATGAGAGCCGATATCGAACAGGCCGCGGCCGAGATCGAGCAGTCGATTGGACTGCTCAGGAGGCGTCTTTGACTGGGCGGTCGCTCTCCGCCACCTCGATGAGCTGAACGCCCGGGTCGAGGACCCGAGCCTCTGGGACGACGCCGACGCCGCTCAGGCGCTGATGCGCGAGCGCACCCGCCTGGCGGACCAGGTCGGCCGCGTGCAGACGCTGGAGCGCGAGCTTTCCGACGCCGTCGAGTTCGCCGAGCTGGCGGACGCCGAGGGCGACGAAGGCTCGCTGGACGACGCCTCGCATCAGCTCGCGCTGCTGAAGGACCTGGCGGCGCGCGCCGAGCTGGAGGCGCTGCTGTCCGGCGAGGCCGACGCCAACGACTGCTTCGTGGAGATCAACGCCGGCGCCGGCGGCACCGAGTCCAACGACTGGGCCAACATGCTGCTGCGCATGTACACGCGCTGGGCGCAGGCCCACGACATGACCGTCGAGTTCGTCGAGGAGACCGCCGGCGATCAGGCCGGCATCAAGTCGGCGACCATCAAGATCGCCGGGACCAACGCCTACGGCTGGCTGAAGACCGAGGCCGGCATCCACCGGCTGGTGCGCATCTCGCCCTACGACTCGAGCGCGCGGCGCCATACCAGCTTCGCTTCGGTCTGGGTCTATCCCTTGGTCGACGACAAGATCGAGATCGAGATCAATCCGTCCGACGTGCGCACCGACACCTACCGCTCGTCCGGCGCCGGCGGCCAGCACGTCAACAAGACCGATAGCGCCGTGCGCCTCACCCACATCCCGACCGGCATCGCGGTGGCCTGTCAGAACGAGCGCTCGCAGCACCAGAACCGCGAGCAGGCCTGGAAGATGCTGCGCGCGCGGCTCTACGAGGTGGAGCTGCAGAAGCGCGAGGCGGCGGCGGCCGAGGTGGAGGCCAACAAGGCCGACATCGGCTGGGGCCACCAGATACGCAGCTACGTCCTGCAGCCCTACCAGATGGTCAAGGACCTCAGGACGGGCGTGGAGACCTCCGACACCGGCGGCGTGCTCGACGGCGACCTCGACCCGTTCATGGCCGCCTCGCTCGCCCAGCGCGTCGGCGCGACCCGCGAGACGGCGTAGTCAGCTTAATTGGGAACGGGCGCCTCATCGCCCGTTCAGCAGGATCAGCAGCGCCTTCAGCAGCGCCGCCGGCGTCGGCGGACAGCCCGGGATGCGCAGATCGACCGGAATCACCGATCCCACGCCGGCGGGGGCGCAGGCGTATCCGCCGGCGAAGAGACCGCCGTCGATCGCGCAGCCGCCGGCCGCCACCACCCACTTCGGCGCCGGCGTCGCCGCATAGGTGCGCTCCAGCGCCTCGCGCATGTTGAGAGTCACCGGACCGGTAACGAGCAGCACGTCGGCATGGCGCGGCGAGGCCACGAACCGCAGGCCGAACCGTTCGATGTCGTAGTAGGGATTGGAGAGCGCGTGAATTTCGAGCTCGCAGGCGTTGCAGGAGCCGGCGTCCACCTGCCGGATCGCCAGGCTGCGGCCGAGACGGTTGCGCGCCGCCTCGGCAAGCTCCGCGCCGATCGCGGCGAGCTCGGGATCCTGGCTCAGCGGCTCGGTCAACGGCCCGCCGACGAGCGCTTCGGCCAGCAGCCTCGGCATGCTCATAGGTCGACCCCGGCATAGGAGCAGTTGAAGGATTTGTTGCAGAGCGGGAAGTCCGCGACGATGGCCCCCTCGATCGCCGCTTCCAGCAGCGGCCACTGGAACCAGGAGGGGTCGCGCAGGTGCGCGCTCTCGACCTGGCCGCCCGCCAGCCGCACCCAGGCGAACACGTCGCCGCGAAAGCCTTCGACCAGCGCGGCGCCTTCCCCGGTCGCCTCCGGAACCGGGCAGGTCGCGGCGCCGGCTGGCAGGCCGTCCAGGATCTGGCCGATCAATCCAAGGGTCGCGCTGGCCTCCTCGATCCGCACCCACACCCTGGCGTTCACGTCGCCCTCGGTCCGGGTCGGGACCTCAAAGTCGAGCTGATCGTACGGCGCATACGGAAAGGCCTTGCGCGCATCGAAGGCGACGCCGCATGCGCGCCCGACGAAGCCGCCGGCGCCGTAGCGGCCGGCCAGTTCGGGAGGCACGACGCCAGTCCCCACCGTGCGGTCCTGCAGCGACGCGGTGTCGTCGTAGAGGGAGACGAGCCGCGGCAGTCGCTCCCGCGCGTGCGCCAGGAAGCGGCGGATCACCTCGACGCCCGGGGTCTCCAGATCGAGCGCGACGCCGCCGGGGACCACTCTGTCCATCATCAGGCGGTGACCGAACGCGGCGGCCGCCGCGCGCAGCGCCTGCTCGCGCAGCGCGGCGCAGTGGGCATGCATCAGGCCGAACGCCGCATCGTTGCAGATCGCGCCTATGTCCCCGATGTGATTGGCGAGCCGCTCCAGCTCCGCCATCAGCGCGCGCAGCCACTGCGCCCGCGGTGGCGCCTCTATGCCGAGCGCGCCCTCGACGGCCCGCGCGAAGGCGAGGCTGTAGGCGACGGTGGAATCGCCGGACGCCCGTCCGGCGAGCCGGCTGGCTTGCGCCAGGTCGGCGCCGATCATTCGCGCTTCCAGGCCGCGATGCACGAACCCGAGCCGCTCCTCGAGCCGCACCACCGTCTCGCCACTGGCGTGGATCAGGAACTGGCCAGGCTCAATGACGCCGGCGTGAACGGGGCCGACCGCAACCTGGTGCAGGCCATCCCCATCGGCGGCCAGGAACGGGTAGGGCGTCAGGGCGCGGGTCGCCTGCGCGCGGCCGAGTGGATGGCGCACGGCCCAGCGCCGATGGTCGAGCCACGGCCGCTCGTCGGGTGCGCCGAGCGGCGACAGCCCGTAGAGGTCGCGCATCGTGCGTTCCAGGCGGATCGCCGGCGGGTGGCGCGCGGCGACTGAGGGGAACGCGCCATCCGGACAATCGAGCTGCAGTATGCCGAGGTCGCCAGGACCTCGCGTCGCCATCAGGACGTGGCCGACGCCGCCCCAGAGCGCTACCAGGGTGCGTCGGCCCGCGGCGATTGCCTGGGTCGCATGCCGCCATTCATCGGCGTCGACCTTGATCGCCGGACCGATCATCCGAGCAACCTCGCCACGTGCTGGAACCACTCGGTGATCCGCGGTGGAAAGAACACCCCCGCCGCCAGCACCAGGGCGAGGTGTCCGAACATCGGCAGGTAGGACGCCTTGGAGGGGGCTGCGTCGGGGCTGGGCTCGCCGAACGCCA
Source organism: Caulobacteraceae bacterium (assembly GCA_035553015.1). Taxonomy (GTDB): domain Bacteria; phylum Pseudomonadota; class Alphaproteobacteria; order Caulobacterales; family Caulobacteraceae; genus Acaudatibacter. Next base: position 4,180 of record DATNEH010000146.1, on the reverse strand, counting down.
TCTGCTGGAGCCTGAGCACGAGAGCGCCGAGGGCGATGATCAGCCCCAGCACCAGCAGGACGGCGAGCAACGGCGCGCGCGCGAAAGCCGAGCTCACCAGCAGGAACTCGGAGGTGAAGATGCCGAACGGCGGCAGGCCGGCGATTGCCAGGACGCCGGCGATCAGCGTCCACCCGAGCACGGGGTGGGTGACGGTCAGCCCCCTGATGTCGGCCAACGCCTGCGTGCCCTTGGCCTGGGCCACGTGCCCGACCCCAAAGAAGATCGCCGACTTCGTCAGCGAGTGCATTGTCATGTGCAGCAGGCCGGCGAAGTTGGCGAGCGGACCGCCGAGCCCGAACGCAAAGGCGATGACGCCCATGTGCTCGATCGACGAGTAGGCGAACAGCCGTTTGATGTCGCGGCGCCGATAAAGCATGAAACTCGCGAAGATCAACGAGAGCAGCCCCAGGACGATCATCAGCGGGCCGGGCGCGATGGCGGCGGCGTTGGCGGCGAGCAGCATCTTGAAGCGCAGCACGGCGTAGAGCGCCACGTTCAGCAACAGGCCGGAAAGCACCGCCGAGACCGGTGTGGGGCCTTCGGCGTGCGCGTCCGGCAGCCAGGCGTGCAGCGGCGCCAGTCCCACCTTGGTGCCGTAGCCGAGCATCAGGAAGACGAACGCCAGGTCCAGCAGGGCGGGGTCGAACCTGTGGGCGTTGGCGAGCAGCACCGTCCAGACCATGCCGGGCAGGCCGGCCCCCACCACCGGCTGGGCGGCGACGTAGACGAGGATGGTGCCGAAGAGCGCCAGCGCGATGCCGACGCTGCCGAGTATGAAATACTTCCAGGCCGCCTCGATCGCCTCGTGCGTCCGATAGACGGCGACCATCATCACCGTCGTGAGCGTCGCCAGCTCGATCGCCACCCACATCAGCCCGATGTTGTTGGCGATCAGCGCCAGGTTCATGGCGAACAGCAGCACCTGATACATCGCATGGTAGAAGCGCAGGCGCGTCGGCGTCAGGCGACCGATCTCGATCTCGTGGGCGATGTAGCTCCACGAGAAGACGCTCGTCGTGAAGCCGACGAAGCCCGACAGCACGATGAAGACGACGCTGAGGTCGTCGACCCTGAGGTAAGGTCCGTCCGCGGGCCGGACGAAGGCCAGGGAGGCGGCGGCCGCGAGGCTGGCGGCCGAGGCGGCGACGTTGAACGCCGCCGAGAACCGGTAGCCCGGCGTGGCGGCGAGGACCACGGCCGCGACGAGCGGAATGATCAGGACGAGGCCAAGCGCGTCGATGCTCATCGGCGCTCTCCGTTGAGCCTGTCGAGAGCGGCCAGATCGATGGTCTCGAAGCGTTCCCGGATCCGGAACAGGAAGACGCCGATCACGATGAACGCGACCAGCACCGAAAACGCGACGCTTATCTCGACCACCAACGGCATGCCCTTGGCCCCGGTGGCCGCCAGCACCAGCCCGTTCTCGAGCGACATGAAGCCGACGACCAGGCCGACGGCGTTGCGTCGGGTCACCATCATCAACAGACCGAGCAGGACGACCGAAAGGGCGAACGCCAGATCCTCGCGCGCCAGCCGGTCGGCCGCCTCGGTCGGCCGCAGCATCACCAGGAGGGAAAGCGCCACCAGCGCGACGCCTGCCAGCATGGTCGGGCCGACGCCGGCCGCCTCGTCGATCTCGCGATGGATGCCGAGCCGCTTGATGATCCGATGCAGCGCCATCGGGATAAGCAGAGCCTTCAGGAACATCGCGATCGCGGCGGTGATGTAGAGATGTGGCGCGGCCTGCACGTGCGCCTGCCAGGCCACCGATAGGGCGAGCGTGGCGGCCTGCGCCGCGAACACGTTGATCAGGGCGGTGAGCCGGTCCTGAAACAGCATCAGCAGGCTGATCAGCACCAGGCCGCCAGCCAGCAGGTGGGCGATGTCGAACGCGAGTCCGCTCATGCCAGACCGCCGCGCGAGACGAACAGCAGCAGCACGCCCAGCACGCCCATCATGAACGCGGCCGCCAGGAACGCCGGCGCGCGGAACACCCGCATCTTCGCGACTGTCGTCTCGAACAATCCGAGCAGCACCGCAGCCAGCGCCAGCTTGCCGACGTAGGCGGCGATGCCGATCGCATGCTGCGCGGGCCCCGCGCCGACCGGCGCCAGCCCCCACGGCGCGAAGACGCAGGCGATCAGCGAGACGTACAGCAGCAGCTTCAGCGAGGCCGCCAGCTCGATCACCGCCAGGTGCCTGCCCGAGTACTCGAGCACCATGGCCTCATGGACCATGGTCAGCTCGAGGTGGGTGGCGGGGTTGTCGACCGGGATGCGCCCGTTCTCAGCGATCGCCACCATGATCAGGGCGAAGAGCGCCAACGCCAGCGTCACCCGCAGGCCGACATTCGAGGACAACATGTAGGCGGCGACCGTGGAGAGCTGCGTCGAGCCTGCCAGCAGCGCCAGCGAGAAGACGATCATCAGCATGGCCGGCTCGGCGATCGAGGCGATCATCACTTCGCGCGATGCGCCGATGCCGCCGAAGCTGGTTCCAACATCCATGCCGGCCAGCGCCAGGAAGAAGCGCGCGCTGCCCAGCAGCGCGATGATCGCGATGAGGTCGGCCGACCAGGAGAACATCAGTCCCGTGGCGAAGGTCGGCACGAGGGCGGCGGCGACCCAGCTTCCGGCAAAGATCAGGTAAGGCGCAGTGCGGAACAGCCACGAGGCATGCTCGGCCAGCACCGCCTCCTTGCGCATCAGCCGCCACAGATCGCGATACGGCTGAAGCACCGAAGGACCCCGCCGGCGGGTGAGCCGGGCCTTGACCAGTCGGACGAGGCCGGTCAGCGCCGGCGCGAGCGCCAGCACCAGGGCCATCTGGGCGCCCTGGATGGTGAGCGCGCCGATCAGCTCCATAGCGCCAGCGCCACGAGCAGCGTCACCAGGGCGGCGAAGACCAGGCCCAGGTAGAGCCGGATGCTGAGGAACTGCAGCCGATTCAGGCGATCGGCGGTCCAGCCGACGGCCGCGGCGATGGGGGCGTAGATCCCCTCCCATGCCGGGTCGTGCACGATCGCCTCGTACCGCGCCGGCCTCAGCTCGCCGGGCGCGGGCATGTCGACCACCTCGCGCGCGCCGAACAGCACCGTCCCGAACACGCGGCGGATCGGCTGGGCGAAGCTCGCCGCGGTGTACTGGGTGAGCGGGCTGGCGTTCGCCGCGCCGCAGCCCCAGGCCGGCGCGCGCCGCACCCGCCGCGAGGCGAACTGGTGGATCGCCGCGGCGCAGAGGCCAGCCGAGGCGGCGATGAACAACAGCACCAGCAGGCCGTTGTAGGAGCTCCTCGAGGCGGCGATCGGCACGACCGTGAGCCATTCCTGGCTGGCCTGTGGCGGCATGCGTCCGCCAAGCAGGCCCTGGGTGACCGGCGCCAAGGCGTCGATCACGAAGCCGGGCAGGACGCCGGCGGCGAGGCAGAGGCCGGTCAGCACGAACATCGCCGCGCGCGAGAAGGCGTCCGTCTCGTGCGCGGCCTCGGCCGCCGGCGAGCGCGGGCGCCCAAGGAAGCTCACGCCGAAGGCCCTGACGAAGCAGGCGGCCGCCAGGGCCGCCGAGAGGGCCAGGAGGGCGCCGGCCGCTGGAACCATCAGCTTGAGGGCCCAGGCCTGCAACTGCGGGCTGACCAGGATCGCCTGGAAGGTCAGCCACTCGGAAACGAAGCCGTTGAGCGGCGGCAGGGCGGAGATCGCCATGCACCCGGCCAGGAAGGCGAAAGCGGTGCGGGGCATGCCGCGGATCAGCCCGCCGAGGCGGTCCATGTCCCGCTCGCCGGTCGCGCTCTGCACCGCCCCGGCGCCGAAGAACAGCAGGCTCTTGAAGAGCGAATGGTTGAGGACGTGGAACAAGGCCGCGGTCATCGCCAGCGCCGCCGCCAAGGGCAGCGCCTCGGCGCGGAAGGCCAGCGCCAGGCCGAGGCCGATGAAGATGATGCCGATGTTCTCGACCGTGCTGCAGGCGAGCAACCGCTTGAGGTCTTGCTGCATGAGCGCCTGCAGCACGCCGATCACCGCGGTCGCCGCGCCCAGCGTCAGGACCACGAGGCTCCACCACCAGGCGGGGGGCCCGGCAAGGTCAAAGACGATGCGCAAGAAGGCGTAGACCGCGACCTTGGTCATCACCCCGCTCATCAG
>DATNEH010000145.1:0-19771 GCA_035553015.1 Caulobacteraceae bacterium | reverse complement strand
GGCTGCAAGCTGCACATCGCCAGCGGCTACGACTGGCTGCCCGAGGAATGGAAGACCGCCACGACGCGGGTCCGCCGCGCCGACGGCGACCACGACGAGCCGCTGGTCGAACAACTGGACTGGGATGCGCTGGGAACCGAGTGGGAGTGGGAGGAAACGCCCGAGGTCAGCCTCGCCATCGTGCCCGAGCTCGATGAGGCCGTCACCCTGTTCAACCGCTACAGCCCGCAGTTCATCCTCTCGGTGATCGCCGACCGTCCGGAGACGCACGACTACGTCTGGGCGAACGCCAACGCCGGCTTCGTCGGCGATGGCATGACCCGCTGGGTGGACGGCCAGTACGCGCTGAACCGGCCCGAGCTCGGCCTCTCCAACTGGGAGCACGGGCGCCTCCTGGCGCGCGGCGGCGTGCTGGCCGGCGATTCCGTCTACACCATCCGTACACGGATGCAGCAGGAGGACCCTGGCCTGCATCGATAGCTTGCCCCCGCCGACCATCCTCCGCGCCCCCTGGCGCGACCCCATCGAGGTCGCGGGCGCCTTCGCGGACGAGCCGTTCACGCTTTGCCTGATCTCGGACGGCGTCGGAGAGCGCGGCCGCTGGTCGTACCTGGCGCGCGCGCCGGCCGAACAGCTCATCCTCCGACCTTCCGACCCACCGGAAGCATTGGCGGCGCTGAGCACGTTGCTCGGGCCGCCGCGGCCGGCGCAGGCGGGCGGGCCGCGGTTCCAGGGCGGCATCGCGGGACTGGCCAGCTACGAGCTTGGCGATCGGCTCGAGCCGCTGGGGCTGGGGCGCATGCCGGGCTGGCCCGACCTCGCTTGCGGCCGCTTCGAACGGCTGCTCGCCTTCGACCACGCGCGCCGCGAAGTGCTGGCGATCGGCCCGGACGCGGCGGCCGCCCGCGCAACGCTGAGCTGGCTGGGCGCGCCGGCGCCGCCGCCGGCCGCGCGCGGACGCCTCGCAGCGGAGATCCGCACGCCCGATCCCGCCGCCCACGAGGCGGCGGTCGCCGACGTGATCGCCCGGATCGCGGCCGGCGAGATCTTCCAGGCCAACATCGCCCGCGCCTGGACCGGCGCGCTCGCCCCCGGCGGTCGCCCGTTCGACCTCTTCGTCCGCTTGGCTGGCGCGAGCCCGGCGCCGTTTGCCGCCTATCTGCGCCTGCCGGGCCTGGCGCTGGTCTCCAACTCGCCCGAGCGCTTCCTGCAGGTGACGCGCGCGGACAGTGCGCTGATCGCCGAGACCCGGCCGATCAAGGGCACCGTCCCGCGTGGCGCGACGCCCGCCGAGGACGAACGGCTGGCTGCGGCGCTGGCGGCCTCGGCCAAGGATCGGGCCGAGAACCTGATGATCGTCGACCTGATGCGCAACGACCTGGCGCGCGTGGCGACGCCCGGCAGCGTCAAGGTCCCGGCGCTGTTCGCGGTCGAGCGCTTCGCCAACGTCAGCCATCTGGTCTCGACCGTGACCGCGCGGCTGGCGCCTGGCCGCACGGGTCTCGACGCGTTCGCGGCAGCCTTCCCGCCCGGTTCGATCACCGGCGCGCCGAAGCTGCAGGCGATGAAGGTGATCGCGGCGCTGGAGCCGCCGCGCGGCCCATTCTTCGGGTCGATGTTCTGGGCCGGGTTCGACGGCGCGCTGGATTCCAGCGTGCTGATCCGCACCGCGGCGTTCGCCGAGCAGGCCGGCGGCTGGTCCTTCGAGGCGCGCGCGGGGGGCGGCATCGTGGCCGACAGCGATCCGGCGGGTGAGCGGCGCGAGACCGAGGCCAAGATCGCGGCCATCCTCGCGGCGCTCACCACCTAAGACCATGGTCGATCTGGCGAACCCGAGCGACCTGTCGCAGGTTGAGGGCTAGGATGTGCGCGCAGCGGAGGCTTTGACGCGATGCGCCCTGCCCTGGCGCTGGCCGCGGCGTTTCTGGTCGCGGCCTGCAGCAAGACCCCGACGGAGGCGACGAACATGCCCGAACATCACCGCCAGATGGAACACCCGGAGCGGTCTCCCGAGGCGCTGAGCCTGGAGCGCATCACGCCGCGCGAGCCGGGCGCGACGCTAGAGCTGCTGTCCGACGCGATCGATACAACGGGGGCGATCGACCTCAGGCACAGCGCCTACGGGAACAACCTCTCGCCGCCGCTGCGCTGGACGCCGGTGCCGGGCGCCGGCGCCTACGCGATCATCGTCGAGGACCCGGACGCGCCGATGGAGCGGCCGTTCGTGCACTGGCTGATCTGGAACATCCCCGGCCAGGTCGACTGGCTGCCCGAGGGGCTGCCGAACAACGCCCACCTGGTGACGCCGCAGGGCGCGATCCAGGGCAGGAACGACAACGGCTCGGCCGGCTACTACGGCCCGCGCCCCCCGGCCGGCACGGGCGTGCACCACTACCACTTCCAGATCTTCGCCCTCGACGGCCCGCTGACGCTGCACGACAACGCCGACATCCGCGCGCTGGTCGGCGCGATGAAGGGCCGCGTCATCGCGGACGGGGAGCTGGTGGGGACGTACGCGGCGCCCGCGGGGTGATATGGCGCCGCCGCGGGGCCGTTTTCCAGGGTCGTCCTACGGCAGTCCCGCGCCCGGCGCGTCCACCCGCACCGCCTCGATCTTCCCGGTGCGGTTGGCCGCGCAGTCGGCCGGGTCGGAGCTGGCGCAGGTGAGCAGGTAGAGGGTCTGGCGGTCGGCGCCGCCCAGCATGCAGGCGTAGACGCCCTGCGCCGCGGTGATCCGCTCCAGCACCTTGCCGCCCTCGGCCAGGCGGATCACGTCGTTGGTGGTCGGCGAGGCGATCCAGATGGCGCCCTCGGCGTCGAGGCAGCAGCCGTCCGGCACCGCGCCCTGCGGCAGCGCCCCCCACTCGCGCCGATTGGAAAGCGCGCCGTCCGCGGCGACGTCGTAGGCGGTCATCCGCGCGGCGAAGGTCTCACCCACCACCAGCGTCTTGCCGTCCGGGGTGATCACCGTGCCGTTCGGGAACACCAGATCGTCGGCCGCCACGCTGACGCGCCCGTCCGGATCGACGCGCGCCATCCTGGCCGGTTGGACCGTCCCGGCCGGGTAGCCCTCGCCGAAGTTGCCGACGTAGGCGCGGCCAGACGCGTCGACCACCATGTCGTTGCAGTTGCCGGTGGCGACGCCCGACAGGTCGCCGTGAGTGACCGCGGTCCCGTCCTTCTCGATGCGCAGCAGCCGCCGGTCGTGCATCGAGACCACCAGCATGCGACCGTCCGGCAGCCAGCCGAGGCCGGAGACCGGCCCCTCGGCCTTGAACACCGTCTCGCGCGCGCCGTCCGGCGCCATCGCGACCACCTCGTGGGCGTGCATGTCGGAGAACCACAGCCGCCCGTCGCGCCAGCGCGGCCCCTCCGGAAACGCCAGTCCGTCCAGCAGCGTCTTCAGCTCGCGGGCCATGATGCTCTCCTCCCTCGTTACGCCGACCATTGACCGCCCGCGGCGCGCCTCGCAAGCCGCTGTCGCAAGTTGACGCCGCGGCGCCGTAGGCCGGGGCGCGCCGAGCGGCTATCGTCGGCGCGAGACCGCAGGAGATGTGAGCGATGGACGGCGATACGGGCGTGATCGACGGCGTGGACCAGGCGGCGCTGGCGCAGATCGCGCCGGCCCTGCAGAGCGTGATCGACGCCGGAGACCTGTCGGGCGCGGTGACGCTGATCTGGCGCGGCGGCCAGGAGATCCAGTTCCAGGCGCTCGGCCAGCGCGACATCGAGGCGGGCCTGCCGATGACCCGCGACACCCTCTTCCGCATCGCCTCGATGACCAAGCCGATCACCTCGGTCGCCGCGTTGATGCTGATGGAGGAGGGCAAGCTCCGCCTCGACGACCCGGTCACCAAATGGCTGCCCGAATTCGCCAACATGCGGGTGCTGAAGGACGCCACCGGACCGGTCGAGGACACCTACCCTGCCCCGCGCGACATCACCGTCGAGGACCTCTTCACCCACCGCGCCGGCCTCGCCTACGGCTTCACCTCGATCGGGCCGATCGCGCACGCCCACCAGAAGGCGCTGGGCGACGTGCTGGGCATCGACGCCGGGCCAGACGCGTTCCTGAAGGCGCTGGGCGGGCTGCCGCTGAGCTATCCGCCGGGCGAGCGCTTCCACTACAGCCACGCCACCGACGTGCTTGGCTTCCTGGTCGGCCGCGTCGCCGGCAAGCCGTTCCGCGACGTGGTGATCGAGCGCATCTTCGCGCCGCTCGGCATGGTCGACACCGACTTCTACATACCGCCGGAAAAGCGCGGCCGGGCGGCCAAGGTCTACCGGCTCAAGGACGACTTCAGCGCGCTGGAAGAGGTCCCATTCGCGAATCACGACAGGCCGCCGGCGTTCTGTGGCGGCGGCGGCAGCCTGGTCTCGACGCTCGACGACTACCTGAAGTTCGCCCGCATGCTGCTGGGCGCCGGCGAGGTCGACGGCGTGCGGCTGTTGAAGCCTGAGACGGTCGAGCTGATGCGCCAGAACCGGCTGACTGACGCACAAAGAGAGATCCCGTTCATGGGCATCCCGTTCTGGATGGGCCAGGGCTTCGGGCTCGGCGTCTCGGTGATCACCGATCCGGAGAAGCAGGCCTGGATGGGCGCCGGCAATGCGGGCGCGTTCGGCTGGCCCGGCGCGTTCGGCACCTGGTGGCAGGCGGATCCCGAGAGCGGGATGATCCTGATCTACCTGATCCAGAACTCGATCCCGCTCGGCCCCGAAGCCGCCGCCCAACTCGCCACCGGCCAGCGCATGGGCGCCAGGGCCGCGCTGCCAGCGTTCCAGAAGGCGGCGTACGCGGCGATCGGGGGGTAGGCACGCCCACGGGACACCTTTCGCGGGAAGAGCCGATAGTGGGTGCACTCATGGACGTAGCCGCCGCGAAGGCTTTCATCGGGCGCGTGTGGGACGAGGAGGTGATCCCCGAGCTGACGCGCTACATCCGCATCCCAAACAAGTCGCCGGCGTTCGATCCGGACTGGGCGGCGGATGGGTACATGGAGGCGGCGACTGCGCAGTTCGCGGCGTGGGCGCAAGCGAAGATCGCCGGGATCGACGGCGCGGGGCTGGAGGTGGTGCGCCTGGAGGGCCGCACGCCGGTGATCCTGATCGAGATTCCGGGCGACATCCCCGACGACGTGCTGCTCTACGGCCACCTCGACAAGCAGCCGGAGATGACCGGCTGGAGCGAAGGCCTGGGCCCGTGGATCCCGGTGTTGAAGGACGGCAAGCTCTACGGGCGCGGCGGCGCTGACGACGGCTATGCGATGTTCGGCGCGCTCGCGGCGATCCTCGCATTGAGGGAGCAGGGCGTGGCCCACGCGCGCTGCCGCATCCTGATCGAGGCCTGCGAGGAGAGCGGCAGCTACGACCTGCCGGCCTACGTCGACCACCTGGCGCCGAGGCTGGGCGCGCCGTCGCTGGTGGTGTGCCTGGATAGCGGCTGCGCCAACTACGACCAGCTGTGGCTGACCACCTCGCTGCGCGGCATGGCCGGCGGCGCGCTGAAGGTCGAGGTGCTGACCGAAGGCGTGCATTCGGGCGACGCCTCGGGGATCGTGCCCTCCAGCTTCCGCATCCTGCGGTCCCTGCTCTCGCGGATCGAGAACGAGGCCAGCGGCGAAATCCGGCTGCCCGAGTTGCACGCCCAGGTCCCGCCCGGGCGGATCGAAGAGGCCAAGGCGACGGCGGCGGCGCTCGGCTCGGCGGTCTGGGACAAGTTCCCACTCGCCGCCGGCATGCGGCCGGTCGCCGACGATCCGACCGAGCTGATCCTCAACCGCACCTGGCGCCCGACCCTCTCGGTCACCGGCCTGGAGGGCGCGCCGGAGATCCAGAGCGCCGGCAACGTGCTGCGCCCCGCCACCGCCGCCAAACTGTCGCTCCGCTTGCCGCCGACCGTCGACGCCGATGCGGCGGCCGCGAGGGTGAAGGCGACGCTGGAGGCCGACCCGCCTTACGGCGCCCACGTCTCGTTCGAACTGGAGGGGTCGGCCAGCGGCTGGGACGCGCCGGCGCTGGCGCCCTGGCTGCGCGCCTCGATCGACCGCGCCTCCGAGGCGGCGTTCGGCAAGCCGGCGGCGTTGATGGGCGAAGGCGGCTCGATCCCGTTCATGGGCATGCTGGGCGAGAAGTTCCCGACCGCCCAGTTCATGATCACCGGCGTCTTGGGGCCCCACTCCAACGCCCATGGCCCCAACGAATTCCTGCACATCGCCATGGGCAAGGGCGTGACACTGGCGGTGGCGCAGGTGCTGGCGGACCACGCGGCGCGGTAGACCTCTCTGCCTGTGGGAGAGGCGTCAAGGGAAGTGCGGGATGCCGAACGGGATGTGCGGGGCCGACGGCGCGCTCCCCCTGCCCTGCGGACCCGCGTCGGCCTTCTTGCCGGCGGCGACGTTGCAGTCCTTAAGCAGCGCCGGGTTCTGGTAGCTGACGCATTGATTGTAGTAACCCTCCATTTCGCTCTCGTTGCCCGCCTGTTTGGCGATGGCGATCTCGAGCGAGATGAACGGCTTGTCGTCGTTGCCGAAGCGGCGGATGCCGGCCTGGGCGACCTGCATGGCGCGGTCGTTCTGCTTGGCCTGGTAGAGCATCCGCGCGTGGTCGACGTAGCCGTCGACGGTCTGGTCCGGACTGAGATTGGCCTGCTCGAACAGCCGCTCGCCGCCGGCCACGTCGCCGGTGTCGCCGTGCAGCCGCGCCGCCTCGTTCAGCACCAGCGGCGATGAGCCGAACTTGGTCGCCTGCGCGCGCTGGATGGCGGCCTGGGCGTCCGGATACTTGCCGGCCGCGCGGGCGCGCTTGGCGTCGGAGACGGCGGCGACCGCCAGCTTGGCCTGCGCGAACTCGGGCGTGCCGCGCACGCTGGTCAGCCAGGCATGCTGCTCGTCGCGCAGCGGCGCGCCTTCCGGATAGGCGTCGGCGGAGTACTGCGCCATGCCCTTCTTGCGCTCCTCGGGCGGGCGGTGCTGCGGCGGCGGCTGGTTCTGGTGGGCCAGCGCCATGCCGATCGCCAGCTGCGCGCCGTTCTCCATCAGGCCGGCGCGCAGTCCGCCGGCGCCGCCCATGATCATCGAGACGGCGGAGCCGTTGGTGAGCGCGTGGCCCAGCTGGCTCTTCAGCTGCGTGCCCAGCGTGTCGATCACCGCCTGGTGCTTCTGCTGGTCGGCCACGATGGTGTCGAACACCTTGGCCGAGGCCGAGTCGGCCGCGTAGCCGGAGCCCTCGGAGAGGTCGTAGCCGATGCAGTCGGCCTCGTCCTCCTGCTCGCGCGTGTGGTCGGGCTCGACCATCACGTTGGAGAGGAAGTGGATCAGGTCGTTGGTGGCGCCGGCCTGCGCCGCTGCGGCGATGATGCTGTTGTTGGCGCCGGCCGCGGACACCGCGGCGTTGGCGAGGTAGAGCTGGGTCATGCGGCTGGCGAGCTCCGGCTTGGCCCGCTCGGGCGCCTGCGCCTTCGCCGTGAAGTGGCCGAGCCGCACGTGACCGAGCTCGTGCGCCAGCACGAACGCCACCTCGTCGTCGGACTGCGCCTGGTCGAGGAGGCCGAACGCCACCACGATCGAGCCGTCCGGCAGCGAATAGGCGTTGTAGTAGTCGACGCCCAGGATGTGCACCTGCAGCGGCTGTCCCTTCGCGTAGGGCCACTTGGAGTCGATGGCGGCCAGCAGCTGGGCGACCTTCGCCTCGGTCTGCGGCATGCGGATGCGCGCGGTCTGGTAGCGGCCGAGGCTGATCGAGTCGGTCAGTCCCATCGAGCCGCCGCCCTGCCCGCCGCCGCCGAGGTACGGGCGACCGGCCACCTGCTTGACGAACGGGCCCTTCTTGCCGCTGACCGAATAGCCGGCCGGCGCGCTGGAGGACGCGGCCGCACGCGCGCTGCCGCCGCCGGCGCCGCCCGCCGCGGCGACAGCGGCCGCCAGGGCCCCCAGCCCCACGGCCCTGCGGGTCTGTTTCATTGCGCCTTGCAGTCCGCCGCGCCGCCGAGCCCCATGTTGGTGGCGGCGTAGGAACTGCCCTGCGCGCGGGCGGCGGTCTGCACCGGCTTGCAACTGGCGGTGACGCCGGCGGTCTGCACGTCGAGCCCGCGCAGGAACACCACCTTGCCGCCCTGGTTGATGCCGACGCTGCCGCCCATGCCCATCGCCACGATCGGCGCGGGCACCTTCACGGCGCTGGCGTCGAGCGTGCCGGCCGGCTGGCCGTGCTCGTCGAACACATGGATCGTGGGGCGGAGGATCTTGGTCACCGTGCCGCCGGCCAACGCCGTCGCCGGCAGCATGATCGCCAGCACAAGGGCTAGCGACGCGAAACTAGCTTTGAACATGGGCAGGCGCCTCCTTTGGCGTGCTTTGGGCCGCTGGCGGCGCGGAATGCGCAGGTTCGGCCCCCTCGGCGGATGACGCTGGCCGCGAGGCGCGGCGAGTCACCAGCCTGTCCTCCTCGAACTTCAGATGTTGCCGGAAAAGACGAAGCGCCGCCATGGTCCGTTGCACCCAGCGCAGGTGTTCGATGGACCCGAGTACGTCGGCGGGCAGTGTTTCGCGGGTTGCGTAGAACAAAAAGCCCAGCACACAGAATGAGATACCGATCCAGTTGATCGGCGCGCGGTGCGCGTAGACAACGCCGAGCCAGGTCGCCAGCACGACGACCCCGATCGAGGCCCCGAAGATGCCGAGATAGAGCGGCGCATAGACCCGGGCGCGCAGCTTCGCCTCCGCGCGCGTCTCCTGCGCGTGGTCCAGCAGGCTGTTGCGCGCCATCACGCCCATCACCCCGCAGAAGGCGAGCGCGGCGATCAGCAGGCTCTTCAACAGGTCGGAGTCGAGCACCTGCACGCCCGTGCGACGATAGTCGGGGCCGTCCTCCATCAGGTTGTCGATCGCCATCGCGTGCAGGTGTACGCCGGGCGCCTCGCCCTGCACCGGCGAATCCACCCAGTCGTTGGAAGCGCGGAACTGCCCGCCCATCAGCACGAGCTTGCCGGCCAGCAGGCGCTGCAGGTCGCTCTGTTGCAGCCCGAGGCCGGAGACGATGCGGTCGTAGCCCAGAGTCAGCGCGTAGGGGCACTCCTGGCGCGCGCCGGCGCCGGGGCCGCGCAAGCCCGCCGCCTGCTCGCCGAGCCGCTCGATCCAACCCGAGCCGGTCCCGCGGCAGGGCGCCGCCTGGCCGGTCACCGCCTTGGTCATCGCCAGGTAGGCGGGGTCGGGCCGCGAGCCCCAGACCACGTCGAGCGGGGCGTTGAACGTGCCGGTCGCATTCATCGGGGCCAGCGGGCTGCGGGCGAGCGCCGCGTCGGCGCGCGTCTTCAGCACCTTGAATTCGACAATCCCGCAGGCGTCGTCCTGGCGCAGGCACCAGGCGGCGTAGAGCGCCATCGCCGGCGAGATGTCGAAGTTGTGCACGCCCCTCGCCTGCGCGGTCGCCCTGTCGAAGTCGTAGGTGATGACCATCGGGTAGGCGCGCGCGCCGACCAGCGCGGGGGCCAGCACCGCCACCTGGTCGAGCTGGCGTTGCACGTCGGTGAAGATGTCGAGCTCGGCCGGCGAAGGCTTGGCGAAGATCAGCGGCGTGCCGCCGCTCGCTTCGATGCAGGCGATCTTGGTCAGCGGATCGGCCTGGCAGCCGCGCGCGTCCTTCCACTGGTCGGCGTGGGTCGCCTTGGCGACGCCGGCGAGGAACGCCGGCCAGCCCTCGTTCGGGCCGCCCTGCCCGGTGTAGACGTAGTCGGCGTAGACGGCGGCCGGCGGCGCACCGCCGACGCTCATCACGTCATCGAACATCTGCCACTGCTGGTCGTAGGTCGGCGGGAAGCGGTTCCAGCCGAAGCCCTTCATCGCCTCCATCGAGCTTTCGTCGAGGTAGACGACGCTGATCTCGCGCTGGCCCTTGCGGTCGGCGCCGTAGTCGGCCGCGGTGATCCGCTGGTAGACGCCGTCCGCCAGATCGTCCGATGCCGACTCGAGCCCGAACAGGTTGATCTTGGCCACCGCATAGGCCGAAAGGCCCAGCAGCAGGCTGACCAACAGGGCCTTGAATATCCGTCCGGCGACGACCAAACCCCGAACTCCCGCCCTTCGCGCCGGAGACTTTCGCCCGTCGGCGGGCAAGTCAAGCGCGCCGAAGTGGAGCAGGCCCGGAGCCTGCTAGCGCCGCGCGGGGACGGCGGCGATGCGGTAGAGCCGGCCGCTGACGGTCACGCCGGCGCCGCTGTCCCAGCGCCAGAGCACGCTGGCCTTGTCCGGCTGCACGGTGATCGTGCCCCCGGCGAGGCAGCCCTGGCCGCGGTTGATGGTCTCGCGGAAAACGAGCCCGGCGGCGCTGCGGCTGACCAGCGCGACGTCGCCGCCGCACTCCAGGGTCGGATAGTCCATCGCGCCGCTGTCGCCGTTGAGGGTCAGCGTGGCGACGAACTGCTGCGGCTTCTGCCCGGGTCCACTCTGATTGACCACGCCGCTCCAGTGGCCGGTCAGGCCTTGGTCGGGCGGCGCCGCGGACGCCCCGGCGGCCGCCAGCGCGAGGCTCGTCGCCAGCATCAGTGTGGGAAGGGCCCTGGTCATCGGCATCGCCCCCGCCGCCGCGGTCCGCCGCAGTCTTCGAGCGGAGCCTATCACGTCCGGTCCGCGTCGCGGAATCGGCGGCTCAGCTGGCGGTCGCCGCGACGAACGCCTTCTGGAAGCCGAGCAGGTCGGGCGGGTCGACGTCGGAGACCGCCCAGAACACCAGGCCACCGCGCCCCCAGCGCACCAGGCTGTAGCCTTGCTTGTGCTCCAGCACGGGCGTTTCCGACGCCGCGCCCGGCCAGATGAACAGGTTGATCGTGTGCGCGTGGCGGCGGAACACCAGGGCGGCGGCGCGGCGCCCGTCGATGCGATCGAGCCGGCCCCCCACCAGCGGGTAGCCCTGCGGCGCGAGGTCGGCCACCGGCGGGGCGAAATCGAGCTTGCCGTTGAACCAGGGCTTCACCGTATGGCGGTCGGAGGTCTCGACATCGACGAGGTGCTGGGCTTCGAGCGACCTGGCCTGCGCGTCGATCAGCTGGCCCTCGACGCTCATGCCGGTCGGCAGCAGCGCGACCAGCGCCAGGCTGGCGGCCAGCGCGCCGATCGCGCCGCTCATCACCCAGGTCTCGGCCCCCAGGCGGCGCCGGCGCTGCAGCGGCGCCGCCGCCTCGGCGAGCGCCGCATCGAGGCGCGCGTGCAGGCTGGCCGGCGCGGCGTAGGCGGCCGGCGTGGCGGCGAGGCGCGCCTTCACCTCGCGGATCTCGGCGAGCTCGGCGGCGCAGGCCGGGCAGCCGGCGACGTGCGCCTCCAGCTCGGCGGCGTGGCCGGCGTCGAGCTCGCCATCGGCCAGCGCGTGCAGCAGCAGCTCCTTGTCAGGACAGGCGCTCACGGCGCGGTCTCCTTCACGACGCCGCCTCCTTCACGACACCCATGCGCTCGCCCAGCATGCGGCGGGCGCGGGCGAGGCGCGACATCACGGTGCCGATCGGCACGCCGGTGATCTGCGCCACCTCCCGGTAGCTGAGCTCCTCCAGGTCGCGCAGCACCAGCGCCTCGCGGAACGGCTCCGGCACCTCCTCGATCGCCGCGCGCAGGGCCTGGGCATCGCCGTGGCGGATCAGCCGCGCCTCGGCGCTCTCCTGGCCGGCGTCGGGCGTCTCGGCCAGCGCCACCTCGGCGGCGGGGCCGGTGACGGTGCGCGTATCGCCGGCGCGGCGCCAGTCGAAGTAGGCGTTGCGCACGATGGTCAAGAGCCAGGGCTTGGGCGGACCACGCAGGGTCTCGAGGTTGCGGAACGCCTTCAGCAGCGCCTCCTGGGCGATGTCCTCGGCGGCGGCCGCATCGCGGGCCAGGTAACGGGCGAGCGAATAGGCGGCGTCGATGTGCGGGCCGATCAGTTCGCGGAACCGCAGCGCCGCCCCTGACGAATCTGGGGGACGGGGGAGAGGCGCTGCGGCTCCCGCCGGCCCGCCGCGGGACGCGCGGCCCGAACCCAGCGTCGCCGAGCCAGCGGGCCTGGCGCTTGCCTGGCGGCGGCGGAAGGGAAGCAGCCGCCCGGTCATACGGTGCTGGGTGGGCGAAGGTTCATGGCCAACGTGTCGGGCGCGGCGAGCGGCGGCTATTTCACGATCACCTTGCCGACCATCTTCGGGTGGATCGAGCAGAAGTAGCTGTAGACCCCCGGCTTGGCGAACGTGAAGCTGTAGCTGTCGGCGCTGTCCATCGCCTTCGAGTGGAACGAGCCGTCGACCGCGCGCACCGTGTGCGGAATGTCGTCGTTGTTGGTCCAGGTCACCGTGGTCCCCGCCGCGACCGTGATCGCGGGCGGCCCGAAGGTGAAGTTGTCGATCGCGATCGTCGCCGCGGCGGGTCCGGCGGCCAGCGCGGCGGTCAGCGCGACAAACCCGGAAACGCTGGCCAGCGCGGCGACGAGCGCGAGCCGGCGACGCGCTCCCCCGTGGGATGCTTTGTTGGACATCGAGAAGCCTCCTACGCGAGGGTCTGGTCGGTGATTGGGAGCGGGTGGTCCACGGCGACGAAGCGCACGTCGCGGACGCCGAGCACGCTGCCGAGCTTGCCGGGCGGGCCGGCGATCGGGCCGGGCGAGGCCCCGGGCGTGCCGGGCGCCGGCTGCGGAAAGGCGGTGGAGCGGGCAGTGTAGAAGGCGACGCGGCCCTCCACCTTCTGCTGCACCTGGTGGATGTGGCCGTTCAGCACGGTCACCGAGCCGAAGCGGGCGAGCAGGCGCTGCACCTCTCCCGCCTCCTCGGTGCCCCAGCCCCAGTCCGGATAGAGCGACCAGAGCGGGATGTGGGCGAACAGCACGATCGGCGTCGAAGGCCCGCGCGCCGCGAGGTCGGCCTTCAGCCAGGCGAGCTGCTCGGGGCCCAGGCTGCCGAGCCCGCCGGCCTTCAGGTTCATGACGTTGACCAGCGCCACGAAGTGCACGCTGGCGTGGTCGAACGCATACCACCCGCCGCCCGTCGCGCCCTTGCCGTAGCGCGCCAGGAACGCCTGACCGTTGCCCTCGTCGAGGACGTCGTGCTCGCCGGGCACATGGAAGACCGGCACGCCCGCCGCCTTGATGATCTGGTCGGCGTCATCGAACTCGCTGTCCTTCGAGAGCTGGCTGACGTCGCCGGTGTGGATGATGAAGTCGGGCCTGGCGGGCAGCGCGGCGATCTTTGCGACCGCTTGCGTGAAGGTGGCGCGCGCGTCTGCGTTGATCGCCGGCTTGGCGAAGCCGACGTGGCTGTCGCTGACCTGAACGAAGCTGAACGGCCGCGCTTTCCGCGTCGCCGCGGCGGCTTCCAACCCGACGGAAGCCGGCACGCCGCCGGCCACCGTCCAGACGAGGCCAGTCCCGGCCCAGGCCATGCACTTCAGAAAGCCGCGCCGGCCTTCCAGGTCTTCGGTCTCGCGCATCCGAGCCTCCGCTCATCGTTGTTCGATGGGCAAGACGCGGGGGGCGGCGGGCTTATTCCCGGGCCCGGCGAGAATCCGCACGGCTGGACATCGGCGCGGGGCGCGGCCTAGGGGATGCGGCGATGGCCAGCATCATCATCGCCGACATGACCGGCCGCTACGACGGACGCGACCTCGAGACGCGGCCGCTGGGCGCCACCGAAGCCAGCGTCATCCTGCTGGCGCGCGAGTTCGCCAGGTTCGGCCACGACGTCACCGTGCACACCAACGGCGACGAGGATTTCACGCACATGGGCGTGCGCTGGCGGCCGCTGCGCGCGGCGCCGGCCGAGACCTGCGACGTCTACGTCACCGTGCAGCAGGTCGGCCTCCTGGACTACGTGCCGCGCCCGAAGAGCCGGGCGATCTGGGTGCTGTGGGGCGCCAACCAGCTGCGCCACTACAAGAAGATCGGCCGCATGTGGCGCTACAAGCCCACGCCGATGCTGATGAGCCAGGCGCAGGTGGGCGACTACTGGCCGGTGCTGCCCAGGCGCGGCGACATCACGGTGATCCATCTGCCGGTGCCGGCCGACGTGCATGATGTGCCCCCGCTGCAGGCGCCGCCGCCCAGGCGCGCCATCTTCGCCTCCAACCCGCAGCGCAACCTGCGCGCCCTGGTCGAGATCTGGGCCGAGCGGATCCTGCCGCAGGTTCCGGACGCCGTGCTCGACGTCTATGGGGTACACCAGCTGCGCCCCGACCAGGACGCCTGGACCGAGTGGGCGGGCGGCGTGCTGCCGACCGGCATGAGCGAGGCGGTGAAGGCCTCGGTGATCGTGCATCCGACCGCGCCGCGCCGGCAGTTGCTGGAGGCGATGCGCGATGCGCGCGCCATGCTGTACCTCGGCCACAAGTGCGAGGCGTTCTGCATGTCGCTGGCCGAGGCGCAGGCGCTGGGCACGCCGGCCGTGGTCGCGCCGGTGGCGGCGGTGCCGGAGCGGGTGATCGACGGCGTCACCGGCTTCCACCACGCCGACCCGGAGGCGTTCGCGCGCGACGCGGTGCGCCTCTTGACCGACGACGCGCTCTGGACCCGCCAGCACGCGGCGGCGCTGAAGCTGCAGCAGGGCATCACCGTGGAGGAGTACGCGCGCCGCTTCGAGGCGGCGATCCTTCCGCCCGAAGCCGTCCGTGCCGCCGCCTGAACCCGCCGCCCACGCTGCGGCCTGGCGCAAGGCCGAGCGCGCGCGGCTGATCGCGGCGCGGCAGGAACTGGCCTCCGAAACGCGCACAATCGCCGGACATGCGATCAGCGCGGCGCTGGCGGCCCGCTTCCCGCCCGGATCGATCGCGCTGGTCGGCGGCTACTGGCCGATGCGCGGCGAGTACAATCCGCTCGGTTACCTGCGCCAGGTGATCGACGCCGGCGCCGCGGCCGCCCTGCCCGCGGTCATCGAGCTTGGCGCGCCGCTGGAGTTCCGACCCTGGACGCCGAAAGCCCGCATGGCGCCCGGCCGCTGGGATACGCTGCACCCCGAGGCCGGACCGGCCGTGGCGCCGCTGGCGCTGCTGATCCCACTGGTCGGGTTCGATGTGGCCGGCCACCGGCTGGGCTACGGCGGCGGCTTCTACGACCGCACGCTGGCGGCGCTGCAGCCGCGCCCGCTCGCCGTCGGCGTCGGCTTCGAGCTGGGGCGCCTCGCCAGCATCGCGCCGGCGGCGCACGACCAGCGGATGGACGTCATCGTCACCGAGGCGGGCGTCGTCTTCGAAGCCGGCGGATAATCGGTTGATTGCCTGGGCGCATGCCGCTCGCCGCGGCGCCATGTTGGTCTTCACCCAGGTCTCGTCGGTGACACCAGGCGCTGGGGCGCGATCCGTTAGGTAGTTTGCGCACTCACCGGGGGTGAAGAGGTCGAGGAGCTGGCCGAGTTCCTAGCGCGCTTACGCCAGCGCCCGCCCCGTCTCGATCAGGCTCTTCAGGCTGGCGAGGATGCTCGGCCAGCCGTTGGACACCGCGGCGATCAGCTTGGAGTTGGCGATGCCGATCGCGTGCGTGACGGTGAGCTTGGTCACCGTGTCCGTCGCCGGCTCCAGCTCGAAGGTGCAGGTCGATTCACCTTCGGCGCGCATGGCCTCGTCGTGCTCGTGCAGCCAGGTGACCTGCAGGCGCTTCGGCGGCTCGTTGGCGATCACCTTGCCTGAATCCCAGGCGCGCCCGTCTGGCCCGACCACCTCGTAGTCGTCGCCGACCTTCCAGCTGGTCTCCTGGTGGTAGCCCGACCAGAACAGCTTGTTGCGCTCCGGATTGGTGAGCTCGTCCCACACGGCCTGGGGCGTGGCGCGGATGTAGGTGACGTAGACGAAGCGGCTCTCAGCCATCGGTCTCTCCCTCGAGGCGTCGTTTCAGGTCCGCCAGCGCCGCCAGGCGCCCGCGCTCGTACTTGCCGATCCAGCGGTCGGCGATGTCCTGGATGGGGACCGGGTTCAGGTAGTGCAGCTTCTCGCGCCCGCGCCGCTCGGAAGCGACGAGGTTCGCCGCCTCCAGGACGCCCAGGTGCTTGGTCACCGCCTGCCGCGTCATGCCCCTTCCCTCGCAAAGCTCGCCGAGCGTCTGGCCGCCGCGGCCACGCAGGCTGTCCAGCAGCTCGCGACGGACCGGATCGGCCAGGGCCTTGAACACGGCGTCCATGCTCATGGCCGCCTATATGCAACCAGTTAGTTGCCTATGCAAGCAGGAAATGCGGGCCGACTCAGCTGCGGGCGCTGAGGCCGCCGTCGACGGTGAAGATCACGCCGGTCGTGTAGGCGGAGCGGTCGGAGGCGAGGAAGCAGAGCAGGTCGGCGATCTCGCGTGGCCTGGCGGCGCGGCCGAGCGGGTAGCGGCTCATCAGCTCCGGGTAGCGGCTCTCGTCGCCGAGCTGCTGGGCCGCGCGCGTCTTCATCAGCGTGACGATGCGATCGGTCTCCACCGGGCCGGGGTTCAGGCCAACCACCCTGACGCCGTGGTCGAGGCTGCGGCTGCCGAGCGCGCGGGTGAAGGTCATCAGCGCCGCGTTGCCGGCCGCGCCGGTGACGTAGTTGGCGTCCGAGCGCTCGCCGGCCGCGCCGATCACGTTGAGGATCACGCCCGAGCCCGCCGCCTGCATGCGCGCCAGATAGATGCGGCAGAGGTTGATGTAGCCGAACACCTTGAGCTCCCAGGCGTGTCGCCAGGTCGCCTCGTCGATCGCCTCCAGCGGCCCGCCGGGGATGTCGCCGGCGTTGTTGACCAGGATGTCGACGTCCTCGACCTCGGCGGCCAGCCGCGCGATGTCGTCGGAACTGCGCAGGTCGGCAGGATGGTGGGTCGCCTCGACGTTGTGGCGACGCGCGAGGGCGCCGGCAAGCTCGGCCAGCGCCTCGGCGCTGCGGGCGACCAGCCGCACGTGGCAGCCCTCCTCGGCGAACGCCGCCGCGGCAGCCGCGCCGATCCCCTTGGACGCGCCCGTGATCAGCACCCGCTTGCCCGTCAGATGCAGGTCCATGGCCGCTCTCCCCTATCGTTCTCGCAGCATCCGCTATAGCGGGGCGCAACGTAAGGCGCACATCGGCCGTTCGCCCTACGCTTTAAGTCGAGAGGCGCGGCATGACTGGCGGCACGGCGGACGGACTGGCCCTGATCGGCGACGTCGGCGGCACCAACTGCCGTCTTGCCGTGACGGCGATGGCGGCGCGCGGGACGCCGAGGATCTCGGACGTCCGCACCTACCCGGCTGCCGATTTCCCCACCTTCGAGGACGCCGTGGCCGCCTATCTTCGGGATGCTGGCGTCTCCGTCTCGGCCGCGGTGATCGCCGTCGCCGGCCCGGTGACCAACGGCGAGGTGGCGATGACCAACCATCCGTGGCGCCTTACCGAGCGGGGCCTGGCCGCGCGGCTCGGCGGCGCGAAGAGCCGGCTGATCAACGACTTCGAGGCGCTGGCGCACGCCCTGCCCGCGCTGGGACCGGGCGACCTGCTGGCGCTGGGCGCGGCGCGGGAGCCGGCGGCGCGCAGCACGATGGCGGTGATGGGCGCGGGCACCGGCTTCGGCACGGCCGCGCTGGTGCGTGACGCCAGCGGCCAGGCGGTGCTGGTCGGCGAAGGCGGGCACAGCGCCATCTCGCCGGGCGAGGCGTTGCCGGTCGAGGTCTGGCGGCGGCTCGAGGATCGCTTCGGCTACGTGCAGGTCGAGCACGTGCTTTCCGGCCCGGGCCTGATGAACCTGCACCGCGCGCTCTGCGAGATCGAGGGCCGCAGCCCAAGCTTCCAGGCGCCCGACGCGATCACCGACGGCGCGGCGGCGGGCGATGCGCGGGCGCTGGCGGTCGCCGACCTGTTCGTGGCGGCGTTCGGCGCCGTCGCCGGCGACATGGCGCTGATCTACGGCGCGCGCAGCGGCGTCTTCCTGGCCGGCGGCGTCTCGCAGCGGCTGCTGACGGCGAAGGCCGGCGCCGCCTTCCGCGCAAGCTTCGAGGCGAAGGGCGCGTTCAGCGACTACGTCGTGGCGATCCCCACCTGGCTGATCACCCACGACCAGCCGGGCCTGCTGGGCGCCGCCTGCGCTCTGGCGGACGCGGGCGCCCTCGCTCCGACGTCAAATGGGGCGACCCTCTAGCCGGGCATCCGCTCGAACGCCGGCCTGCCCGGCGGCAGGTACTGGAACGCCTGCTGGTCGCAGGTGAAGATCGTCATGTCCGGCTCGCCGTACAGGCTCGGGTCGTCGAGCGAGCCCACCTTGACGATCACCGCCGGGAAACCCGGCGCGCGGGTGGTGAGCGGCGCGCCGCAGGTCCCGCAGAACTCGCGGGTGACCGGGTTCGGCAGGTCCGGCCGTTTGAACTGCGACGGCGCGCCCTTCGTGTACTCGAACCCGCCCGGAGGCATGGCGATGAACACGTTCGGCCCGCCGCCGGTCATGTGCGTGCACTCGCGGCAGACGCACTGCGCCTTCAGCATCGGATCGCCCTCGGCGGCGTACCGCACCGCCCCGCAGTAACACCCGCCCTCGAGACGCATCCTCTGTCCCTCCCGATCAGATTGGGAGGGAAGCCTAGGCGCGGACGTCGGACGGCGCTAGCGGTCTTCGCGGCCGTGAAAGATGCGAGCGACTACAACTTCCTGGGCGTCGACCCGGTATTGGACCACATAAGCGCCGCTGCCGAACCGCACGATGAGTTCCCTAAGCCCAGGCTCTGAGCCCGGCCGGCCGCGTTCAGAAAACTCATCGAGGGACCGGATGGCCGCGTCGAGGGTCTCGAAGGCGCGCAGAGCTGCGGCCGGGCTTCGGACGTCGAGATAGTCGATGAGCCGCGTCAGATCGCGATTGGCCGGCGAAGTCAGCCGAACGCGACGTTTCAACGCGAAGCATCAAGACGCGCCATCAGG
Organism: Caulobacteraceae bacterium; assembly: GCA_035553015.1. Lineage (GTDB taxonomy): Bacteria > Pseudomonadota > Alphaproteobacteria > Caulobacterales > Caulobacteraceae > Acaudatibacter. Next base: position 950 of record DATNEH010000145.1, on the reverse strand, counting down.
CGCGCCCTCGCGGCAGACAGCGCTTGGTCGGCGTCCACGAACTCGCCCGTACGGTCGTAGTGCGCCAAGGCCTCCTTGGCCTCGCGCCAGTCGCCGCCGCCCAGCACCTGCGAGATAAGCTCGTTGGCGTATGCGTTGGGCGACAGCCCCGCAGAGCGGGCTGCGGCCTCCAGCTTGGCGCCCAACTCGGCGCTCAACTCGACCCTGAATCCGTCGTCCGCCATGGCCGCAAATCTCCCGCCGCGGCCGCGTGCGGTCAACTGTCCAGGAAGCTGCGCAGTTTGCGGCTGCGGCTGGGGTGCTTGAGCTTGCGCAGGGCCTTGGCTTCGATCTGGCGGATGCGTTCGCGGGTGACCGAGAACTGCTGGCCGACCTCCTCGAGCGTGTGGTCGGTGTTCATGCCGATGCCGAAGCGCATGCGCAGCACGCGTTCTTCGCGCGGGGTCAACGACGCGAGAACTCGCGTCGTTGTTTCGCGAAGATTGCTCTGGATCGCCGCGTCGATCGGCAGCACCGCGTTCTTGTCCTCGATGAAGTCGCCCAGGTGGCTGTCTTCCTCGTCGCCGATGGGGGTTTCGAGGCTGATCGGCTCCTTGGCGATCTTCAGGACCTTGCGGACCTTCTCGAGCGGCATGGCGAGCTTCTCGGCCAGCTCTTCGGGCGTCGGCTCGCGGCCGATCTCGTGCAGCATCTGGCGCGAGGTGCGGACGATCTTGTTGATCGTCTCGATCATGTGCACCGGGATGCGGATCGTGCGTGCCTGGTCGGCGATCGAGCGGGTGATCGCCTGCCGGATCCACCATGTGGCGTAGGTCGAGAATTTGTAGCCGCGGCGATACTCGAACTTATCGACCGCCTTCATCAGGCCGATATTGCCTTCCTGGATGAGGTCGAGGAATTGCAGGCCGCGATTGGTGTATTTCTTGGCGATCGAGATGACGAGGCGGAGA
>DATNEH010000144.1:0-25019 GCA_035553015.1 Caulobacteraceae bacterium | reverse complement strand
GCTCGGCGTCGCGAAGGTCCTTCAGGACGATGGTGACGCCGGAGTTCAGGAAGGCCAGCTCGCGCAGCCGGTGCTCGAGCGTCTTCCGATCGAACTCGATGAAGGCGAAGGTGTCGGTGGACGGCAGGAAGCTGACTTCGGTGCCGGTGAGGAACTCGCCGTTGTCGCGCTTGGGCGCCTCGCCGGTGATCGCCAGCGGCGCGACCGGGTCGCCATTCTCGAAGCGCATCGCATGCTTCAGCCCGCCGCGGTAGATGGTGAGCTGCAGCCACTCCGAGAGCGCGTTGACCACCGAGACGCCGACGCCGTGCAGGCCGCCGGACACCTTGTAGGAGTTCTGGTCGAACTTACCGCCGGCGTGCAGCTGGGTCATGATGACCTCGGCCGCGGAGACGCCCTCGCCTTCGTGGATGTCGGTGGGGATGCCGCGCCCGTCGTCGGTCACCGTGGCCGAGCCGTCGGCGTTGAGGATCACCTCGACGCGCGTGGCCCAGTCGCCCAGCGCCTCGTCGATCGAGTTGTCCAGCACCTCGTAGACCATGTGGTGCAGGCCCGAGCCGTCATCGGTGTCGCCGATGTACATGCCGGGGCGCTTGCGCACCGCGTCGAGGCCCTTGAGGACCTTGATGGAATCCGCGCCATATTCCGCGGCGCCGTCGTCAGTTCTTTCGTCTGTCATCCGCTTTCCAGCGGGACAAGGCGGGATGCGTCCACACGCACGCCAAACGCCCGTCCCTTGAGGGGTTCGAACAGCGCCTCGTCCGTGCCGGTAAGGAAGGCTTGCAGACCGAGCGCCTCGATTTCTTCGGCGAGCGCGGCGCGCCGGGGCATGTCCAGATGCGCCGCAACCTCGTCCAGCAACAATATAGGATTCGGCTGCGATTTCGCACGCGAAAGTCGCGACCCTTGAGCCAAAACCAGGTTCAGAATCAGCGCTTTCTGCTCGCCGGTGGAGCACTCCGCCGCAGGCCGGCCGCGGATGCGGTGGATCACCGTCAGATCGCCCCTGTGCGGACCGGTCAGCGCACGCCCGGCGGCCTGGTCGCGGGGGCGGGAAACAGCCAGATCGGCGGCCAGCCGCGCCTCGATCTCGGCGAGCGGCGCGCCGGCGAGCGCCAGCTGCTCGAAGGCGCCGGTGAGGCCGAGCTGGCCTTGCGGGAACGGGCGGTCGCCGCGCTGGTCGATCTCGGCCTGCAACGCCGCCAGCGTCGCCGCGCGCGCCTCGGCCATCCGCGCGCCGGCGTCGGCCATGCGCGCCTCCAGCGCGGTGAGCCAGGCCGGATCGGGCGCTTCGTCGGCGAGCAGGCGGGTGCGTTCGCGCAGCGCCCGCTCGTAGGCGCCTGCGTGGGCGGCGTGGATCGGCTCGGCGGCGAACACCAGCCGGTCGAAGAACCGCCGCCGGTCGGCCGCGCCCTCCAGGAAGAGGCGATCCTGCGCCGGCGTCAGCCAGAGCGGGCGCAGGTGCTCGGCCATGCGGCCGGGCGGCACGGTCTCGCCTTCGATGCGCACGGTGCGCCGCGCCGCGCCGCCGGTCTCGACGCCAGTGCCGAGCCGCACCTCGCCCGCCTCGCCCTCGACCTGCGCCGACACCGCCCAGGCGCGCCCCTGCGCCTCGTCCGGCAACCGCCGTCCGAACTCGCCGAGGCTGGCCGCCCGCATCCCGCGCCCCGGCGAGAACAGGCTCACCGCCTCCAGCAGATTGGTCTTTCCCGCCCCATTCGGCCCGAACAGGAACACACTGCGGCCGCCGGGCGTCAGCTCCGCGCGTTCGTACGAGCGGAAATTCGTCAGCGCGAGGGATTGGACCGCGGCGCGCATCCTAGATCCGCTCTTCCCCGCAAGAGCGGGGACCCAGGCTTTTCGTGAAGCGCGGGGCAGGGGCAAGGCCGGAAGGGCGAACCACGGAAAACAGGGAAAACGCGGAAGGCAGCTGAGCGGCCCACGCCCCCTTTCCGTGCTTTCCGTGTTTTCCGTGGCCGAAAAAACCTGGGTCCCCGCTTTCGCGGGGAAGAGCGGAAGTGGGGCTCACCGCTCGGCGTCGACGGCGCGCCAGGCGTGGGTCATGTCGTCCAGCTTGGCCTTCAGGTCGGCGGGCAGCGGTTTCTCGACCGCCGCGAGGCTGTCGGCGAGTTGCTCCGGCTTGCTGGCGCCGACGATCGGCGCGGTGATCGCCGGGTTGGCCAGCACCCAGCTGACCGCCATCGTCGCCATGCTCATCCCCGCCTCGGCCGCGACGCCCTTCAGCTGCTGCACCGTCGCGAACTCGGCGTCGTGCCAGTAGCGCTCCTGGTAGCGCGCGCCCGCCGTGCCCAGCGTGAAGCGCGTGCCCTCGGGGGCCGGCCCTTGCGTGTGCTTGCCGGTGAGCAGGCCGCCGGCCAGCGGGTTGTACGGGATGACGCCGATCCCCTCCTCGCGGGCGAGCGGCAGCAGGTCGCGCTCGAAGGTTCTGAACAGCAGGTTGTAGCGCGGCTGCAGCGAGGTGGCGCCGGCCCAGCCGTTGAGCTCGGCGCGGCCGACGGCGCGCGCCACCTTGTACGCCGGCCAGTTGGAGAAGCCGACGTAGCGCGCCTTGCCGCTTTTCACGACCTGGTCGAGCGCCTCCAGCGCCTCGTCGATCGGCGTCGTCGGGTCGTAGCTGTGCAGCTGGTAGAGGTCGACGTAGTCGGTCTGCAGGCGCTTCAGCGAGGCGTCGATGGCGTCCAGGATGTGCTTGCGGCTCATCCCCTGGTCCCACGGCTTGCGGCCGGTGCGGCCGACGCACTTGGTGGCGAGGATGTAGTCGTGGCGCTTGCCGACCAGCCAGTTCCCGACGATCTCCTCGGTTCGCCCGACCGTGTTGGCGCCGCCGCCGAGCGGATAGACGTCGGCGCTGTCGAAGAAGTCGATCCCGCCCTCGGCGGCCCGGTCCATGATGGCTCTGCTCTGCGGCTCGTCGCACTGGAGGCCGAAGGTCATCGTGCCGAGGCAAAGCCTGGAGACGGAAAGGCCGGTGCGGCCGAGCTGGGTGCGCTGCATGGCCGCTACTTAGGCCCGCAATGCCCCGCTGGGTAGACGCGTGAAGCAGCGAACATGGGCCCCCGGAACGCAAGCCCCCGTTCTTCGTTGCGCAAGCAGCATGAGCGGTCCCGACATCTTCTTCGGCTGCCTCGGCGTTTCGGCGATCATCCTCGCCCTGGGGGCAGTGCGGTCCATTCCCGAGGCGCTGCGGATGATCGAGCGCATCTCGACGTTCGACGCGAAAGCCGCCGCCCGCCGTTCCACGCCACACGACGGCCCGCCCTGGGGCGCGCGGCCTTAGGCCGCTTCCCGGCGCGGGAGGATCAGGCCCGCATCGGCATCAGCACGTACTGGACGGCCGAGTCGGTGGGATCGAGCACCAGGGTCGGGTCGAGCATCGCTGCGCCGCCGGCGTTCTCGGCGAAACGGAACTCGGCGATCTCGCCGCCGATCTGCGAGGTGACGTCGAGGATGTAGCGGGCGTTGAAGCCGACCTCGAACGCCTCGCCCTCGTAGTCCACCTCCAGCTCCTCGACCGCCTGGCCGGCGTCCATGTTGCGCACGATCAGCGTCATGCGGCCGGGCTCGATGGAGAGGCGCACCGCGCGGCTCTGGTCGGTGGAGATGGTGGCGACGCGGTCGACGGCGGCGGCGAAGAGGGCGTTGTCGAGCGTCATCACCCGCTTGTTGTCGCGCGGGATCACCCGCTCGTAGGGCGGAAACGAGCCGTCGATCACCTTCGAGGTCATCGCCGCGTGGTCGAAGCCGAAGCGCACCTTCTGGGACGAGATGCCCATGGTCACAATCTCGCCGGCGTCGTCCATCAGCCGCCGCGCCTCGTTGATGGTCTTGCGCGGGATGATGACGCCGGGCGCGCCGGAGAAGCCGTCGGGCGCGGGCATCTCAGCCAGCGCCAGGCGGCGCCCATCGGTGGCCACCGCGCGCAGCTTGGCCTCGCCGCCCTCGACCACCGCATGCAGGTAGAGGCCATTCAGGTAGTAGCGCGTCTCCTCGGTGGAGATCGCGAAGCGGGTCTTGTCGATCAGCCGCACGAGATCGTTGGTGTCGACGCCGATCGGCGCGGAGAGCCCTTCCGACGACATCATCGGGAAGTCGCCGGCAGGCAGCACCGGCAGGTTGAAGCGCGAGCGGCCGGCCTGCACGACCAGCCGCGGGTCCTCGCCCGTGTAGTTCAGCGAGACGTCGGCGCCTTCCGGCAGCTTGCGGACGATCTCGTAGAGCGTGTGGGCCGGCGCGGTGATCTGGCCGCTGCCCTCGACCTGCGCCGGCGTCGAATCGGCGATCTCCATGTCGAGGTCGGTGGCCGAGAAGGCGACGCGGCCGTCGCCCGCCGACAACAGCACGTTCGAGAGGATCGGGATGGTGTTGCGCCGCTCGACGACGCTCTGCACATGCCCGAGCGCCTTCAGCAGCGCCGCCCGCTCGATCGTCAGCTTCATTCAAGGTCCGTCCGTTCGTACCGCGCAACTTCACCCCCGCACGGCGCTGGGACGCGGGAGATTAGCCGAAACCGTGGCGCGCGGAAGGCCCATCGGAGCCAGGCGGCGCGGCGCGGCGCGCGGGCGTCCGCAGCGCGCCTAGGTGCGCATCGGCACGAGCACGTATTGGACGCCTGCGTCGGTCGGATCGAGCACCAGCGTGGGCTCCAGTCCGCCGCCGGCGACGGTCTCGGCGAAGCGGAACTCGGCGACGTCGCCGCCCATCTGCGCGGCGACGTCCATGACGTAGCGCCCGTTGAAGCCGATCTCGAACGGCTCGCCCTCGTAGTCGACCTCGAGCTCCTCGACCGCCTGGCTGGCGTCGATGTTGCGCACGGTGAGCGTCATGTGGCCGCTCTCGATCGCCAGCCGCACCGGTCGGCTCTGCTCGTTCGAGATGGTCGCGACGCGCCGCACCGCGGCGGCGAAGAGCGCGTTGTCCACCGCCACCACCCGCCTGTTCTCGCGCGGCAGCACCTCCTCGTAGCGGGGGAACGACCCGTCGATGACCTTGGAGACCAGCGTCGCGTGGCCAAACCCGAAACACACCTTCTGGGCCGAGACGGCGATCGTCACGGTCTCGCCGGCGTCATCCATCAGCCGGCGCGCTTCGCTCACCGTCTTGCGCGGGATGATGACGCCCGGCGCGCCGGAGAAGCCGTCCGGCGCCGGCATCTCGGCCAGCGCCAGGCGGCGTCCGTCGGTGGCCACCGCGCGCAGTTTCGGCCGCCCGTCCTGGACGACGACGTGCAGGTAGAGGCCGTTCAGATAGTAGCGAGTCTCCTCGGTCGAGACGGCGAAGCGGGTCTTGTCGATCAGCCGGATGAAGTCGTCGGTGTCGATGGCGATCGGGTCGGAGAGCCCGTCCGCGGTCATCGCCGGGAAGTCGCCGGCCGGGAGCACCGGCAGGTTGAAGCGCGCGCGGCCGGCCCGCACCTCCAGGCGCGGGTCCTCGCGCGTGTAGCTCAGCGTGACATCGGCGCCCTCCGGCAGCTCGCGGACGATCTCGTAGAGCGTGTGCGCCGGCGCGGTGATCTGGCCGCTCGCGTCGACCTGGGCCGGGCTCGCATCGGCGATCTGCATGTCGAGGTCGGTGGTCGACAAGCCGATTTGGCCGTCGCTCGCCGAGATCAGCGCGTTGGAGAGGATCGGGATGGTGTTGCGCCGCTCCACGGCGCTCTGCACATGCCCCAGCGCCTTCAGCAGCGCCGCCCGCTCGATTGTCAGCTTCATCCGCGTCCGATCCTAAGACGGCGCGGCGAGGCTTCCCCCGGCGCGGCGCTCGTAAGTGATGGGACGACCCACACTAGACGAAAGCACGCGCCCGTGAAGCGCCAAACTCTGCCGCGAGCGGAGAGCGATCTCAGGCCTTGGTGTCGACCGACGCGCCGGCCGCGTCGCCGGCGGCGGCGTAGGGGTTCTGGGCGACCTGGTCGGCGGCCTCGGCGCCGCCGGAGCCCTTCGCGGCGACGATCACCATGGCCGGGCGCACCAGCCGGCCGAACAGCTCGTAGCCGGGCTGGATCACCTGCAGCACGCCGCCGCCGGCGACGTCGTCGGCCGCCTGCTCCTGCATGGCCTGGTGCTGGTGCGGGTCGAACTTCGCGCCGCGCACCGGGTCGATCTTCTTCAGCCCATTGCGCTCGAAGGCGCCCATCAGCTCCTTCTCGGTCATCTGGAGGCCGATCGCCAGGTTCTTGACCAGCGGGTCGGCCGCGTCGGTCGGCGCGTGCAGCATGGCGCGCTGCAGGTTGTCGGCCACGCCCAGCAGGTCGCGCGCGAACTTCTGGATGGCGAAGGCGCGTGCGTCATTGGCCTCGCGCTCGGTCCGGCGTTTGGTGTTCTCGGCGTCGGCGGCGATGCGCAGCGCCTGATCCTTCAGCGCCGCCAGCTCGGCGCGCAGCGCCTCGACCTCGTCCTCCGCCGCCAGCGGCGGAGCTGCGGCCGCCTCGTCTTCCGTCCCGGGACCGCCCATCGGCGTCTCGTCGTCACTCATGAGGGGTCTTCTCATCCGTCCATGATGCGCCCGAGCGCCCGCGCCGTGTAGTCGACGAGCGGAATCACCCGCGCATAGTTGAGCCGTGCTGGACCGATCACGCCGATCGCGCCCAGCACCTTCTGTCGCCCGCTCATATAGGGCGCCGCGATCACGGCGGAACCCGAAAGCGAGAACAACCTGGTCTCCGCGCCGATGAAGATGCGCACGCCCTCGGCGTCGCGCACCAGATCGAGGAGCCCGATCAGCTGTTCCTTCTGCTCGAGGTCGTCGAACAGCATCCGCACGCGCTCGAGGTCGGCCAGCGTCTCCGGATCCCCCAGCAGGTTGGCGCGGCCGCGCACGATCAGCGCGCGGTCGCTCTCGCCGCCGCCGCTCCAGGCCGCCAGCCCCTCCTCGACCAGCCGGGCGCTCGCCGCGTCGAGCTCGCGGCGGGCGCGCTCCAGCTCGCGGCTCACCTCGACGCGGGCGTCGACCAGCGTGCGGCCGCGCAGGCGCGCGTTGAGGAAGTTGGACGCTTCGACCAGCGCGGACGGCGTGACCCCGGCCGGCCGCCGCATCAGCCGGTTCTCCACCTGGCCGTCGTCGAACACCATGATCGCCAGCGCCTGGTCCGGTCCCAGCGCCACGAACTCGACGTGCTTGACGCCCGCCTCGCGCGACGGGGCGACCACGACGCCCGCCCCGCCGGCCAAGCCGGAAAGGATGGAGCTCGCCTCGTTGAGCGCGTCCTCCATCGAGCGGCCGTGCGCCATCAGCCGCGCCTCGATCGAGCGCCGCTCCTCCTCGGCGAGGTCGCCCACTTCCAGTAGGCCGTCGACGAAGAGCCGCAGCCCCACGTGGGTCGGCATGCGGCCGGCGCTGATGTGCGGCGCGTCCAGGAGGCCGAGCTCGGCGAGATCCTGCATGGTGTTGCGGATCGAGGCGGGCGACAGCGCTATGCCAGCCCGCGACAGGGTGCGCGAGCCGACTGGCTCGCCGGTCTCCAGGTAGGCCTCGACGATGCGGCGGAAGATATCGCGCGCCCGAGCGTCGAGCTCGGTGAGCGTCGGGCCGCTCACGACGGAAATGCCAAGCGGGTTGGTCATTGCAGCTTATGAGGATAAGGCGCGCCCCACCCGGCGCAAGCCGCGGCGGGCGCTTTGGGAGATGTGATCGTATGGCAGGCAGACCCTCGGGACGGGCGGCGGACGCGCTGCGCGAGGTCAAGCTGGAGACCGGCGTCAACCGCTACGCCGAAGGCTCGTGCCTGGTCTCGTTCGGCCACACGCGGGTCTTGGTCACCGCCAGCCTCGACGAGACGGTGCCCGGCTTCCTGCGCGGCCGCGGCCAGGGCTGGGTGACCGCCGAGTACGGTATGCTGCCGCGCGCGACCCACACGCGTGGACGTCGCGAGGCGGCCGAGGGCAAGCAGAGTGGCCGCAGCCAGGAGATCCAGCGGCTGATCGGCCGCTCCTTGCGCGCCGTGACCGACATGCGGGCGCTTGGCGAGCGGCAGTTCACGCTCGACTGCGACGTGATCCAGGCCGACGGCGGCACGCGCACGGCGGCGATCACCGGCGCCTGGGTGGCGCTTAGGCTCGCCACGCGCTGGCTTCTGGACGAGGGCGTCCTCAAGGCAGATCCGATCCGCGACCACGTGGCGGCCATCTCCTGCGGCGTGGTGGCCGACGTTCCGGTGCTCGACCTCGACTACGAGGAGGACTCCAGCGCCGAGGCCGATTCCAACTTCGTGCTGACCGGCGTCGGCGACATCGTCGAGATCCAGGCCACCGGCGAGAAGCGCGGCTTCACGCGCGCCGAGTTCGAGACGCTGTTCAACCTGGCGCAGGTCGGCATCGCCCGCCTCGTCGAGCTGCAGAAGGTGGCGATCGCCTGAGAGCAGGATGGTTTCAGGCGCGATCGCCTGAAAGCCGAATCCTGCTCTAGATTCAAAAGTGTAGATCGCGCTTCAGCGTTCGATCCGAACGCATCGCGATCTAGCGGGAATCCGGCGACGCCGTGATCTCGCTGGCGTCGGCGATGCAGACCGGCCGCATCCGGCCGCGGCGGTCTGGCGCCAGCGGACAGACGCGGAAGCGGGCGGTCACCGGTTGAAGGTCGCCGGGCGACGGCGGCGTCATGGCGGCGCGCAAGTTGGCCGTCAGCACTGAGCGCGAGGCCGGATCGCCGTCGCCGCCGACCACGCCCAGCAGGCGCTTCGACCCATCGGGATGCAGCCGGAAGGTCGGCGCCCCGTTCCAGGCCGAAAGCCGGCCGCGCACGCTGAAGCACGGCTGCGCTGGAACTGGAGTTGGCCGGCAATCCCGCGCAGCCTGACCTCCCGTGGAGGGGCCTGGCGCGGCCTGGGCCACTGTCGCGAGCACGAAGATCGCAGCGGCCGCCCGGATCGTCGCCCTCGCCACCTGCGTCAGCTGGCCGGCTGCGGCGCCGGTTGCTCGGCCAGCAGCTTGTCGTCGATCTCGCGGGCGCGGACCGCGGCCGGGCGGCCCTGGTGGCGGCCCACGTAGGCCTCGAACGCCGGCCGCTTCTCGATCGAGCCGAATTGCATGCCCCAGCCGAGTTGCGAGGCCAGGTAGACGTCCGCGGCGCTGAACGTATCGCCGGCGATGAAGTCGCGGCCCTTCACGGCGCCTTCCAGCGCATTCATCGTGTCGGCGGCGTCGCCGAAGCCGACCATCCGCTTCTGCTCGGGCTTGATGTCGACGCCGAGCATCTTGGCGGTGACCACCGCCTCGACCGGGCCGGCGGCGAAGAACAGCCAGCGGTAGTAGGGCGCGCGCGCCTTGTCGCCGTGCGGCGGCGCGAGACCCACGGCCGGGAACGCGTCGGCAAGGTAGGCGCAGATGGCGGCCGCCTCGGTCACCACCACGCCGCCGTGGGTGATCGCCGGCAGCTTGCCCATCGGATTGATCGCGAGGTAGGCGGGCGCCTTCAGCGTCGTCGCGTAGTCCATGATCTCGGTGCGGTAGGGCTGGCCGACTTCCTCCAGCATCCAGCGCGCGATGCGGCCGCGCGACATCGGGTGGGTGTAGAAGACGAGTCCGTCGGACATGGCTGGCTCCTGCGTGCGTGGGGAGGCGCGCAGCATAGCCCCGACCCGTGCTGCCAGCCCACTGGCAGCAGCGCACAAGCGCGCTAACGCAGGCTGCCGCGAATGACGGGTCGCGCAATCGCCACGGCCACGCTAGTCTATCGCGATGAGGGAGCGTCTCGCCGCATTCGCGCTGGCCGTGCTGGCGCTGACCGCTGGTCCGAGCCGGGCCGAGCCGGCCCAATGCAATCTTCAGAAGATCGCCGAGCTGCCGGTGACCATGGCCGGGATGGCGGCCATGGTCAGCGCGAAGATCAACGGTCAGGACGCGCGGTTCTTCATCGACACCGGCGCCTTCTTCAGCGTGCTCAATCCGGGCAGCGCGGCGAAGTTCGGCCTGAAGCTGGGCCCGCTCGACCCGCACTTCCGCGTCGAAGGCGTCACCGGCGAAGCCAGCATGCACGTGACCACGGTCAAGACCCTCACCTTCATGGACGCGCCGTTCCGCGACGTCGAGTTCCTGGTCGGCGAGCATGCGACCGGCCCGGGTGACGGCCTGATCGGCCAGAATGCGCTCGGCGGCATCGACGCGGAGTACGATCTGGCCAACAGCGTCGTGCGCCTGTTCCTGCCCAAAGGCTGCGGCGGCGCGGACCTCGCCTATTGGGCGCCGACCGGCGAGGGCGTCGCCGAGATGTCGATCAACCCGATCAACGGGGCCGACCGCCGCATCATCGGGACCGCCACGCTGAACGGTCAGAAGATCCGGGTGCAGTTCGACAGCGGCTCGTCCCGCTCGGTGCTCACCGTCGAGGGCGCGCGCCGCGCCGGTGTCAGGCTGGATGGTCCTGACGTCATCCAGGTCGCCGGCGGCTCGGCGCTGGGCAGACGGGTGGCGCGAGGCTGGATCGCGCCGTTCCAGAGCTTCGAGATCGGCGGCGAGCAGGTGAAGGCCACCAGGATCCGCATCTCGGACCTTCAGCTCGCCGACATCGACATGCTGGTCGGCGCGGACTTCTTCCTGTCGCACCACATCTACATCGCGCGCAGCCAGAACCGGGTCTACTTCACCTATAACGGCGGGCCGGTGTTCAACCTCGAGGGCCCCCGCCCCGCTGCGCCGCCGCCGCCGCCGTCCCCCGTCCCGCAGACCGAAGCCAACGCGCGGGCGGCCGCGCCGCTCGGCGCCGGCGGGCCTGCGACCTCGCCCCCCGCCCAAGCCGGCGCTGGCGAGGCCCCCACCGACGCCGCCGGGTACTCGCGCCGCGCGGCCGCCGAGCTGGCGCGCCACGCCTACGACGCCGCCGTCGCCGACGACAGCCAGGCGATCGTCCTGGCCCCAACCGACGCGACCCACTTCTACGACCGGGCCATCGCGCGCCTGCTGGACCACCAGCCGGTGGTGGCGATGGCCGACCTCGATCAGGCGGTGAAGCTGAAGCCGGACTACGCCGCCGCGCTGACGGTGCGCGGCCAGCTGAAGCTGGCGCGCAAGGACGCCGCCGGGGCGAGCGCCGACTTCGACGCGGCGTTGCGCGCCGACCCCAACGCCGGCGTCGGCATCGCACAGGCCTGGCTGAGCGCCGGCAAGTTCGCCGACGCCGATCGCGTCGTCACCGCCTACATCGAGGCGCATCCGCGCAACGAGGACCTCGCGCAGGCGCTGGGCGTCCGCTGTCGGGCGCGCGGCTATCTGAACGACGGCCTCGATCTGGCGCTCAAGGACTGCAACGACGCGATCCGCTATCGGCCCGGCCTGCCGGAAGCCTACGCCAGCCGCGGCCTGGTCGAGCTGCGGCTCGGCAACAACGACGCGGCGCTCGGCGACTTCGACCATGCCGTCCACCTGATGCCACGCGCGCCCTGGGCGCTCTACGGCCGCGGGATCGCCGAGGCGCGCAAAGGGCAGAAGGCCCAGAGCGACGCCGATCTCGCCGCCGCCGTCGCCATCGCCCCGCACATCGCCGACGAGGCCAAGGCGGCGGGGCTGACGCCGTAGAACCAGCGCGCGGGACGGGGAGCTTTCGAGGGAAGGGACGTCGCGGTAGAGCTGCGCCATGGCGACGCAGACCGTACCCATGCGGACGGCAGGCTGGGTTCCCGACGAGCTGGCGATGGCCGGGCGCGAGAACCTGGATCCGGCACACGTCGCCCGGTACGACGGCAAGATGGACGCCGATGCGGCGGCCGAGGTCGCCTTGCTGGCCGACCTGGGATTGGGCGCGGCCTCGACCGTCGTCGAGTTCGGTCCCGGCACCGGGCAGTTCACCATCGCCGCCGCGCCGCGTTGCGCCAAGGTGATCGCGGTCGACGTCTCGCCGCCGATGCTGGCGCGCCTGCGCGAGAAGCTGGCCGCGGCGCGGCTCGCCAACGTCGAGCTCGTCGAGGGCGGCTTCCTCAGCTACGCGCACCAGGGCGGGCCGGCGGATTTCGTCTACTCGCGGTTCGAGCTGCACCACCTGCCGGACGTCTGGAAGGCGATGGCGCTGCAGCGGGTGCGCGCGATGCTTCGCCCCGGCGGCGTCTTCCGGCTCTGGGACGTGGTCTACGACTTCCCGCTCGCCGAGGCGGCCGAGCGCTTCGAGGCCTGGTGCGCGCTCGGCGGCGAGGTGGTCGACGGCGAGTGGAGCCGCGCCGAGATGGAGGAGCACGTCCGCGACGAGCACTCGACCTTCAGCTGGCTGCTGGAACCGATGCTGGCGCAGGCCGGGTTCGAGATCGCCGAGGTCGTCCGCTCGGCGGATCGGTTCGAAGCGAAGTACCTGCTCCGCGCCGTTTGAGCCGGCTCAGGCCTCGACCGGCATATTGGCGAGCAGCGCCAGCGGATTGCCCCAGGGATCATCGAAGAACCCCAGCCAGATGTCATGGCCCTCGTGGTTGCGGGCGATGCGGCGCGGCGCCTGCCTGAAGGCGACCCCTTGCGCCTGCAGCGCCGCCGTCGCTTCGCGCACCGCGCCGTCGGCGCTGAAGTAGATCATGCTGCCGGGGACCTTCGGGTTGGGCGAGGCCTGGATGATCAGGTTCACCTCGCCGCACTTCACGAACAGGCTGTCGCCGAACTGGCCGACTTTCGCGAGGCCCAACACGCCGCAATAGAACGCCTCGGCCGCCGCCAGGTCGGCGCAGTGCAGCTCGATCTGCGCGATCTTCGGCGGCGAGAACCGGTCCATGGGTCGTCCCCTATTCCTCCAGCTCGAGCTCTTCGGCGGCCTCGTCGTCGGGCGGGCCGGGCTCGAACACCAGCAGGTCGCCAGGCTGGCAGTTGAGTTCGCGGCAGAGCGCATCCAGCGTCGAGAAGCGCACCGCGCGCGCCTTGCCGGTCTTGAGGATCGACAGGTTGGCGATGGTCACGCCGACACGGTCGGCGAGCTCGGTCAGCGACATCCGCCGCTCGAGCAGGATCCGATCGAGATGGACCCGGATCGCCATCCGCCGGGGCTAGATTGTCAGTTCCGCGTCGCGGCGCAGGCGCGCGCCCTCGCGGAACACCTCGGCCAGCACCACGATCACCAGGACCGCGAACCAGGCCGTCAGGTTGAGGTTGAAGCTCGGGATCTTGGCGCCGAGCACGAAGCGGTCGAGCGCGGCGAAGGCGTAATCGTTGATCTCGATCAGCGCCAGCACCAGCGCGATCACCCGCAGCCGGCGCACGTTATCGGGGTGGAACGGATCGCCGGCGGTCATCGCGCCGAAGATCTTGCGCAGCCGCTGCACGATGACCAGCACGCCGATCAGCGACAGCTCGGCGCCGGTGAGGCGCACCGCAGCGGGAAGGCCGGGCGCATGGCCCATGACATCAGCGTGCGCCAGCAGGGCCGGCGGCAGCACCTGCGGATTGAAGCTGATCAGCAGGAGACCGACGATGATGACGGCGAACACCAGCCCGACTGCCCACAGCACGACGTAGAAGACGTCGAGGATCACCTTCAGGAAGCTGGAGACCGAGCCCGGTCCAAGCGCGCGGATCATCGTAGCAGCGATCCCCAGATGCGATTTCGCCTCCCTCCCCGGTTCACGGGAAGGAAGGCGAAGATGCCTCCAAGCGGGAGGCCGCGCCAGCGGCCCCCATTACAGCGCGTTGGTGGCCAGCGCGATCGCCGCAAACGGCGCGCCCGCAACCACGATGAGGTTGATCAGCGCGAGCGCGGAGCGGTCGAGCAGGTTCAGGATCGTCTTCATAGGTCATCCCCTAGAATTTGTGCATTGCAACATTACTGATGGCTCTCGCCACCTCCGAAACAACCGTTGCCGGCCGCTTCGTTGTGATTATCAATATGCCCGCATCGATTTTCGATCAACGCGAATTATCGATTATCGATGTTAAACTTTCGCAATGCATTAAAATCCGGTTAGTTTCGCTGCATTGCAAAACGGTAAGGTTGGCGGAGCGTCGCGCGCGGCTTGCGCCGAAGACCCGCGCACGCGACTTAAGGGCCTATGGCGCTTCAACTTTCTCGCGGCCTGCGGATCGTCGCGGCCACCCACAACCCCGGCAAGGCGCGCGAGTTGGCCGCGCTGCTGGAGGGGCGATTCGAGGTGGTCGACGCCGGCGCGGTGGGGCTTTCGGAGCCCGAGGAGACCGAGCAAACGTTCGCGGGCAACGCCCTGGTGAAGGCGCGCGCGGCGGCCGAGTCGTCCGGCCTGGTGGCGCTGGCCGACGATTCGGGGCTGTCGGTGCGGGCGCTGGACGGCGCGCCGGGGGTCTATTCGGCGAGATGGGCTGGCCCGTCGAAGGACTTCGGCCATGCGATGCGCCTCGTCGAGCAGCGGCTTGCCGAGAGCGAGAGCGACGATACCGCGGCCTGGTTCACCAGCGCGCTGGCCGTTGCATGGCCGGACGGGCCGGCCGTGGTGGTCGAGGGCCGTGTCGACGGGACGCTGAGCTTCCCGCCGCGTGGACTGAAGGGCTTCGGCTACGACCCGATCTTCGTCCCGGCGGGTTACGATCAGACCTTCGGCGAACTGGATGCGGCCGTGAAGGACCAGATCAGCCACCGCGCCCGTGCGTTCGCCCAGCTGAAGGCGGCGCTGTTTGACTGAGCCCCGCCCGGAGGGTCCGCAGGACGTCGGGCTCTACGTCCACTGGCCCTACTGCGCGCGCATCTGCCCCTACTGCGACTTCAACGTCGTGCGCGATCGCGGCGAGCGCGATGCGCCGGCGGCCCAAGTTCGCGCGTCCCTGGCGCGCGCGATCGTCGCCGACCTGGAGGCGCAAGGCGCGCGGCTCGGCCGCCGGCGGCTCGCCTCGGTGTTCTTCGGCGGCGGCACGCCCTCGCTGATGGACCCGGACTGGGCCGGCGATGTCCTCGCGGCCGCGACGCGGCTGTTCGACCCAAAGCCCGACCTGGAAGTGACCCTTGAGGCCAATCCCACCGACGCCGAGGCCGACCGCTTCGCGGCGTTCGCGGCGGCCGGCGTCAACCGGCTGTCGCTCGGCCTGCAGTCGCTGGACGACGCGGCGCTGACCTTCCTCGGCCGCAACCACGACGCCGCCGAGGCGCGCCGCGCGGCCGAGGTGGCCGCCGCGGTCTTTCCGCGCCTTTCGATCGACATGATCTACGCGCGCCCGGGCCAGACGCCGGACGCCTGGCGCGCCGAGCTCCGCGCAGCGCTGGCGCTGGGGCCCGAGCACGTGTCGCCCTACCAGCTGACCATCGAGGCCGGCACCGCGTTCGACCGCGCCGTGCAACGCGGCCGCTGGGCGCCGCCGGAGCCGGACGTGGCCGCTGCGCTCTACGAGACCACGGGCGAAGTGCTCGAGGCCGCCGGCCTGCCGGCCTACGAGGTCTCCAACCACGCGCGGGGACCGGCCGCCCGTTCGCGCCACAACCTGATCTACTGGCGCGGCGGCGACTACCTGGGCGTGGGACCCGGCGCACACGGGCGCGTCACCGAGGCGGGCGCGCGCTGGGCGACGCTGACGCCGGCGCCGATCGCCGGCTACCTGCGGAAGCTGGAGACCGCCGGCTGTGGCCTTTCCGAGCGGACCCGGCTCTCGCCCCGCGAGGCGGCGCTGGAGCGGCTGCTGATGGGCCTGCGCACGGTCGAGGGCGTCGCGCTGGCCGAACTGGCGCCGCTGGCGATCGATCCCGCGGCGATCGAGACGCTGGTGAGCGGCGGGCTGCTGTCGCACGACCGCGGGCGCCTGATCGCCACCCGCAGCGGCCGCGCGGTGCTCGACCGCATCACCCTCGACCTCGCCGCCAGCGCCGACGCGGGCTAAGCAGAAGCCCAGCCGCCACAAGGGAGAGCCGCGCTGGCCGTCAGATCTCCAGCATCTCGACCGCCGCCGCCCGCGCTGTCCGACGCGCCGCTGGCGCCCGGCCTCTACCTGGTGGCGACGCCGATCGGGAACCTGCGCGACATCACGTTGCGCGCGCTCGATGTGCTGGGCGCCTGCGACCTCGTGCTGGCCGAGGACACCCGCGTCAGCGCAAAGCTGCTCGCGGCCTACGGGATCTCCAAGCGCCTGGAGCGCTACGACGAGCACGCGGCGGCGAGGACCCGACCAAAAGCGTTGGCGGCGCTGGCCGAGGGCGCGCGCGTCGCCTTGGTCTCCGACGCCGGCACGCCGCTGGTCTCCGATCCCGGCTATCGGCTGGTGACCGAGGCGCTGGCCGCCGGCGCGGCGGTCTGGCCGATCCCCGGCGCCTCGGCATCGCTGGCGGCGCTGAGCATCGCCGGGCTGCCCACCGATCGCTTCCTCTTCGCCGGCTTCGCGCCACCGAAGTCGGCCGCGCGGCGCACCTTCCTGGAAACGCTGAAGGGCGTGCGCGCCACGCTGATCCTGTTCGAGGGCGCCTCGCGGCTGGGCGCCTCGCTCGCCGACATGGCCGACGTGCTGGGCCCGCGGCCCGCCGCCGTCGCCCGCGAGCTCACCAAGCTGCACGAGACCGTGGTGCGCGGTGACCTTGCCGCCCTCGCCGCCGATCCGGCGCTGACCTCGCCGAAGGGCGAAGTTGTGGTGGTGATCGGCCCGCCGGTGGAGGACGCCGCCGCGCCGGTCGACATCGACGCCGCGCTCGCCGAAGCGCTCGCCCGCCTCTCGCCGGCCGACGCCGCCCGCGAGGTGGCCGCCGCCACCGGCCTCGCACGCCGCGAGCTCTACGCCCGTGCGCTGGCCCTGAAGGGGCGCTGACGCTGGCCCGCTATCGCAGCGAGACCGGCTTTCGGGCGCGCATCGCCGGGCGGCGCGGCGAGTACGTCGCGGCGCTCTGGCTGATGGCCAAAGGCTACCGCATCCTGGGCTTTCGCCTGAGGACGCCGCAGGGCGAGATCGACCTCCTGGCGCAGAAGGGGCCGGTGCTGGCGGTGGTGGAAGTGAAACTGCGCGGCACCATCGAGACGGCGCTGGAGGCGGTGACCTGGCGCCAGCGCCAACGACTGCGGCGCGCCGCCGAGTCCTTCGCCGCTCGCCGCAACAGTCTGAAAGGCGCGGTCATCCGTCTCGATCTGATGGCGCTCGCGCCCGGGCGCTGGCCTTGTCATATTCGCGATGCATGGTTTGGGGACTAACCGGCGCCGCGTGATGACACGGGACGAGGCCGAGTGCTTCTTGAGAGACGTGGGCGGCCAGGCCGACGGCGGCTTTCCGCTGCTGGAGGCCGCGCTGGCGTGCGCGGTGCACGAAGACCCGACGCGTGACCCCGACCAGGTGCGCAGTTTCGCCGCCGACGCCGCCCAGCGGCTGAAAGCGCGCCTGAAGCGCGAATCGCCGGAGGAGGCGCTGGCCGAGACCATGGCCGGCGACATGCGGCTGGCCGGCGACGTGATCGATTACGACAGCCCGGAGAACACCGACGTCATCTCGGTCGTGCAACGCCGCAAGGGGATCCCGGTGGCGCTCGGCGTCTTCTACCTCGACGCGGCGCGCCAGTGCGGGCTCAACGTGCGCGGCGTCGACTTCCCCGGCCACTTCCTGCTGCGCATCGAGACCGGCGAGGGGCCGCTGGCGCTCGATCCGTTCAGCGAGGGCCGCGTCGTGCTGCCCTCCGAGCTGACCCGGCGCGCGCTCCACGCGGGCCTGACGCCGAACGTCGCCGAGCGGCTGGAGACGCTGATGACGCCCATCAGCGACCGCTCGGTGCTGATCCGCCTGCAGAACAACATCTTCGCCAGGGCGGTCGCGGCGCGCGATTTCGCCAGGGCCGAGCGCTCGGCGCTGCGCCGCGCGCTGATCGACCCGGGCGACCACCGGCCGTGGATCGACGTCGCCGCCGCGCGCGAAGGCCAGGGCGCGCTGGCCGGCGCGCTGCAGGCGCTCGCCAACGCCCAGCGCCTCGACGGCGGCGCCGCGCTCGCCGCCCGCGTCGCCCGCGAACGGGTCCGGCTGAAGCTGAACTGAGCCGTCGCGCGGCTTTTCTCGCTTGCGCCGCTGCGCGGCCGAAGGGAGAGAGGCGAGGCGAAGTCGAGCCGGAGCCGCCATGCCCCTTCAAGTCGCCGTCCAGATGGATCCGCTGGCGCACGTCAACATCGAGACCGACACCACCTTCTTCCTGATGCTGGAGGCGCAGACCCGCGGCCACGGCCTCTTCGTCTACGCCCCCGACAAGCTCAGCCTCGACGACGGCCGGGTGCTGGCGCGCGGCGAGGCGGTGAACCTGAGGGCGGTGAAAGGCGACCACCACAGCGTCGGCGACATGGAGGTGCGCGACCTTTCCGAGTTCGACGTGGTGCTGATGCGCCAGGATCCGCCGTTCGACCTCGCCTACATCACCGCGACCTACTTCCTGGAGAAGATCCATCCGGCGACGCTGGTGGTGAACAACCCGGCCGAGGTGCGCAACGCGCCGGAGAAGCTGTTCGTCACCGGGTTTCCCGGCCTGCAGCCACCGACGCTGATCTCCGGCGACGCCGAGGCGCTGCACGACTTCCACAGGAAGCACGGCGACATGGTGCTCAAACCCCTCTACGGCGGCGCCGGCTCGGGCGTGGTGCGGCTCAAGGCCGACGATCCCAACCTCGACGCGCTGCTCGAGCTGCACGCGATGATCGGCCGCGAGCCGGTGATCGCCCAGAAGTTCATCCCGGCGGTCTCCAAGGGCGACAAGCGCATCCTGCTGGTCGACGGCGAACCGGCAGGCGCAATCAACCGCATCCCGGCCGAGGGTCAGGTGCGCTCCAATTTGGCGCGCGGCGGGCGCGCCGAGCCGGTGGAGCTGACCGCGCGCGACCGCGAGATCTGCGATGCGATCGCCCTGGAGCTGAAGGACCGCGGCCTGCTGTTCGTCGGCATCGACGTGATCGGCGACTACCTGACCGAAATCAACGTCACGTCCCCTACCGGCGCCCAGCAGCTGAAGCGCTTCGGCGGCCCGGACGTGGCGACCGCGCTCTGGGACCGCATCGAGGCGATCCGCGGCATCGTCTGATCGCAAAGTGAAGCTTACATGACGCATGAGCCTGCACGCATAGGTCACTGATTCGACACAAGCTCTCGAATTGTTCCATTTTTGTTCTTGATCCATCCCGCAAGCTGTGCTGGGATGTGGATAACTCACGGGCAGAAAAGGGATTTTTCAAAAGGTGGCAGCCCGCGTGACCACCGTGGCGTTCGAGGGCGTCGAGGCGCGCCGGGTCGAGGCCGAGTTGCAACTTACGAGCGGTCAATCGAACTTCGTGATTGTCGGCCTGCCGGACAAGGCGGTCGCCGAGAGCAAGGAGCGGGTGCGCGCGGCGTTCGCCGGGCTCGGCCTGGCGATGCCCGGCGGCAAGCGGATCGTCGCCAACCTGTCGCCGGCCGACATGCCGAAGGAAGGCAGCCACTTCGACCTCCCGATCGCGCTCACCTTGATGATCGCCATGGGCATCCTGCCGGCCGATGCGCTCGACGAATGGGCGGCGATCGGCGAACTGAAGCTCGACGGCCAGATCGCCCCGGTGGCGGGCGCGTTGCCGGCGGCGGTGGCGGCGGGCGCCTGGAAACTCGGCCTGATCTGCCCCGAGGCGTGCGGACCCGAGGCGGCCTGGGCGGGCGAGACCGCAATCCTCGCGCCGCGCTCGCTGATCGCCGTGGTCAATCACTTCCGCGGCGTGCAGGTGATGAGCCAGCCGAAGCCTGGCCCGATGCTCGACGGCGCCCGCGTTCCGGATCTGCGGGACGTGAAGGGCCAGGAGCAGGCCAAGCGGGCGCTGGAGATCGCAGCGGCCGGCGGCCACAACCTGCTCTACGTCGGCCCGCCCGGATCCGGAAAGTCGATGCTGGCGCAGCGCCTGCCGGGCCTGCTGCCGCCGCTCTCTGCCGAGGAGCTGCTCGAGACCTCGATGGTCCATTCGATGGCCGGGCTGATCGCCAAGGGCGCGCTCACCCGCACCCGGCCGTTCCGGTCGCCCCACCATTCGGCCAGCATGGCCGCGCTGACCGGCGGCGGCATCCGCGCCAAGCCGGGCGAGGTCTCGCTCGCCCACAACGGCGTGCTCTTCCTCGACGAGCTGCCGGAGTTCAGCCCGCAGGCCCTGGACTCGCTGCGCGCGCCGCTGGAGACCGGCGAGGTGATGGTGGCGCGGGCCAACTTCCACATCCGCTATCCGGCCAAGGTGCAGCTGGTGGCCGCGCAGAACCCCTGCCGGTGCGGACTGGGCGGACCCGGCCGCGGCCACTGCGGCAAGGCCCCGCGCTGCCAGATGAGCTACCAGGCGCGCGTTTCGGGTCCGCTGCTGGACCGCATCGACCTCACCGTCGACGTGCCGCCGGTCACCGCCGCCGACCTCGCATTGCCGCCGCCGGCCGAAGGCACGGCCGAGGTGGCCGCGCGGGTGGCCACCGCGCGCGAGGTGCAGGCCGGGCGCGCCGCGAAGGCCGGCGAGCCGGTCGCCGCGCTCAACGCCCGGGCCGAAGGCGAATGGCTGGAGCGCATCGTGGCGCTCGACGAGCCTGGCCGCGCGCTCATCACCCGCGCCGCCGAGGCCGGCGGCCTCTCCGCCCGCGGCTGGACGCGCACCCTGCGCCTCGCCCGCACTATCGCCGACCTGGAGGGCGCCGGCCCGGTCCGCCGCATCCACATCGCCGAGGCGCTGATCTACCGCCGCATTGCCCCGGCCGCCGATGCGATGGGCGAAGCGCGCGCGAGCGCCTACTCGGTCTGAGCGCGCGCTCGGTTCGCGCCCCGAAGTGTAGATTGCGATTCAGCGTTCGAGCCGAACGCGTCGCGATCCAGCTAACCGTCGTGCTCCGGCCGGGACGTGGCCGCGAGTTGAGGCGCCGCGAGCGCGCGCGCCGCGAACTGACCGGCAGGATGCGCCGCGAGGTCGAAGTCCATGCGCGGGCCCAGCGTTTGGCCCGCGAGCGACGCGGCGGGCCGCGCCTGTGCGCCGGCCGCCGCGCCAGCCAAGGCGGCGGCGAGCGCGCCGCTCACGATGACCAACTGCCTGGATGACAACCTGCGCACGGCTTCGTGAACGCCCGTGAGGCCGCCCGGTTCACCAAATACCGCCCCGCGCCCGGCGCGCCGACGGCAATCCCTTCGCAACCCGAATCCGGCGATGCTTCGCGCCGCATGACCGCCGTCGCGATCGATCGCCCTGCAGCCCGCCCGTCGTCGCCCGCCCTGGAGGCGCTGCGCGACGAGCGCGCCCGCTTCCTGGTGCTGTGGGTGATCCCGATCATGGTCGGGGCGCTGGTGAGCTTCGCGCCGCCGGTGCTCGGCGACGGCGACACCTTCTGGCACATCGCGGCCGGGCGCTGGATGCTCGCGCACGGCGCGGCGCCCGCCACCGATCCGTTCTCGTTCACCTTCGCCGGCCGCCCCTGGGTGGCGCACGAGTGGCTGAGCGAGGTCGCCTTCGCGGGCGCCTGGCTGGCGGCAGGCTGGAGCGGCGTGATGCTGCTCGCCGGCCTCACCGCCGCCGCGCTGGCGGCGCTGATGGGCGGCTGGCTGCTGCGCTGGCTCTCGCCGCTCTCGACGCTGGCGGCGCTGGCGCTGGGCTTCGCCTGCATCGCGCCGGGCGTCCTGGCGCGGCCGCATTTCCTGGCGCTGCCGCTGCTTGCGCTCTGGACCATCGCGCTGATGGACGCCCGCGCCAATGACAAGGCGCCGTCGCCCGCACTGGCGCTGGTCGTGGCGCTCTGGGCCAACCTGCACTCCAGCTTCCTGCTCGCCTTCCTGATCGCCGGCGGCTTCGCGCTGGAGACGCTGCTCGACCTGCGCGCCTGGCGCTGGCGGGTCATCGCCGGATGGGCCGCCTTCCTGGCGCTGAGCGCGCTCGCCGCCCTGGCGACCCCGCATGGGCTGGAGGGCGTCACCTTCCCGCTGAAGATGCTGACCATGAAGGCGATGGACGTCGTCGTCGAATGGCAGCCGCCGGACTTCATGAAGCCGAGTCCGCTGGAGGTCGCGCTGCTGGCCGGCGTGCTCGTGGCCTTCTGGCGCGGCGTGCGGCTGACGGCGGCGCGCACGCTGATCCTGCTCGGGCTGCTGCACATGAGCCTGCAGCACGTGCGCCACGAGATGCTGCTGGGCGTCGTCGCGCCCCTGATCCTGGCCGAGCCGCTGGGCCGCGCGCTCGGGCGCACCGAGGCCAAGGAGGTCACCTGGGGCATGCCGGCGCCGCAGACCGCGCTCGGCGCCTTCCTCATCGCCGCCGTCGTCATCGGCCGGCTCGCCACCCCGCTGGCGCGCGTCGACGGCCCGACGTCGCCGGTCAGCGCCCTCGCCAGCGTCGCGCCGGCGCTGCGCGCCCAGCCGGTGCTGAACGACTACGACTTCGGCGGCTACCTGATCTTCCAGGGCGTGCGCCCCTACATCGACGGGCGCACCGACATGTACGATGCGTTCGTCGCCGACGATGACCTGATCCAGCGCGGCGACCACGCCGCCCTCGACCGCGCCATCGCCCGCTACAAGATCCGCTGGGCGATCATCCGCCCCACCCGCCCCCTCGCCGCCGCCCTCGCCCACACCCCTGGCTGGAAGCGCACGTATGCGGACAAATACGCGGTCGTGCTGGTGAAGACGTCGTAGAAAGAACCACGAAAGGCACGAAGAGCACGAACGCTAGTCCCGCCAATCGTGCGCGCCGCTGCCGCTGTCTCTAGCCGCAGAGCACGCAGGGAAGGCGGGGAGTTCGCAGAGAACTCGCAACCTCTGCGCCCCCCGCGTCTCATCCGCGGCCTCCGCGGTTCAAAGCGGCGGCCCCGCCGCCATCGCACTTGGAGACAAGCGCACGAACTCGGCGCTGCGTTCGTGCTTTTCGTGGTTCCAAAGACCGCCTAAGCCGTCTTCGCCGCCTCCAGGCCCAGTTCGGCCATCATCCGTTCTCGGATGATGAACTTCTGCACCTTGCCGGTCACCGTCATCGGGAACTCGGGCACGAAGCGCACGTAGCGCGGGATCTTGTAGTGGGCGATCTGGCCGCGGCAGAAGGCGCGGACCTCCTCCTCGCTCGCGCTCTCGCCGGCCGCCAGGCGCACCCAGGCGCAGAGCTCTTCGCCGAACTTCTCGTCCGGCACGCCCACCACCGTCACGTCGGCCACCTTCGGGTGCGTATAAAGGAACTCCTCTATTTCGCGCGGATAGATGTTCTCGCCGCCGCGGATCACCATGTCCTTGATGCGCCCGACGATGTTGGCGTAGCCGGCCGCATCGATCGTCGCCAGATCGCCGGTGTGCATCCAGCCTTCGGCGCCGACCGCTTCGGACGTCTTCTCCGGATCGTCCCAGTAGCCCAGCATCACCGAGTAGCCGCGGGTGCAGAGCTCGCCCGCGACGCCGCGCGGCGTTACCCGATCCTCGGCGTCCACAACCTTCGCCTCCAGATGCGGCTGCACCCGCCCGATGGTCGAGACGCGTCGCTCGACGGAATCGTCCGCACCCGTCTGGAAGCTGACCGGACTGGTCTCGGTCATGCCGTACGCGATGGTGACGTCGGTCATGTGCATCCGCTCGATGACCTGACGCATCACCTCCACGGGGCAGGGCGAGCCGGCCATGATCCCGGTGCGGAGCGAGGCGAGATCGCGCCCTGCGAAGGTCGATGCGGCGAGCTCGGCGATGAACATCGTCGGCACGCCATAGAGCGACGTACACCGCTCCTGCTCCACCGCCGCCAGTGTCGCGTCGGGATCGAATATCGGCGCCGGGAAGACGATCGCCGCGCCGTGCGTCACCGCCGCGAGGCAGCCCATCACCATGCCGAAGCAGTGGTAGAGCGGCACCGGCGCGCAGATGCGGTCGTCGGCCGTCAGGCGCTGGGCGCGGCCGACGAAATAGCCGTTGTTGAGGATGTTGCGGTGGGTGAGCGTCGCGCCTTTCGGCAGCCCGGTGGTGCCGCTGGTGAACTGGATGTTGATCGGATCGGTGGTGCGGAGCGTCGCGGCGATCTCCAGCAGCGCCGTGTCGTGCTCCGGCTCGGCGAGGCCGGGGATGTCGTCGATATCGAACCAGCCGGGGCGCACGTCGCCGCCGATCTTGATCGCGGCCCGCAGGGACGGCAGCCGCGCGGCCGCGAGCGCGCCCGGGAAGGCGTCCGGCAGCTCCGGCGCCAGCGCCTCCAGCATCGCCACGTAGTCGCTGGTCTTGTAGGCCTCGCCGCAGACCAGCGCTTTCACGCCCACCTTGTTCAGCGTGTACTCGAGCTCGGAGAGCCGGTAGGCCGGGTTGACGGTGACCAGGATCAGCCCGGCTTTGGCGGCGGCGAACTGGGTCAGCACCCACTCGGCGCAATTGGGCGACCAGATGCCGATGCGGTCGCCCTTCTCCAGCCCCAGGGCGAGCAGGCCGGCCGCCAGCGCGTCGGCCCGCGCGGCGAGGATGCGCCAGCTCCAGCGGATCTTCTGGTGCAGCGAGACCACCGCGTCGGCGTTCGCCCACTTCGCGGCGGCCGCGTCGAGCGCCTGCCCGATGGTGATCTCCAGCAGCGGCGGCTGATCGGCGCCCTTCACGTAGGAGAGCTCAGTCGTCATCGGGAGCGCTCCGCCAGACGAATTCACCACAAATCACCACAGACTAGGGCTCCCTGCCCCGATTTCAGGCCCACTGGGGCGAAGGCGGCGCTGTCTGCAGGCGCAAGCATGGGCACATCAGACTCGCAGGTGAATCGCCGTCAAGCTCGGTGGGCCCTTAGTTCTTCCGCGGGATCTCCACGAGCATGCGCTCGTAGCCCTTGATGAAGATCGAGTAGCTGCGCTGCGGCTCTTCCAGGAGGCGGATCTCCGGGAAGCGCTTCATGATCTCTTCCCAGATGATGGTCAGCTGCAGCTCGGCCAGCCGATTGCCTACGCAACGGTGGATGCCGAAGCCGAACGACAGGTGCTGGCGCACGTGCGGGCGGTCGATGACGTAGGCGTAGGGGTCGTCGATGACCTCGTCGTCGCGGTTGCCCGAGACGTACCACATCACCACGCGGTCGCCTTCCTTGATGCGCTTGCCCTTGAACTCGAAGTCCTGGCTCGCGACGCGCGCCATGTGGGCGAGCGGCGTCTGCCAGCGGATGGTCTCCGACACCATCGAGGGCACCAGCGTCGGGTTGGCGCGCAGCTTGGCGTTCTGCTCGGGAT
>DATNEH010000143.1:0-8166 GCA_035553015.1 Caulobacteraceae bacterium | reverse complement strand
CGGTGGCCTGGTCGGCCGGCTTCGACTGCACCGCCTGCGCGGCGGCGGTCTTCTCGGCGATGGTGTTGGCTTCCGCTTGGTCCTGGTCCTTGGACGCCATCGCGTTGGCGGCCGGCGCGGCGTTGGCCACCGGCGGCTGCTCTACGGCCGGGATGTCGACCAGCGGCCTGGCGCTGATCGCCTGCGCGTCCTGGCTCTCGTCGCCGGAGCCGACCGACGACGAGCCGCCGGCGCGCCAGACCGCGTGCGCGCCGTAGCCGACGCCGACCACCGCAACCACGGCCAGCGCTGCGGCCACGAAGGTGACGGTCGACCGCGGCGGCGTTGAGACCGGACCCGATTCGCTCCAGGACATCGACGAGAACTCGTGAGAAGGCCCGAGACGAGCCCGAGATGAGACCGTGGGCGCAAGGCCGATCGGCCGAACGCCGGCCCACTCAATACCCGTCGCGCGGATCGCCGTCAGCAGAGGAATAGGGCGGTGCGCGTTCCTGGTAGCGCGGCGCCGGCGCCGGGCCGTCCTGGTCGTAGTCCGGCGGCGGCGCCTCGCGCCAGCTACGGCTCCTGGGCGGCGGGGCGCGGTCGTCCTCGCCGTCGGCCGACTGGCCGGCGCGCGGCTCGTCATAGGGATCGCGGGCGTAGGGATCGCGCGCATACGGGTTGGCGCGGTCGTCGCCGGGCCGCACGTAGGGGCGATCCTGGCGGGCGTCCGGCGGCGGCTGGTCATCGTCGGCGCCGTCCGGCCCGGCCCCGCCGCCCGGGTCCGCCTGCGCGCCGTCGTCGCCCATGCCGGGGCCCATGCCGGGGCCCGTGCCGGGGCCCATGTCGGGCTGGTCCTCGTAAGGCTGCTGGTCGGCGACGGTCATCGAGCCGGGCGGCGTGTTGGGCTCTGCCACCAGCCAAGGGAAGTCGCGCGGCGGCAGCTTGGCCTCGGCGACCGTCATGAACTTGCGCCAGATCGTCGCCGGCAGCTCGCCGCCGGTCACCTTGGCCATCGGCGCGCCGTCGTCGTTGCCCACCCAGACCGCGGTCAGGAAGTCGGGCGTGAAGCCGACGAACCAGGCGTCGCGCCAGTCCTGGCTGGTGCCGGTCTTGCCGGCGGCCGGGCGGCCGATGTTGGCGCCCGTGCCGGTGCCGAAGCTGATCACCCCCTTCAGCATGTTGACCACGCGGGTGGCGAAGAGGGGATCCAGCACCGGCGTCGGGGCCGAGGCGTTGTGGCTCCAGATCACGTCGCCATGCGTCGTGCGGATCTCGCTGATCAGGTAGGGCGTGGTGCGCCCGCCGCCGGTCTGGAACACCTGGTAGCCGGCCGCCATCTCCAGCGGCGTCACCTCGTAGGCGCCCAGCGCGATCGAGGGGCCGGGATGGTCCGGCACGTCGGCGACGCCCAGCCGATGGGCGAACGCGGCCACCGTGTCCGGCCCCACCTCGAGGGTCAGGCGCACCGCCACGGTGTTGAGCGAGCGCGCCAGCGCCTGCTGCAGCGTCACCGGGCCGGCGTAGCTGCCGCCGTAGTTCTCCGGGTTCCAGCCGGCGTAGCTGATCGGCGCGTCGTCGCGCACGGTCTGCTCGGTGTCGCCGTGCTCCATCGCCGCGCCGTAGACGAACGCCTTGAACGACGAGCCGGGCTGGCGCTTGGCCTGGGTCACCCGGTTGAACGCGCTCTTCTCGTGGTCGAGGCCGCCGACCATCGCCAGGATCGCTCCGTCCGGCGCCAGCGACACCAGCGCGCCCTGCGAGACGCGCCGGCCGCGCCCCTCGCCCAGCACCACGCTGCGCACCGCGTCCGTGCCCGCCTGCTGCAGCATCGGATCGATGGTGGTGCGCACCACCAGGTCGACCGCCTGCCCGGCGGCGAGCTGGGCGGCCTCGGTGGCGGCGGCGTCGAGCACATAGGCCTCGTCGCCCTCGTTGTTGTGCGGGGCGGCCAGCACCGGCTGGGTGTTCAGCGCGAGGGCGAGGTCGGCGTCGTTGATCCAGCCTTCGTCGCGCATGGTCTGCAGGATCTTGTGCGCGCGGGCGACCGCGTCGGGCATGTCGTTGGTGAGCGCCAGGCGCGTGGGCGCATTCGGCAGCCCGGCCAGCGTCGCCGCCTCGATCAGCGTCAGCTGGCTGGCCGGCTTGCCGAAATAGGCCTGCGAGGCCGCATCGATCCCGTAGGCGCCGTCGCCGAAATAGG
Organism: Caulobacteraceae bacterium; assembly: GCA_035553015.1. GTDB lineage: Bacteria > Pseudomonadota > Alphaproteobacteria > Caulobacterales > Caulobacteraceae > Acaudatibacter. The sequence continues at coordinate 5,984 of DATNEH010000143.1, read as the reverse complement.
TGCGGTTCAGGTAGAGGCTGAGGATGTCGTCCTTCGACATGCTCTGCTCGAGCCGCCAGGCCAGGTAGGCCTCCTGCACCTTGCGCTTCAGCGACGGGTCGCGCTTCAGGAAGAGGGTGCGCGCCAGCTGCTGGGTCAGCGTCGAGGCGCCTTCGGCCGAGCGCTTGCGGCGGATGTCGGTGGCGAGCGCGCGGGCGATCGCGTGCAGGTCGACCGGCCCATGCCGGTAGAAGCGCTTGTCCTCGGCCGCCAGGAACGCCTTGGGCACGTACGCCGGCAACTGCGCCAGCGTCACCGCCTGACCGTACTTGGCGCCGCGCGTGGCGATCACCCGGCCGTTGCGGTCGAGGAAGGTCATCCCCGGCGACTTGCGGATCGACCACAGGGCCTCGCGGGCCGGGATCTGCGGCGCGGCGGCGACGTAGCCGCCGATCACCACGCCAAGCACCACGATCGCGCCGATGCCGACCGCGACCGCCGCGCTGATGGCGATCAGCAGCGGCCGCGGACGGCGCGGCGGCGGCGGTGGCCGCGACTTGGCCTGGCCAGGCGCGGGCGGCCGGGCGAACGAGGGCGGGGGCGTCGTGGTCAAGCTGAGCTGAACTGTCGGCGGGAGGCGTTAGAACTCTGATAAAGCCCCGTCCCGGTTTGAGTTCAATGTCGCACCCGGGGCGACATTGTGGCCTCGCCTCAGCCGCCCGGCGCGCCGCCGACCAGCCCGATCAGCCAGCGCGCCAGCGCCGGCAGCAGCGCCTGGTCGGCCGCCTCCAGCAGGATGATCAGGATCACCGGCGTCACGTCGATGCCGCCCAGCGGCGGGATGAAGCGGCGGAACGGGCGCAGCAGCGGCCGCGTCACCGAATCGAGGAACCGCACGATCCCGCGCGCCGTCGCGTTGCGCATGTTGATCACGTCGAAGGCGATCAGCCAGCTCACGATGGCGTTGGCGATCACGATCCAGATCACCGCCTGGATCAGGTAGTGGACCACCAGGAAGACGAATTCGATCAGCGCAACCATGCGGCGCTAGCTATCGTGCGCCGTCCCCAGCGGCAAGGCGGAGGACTGAGCGGCGGGCCGCTGGGTGTCGCGAACCGCCGACCAGCGCATGCCCGCTCAGCGATCGGATGAAGCCGCCGATCGCCTGGACCGCCGGCTTCTTCGGGCGTCCGAGTGCGTCAGGCTCGGCAAGCGATCGATGGCGGGGTCGCGATCTGCCGAAGCGTCCAGGATGTCTCCGAACGCACGCTCGGCGTCGGCAGTCTGCGTCGCGCGCCGGGAGCGCGAGCGCGCCGCGCACCGCTCGGCGAAACGCCGGGCAAATCGGTCGCGCCCCAGACCGCCGTCTGACCGCCGCCGCGTCCTTGACAGCACCCGGCCCCGCTCCTTATGTGCCGCGCCCTTCGCCGATCGAGCGAAGTGGGGCCGTAGCTCAGTTGGTAGAGCGCCTCGTTCGCAATGAGGAGGTCAGGGGTTCGACTCCCCTCGGCTCCACCAGGAGCGCCCCGGCGCCAGCTCCCGCCGTCCCTAACCACATCGCAACCTTGAGCCCGTAGCCCTGGCCCTGGACAGGGGTGGATCCATGGGCTTGGTGCTGGCCTGGCTGGGCGGGAACGTCGACTACGATCTGGCGCTGGTCACCTCGTTCGCGGTGATCGTGCCGATGGAGGTGTTCTTCCCCAGGCGCGAGGGCGGCGTCTCGATGGCGTCGCGGGCGCGGGCGGCGCTGTTCTGGCTGGCCTGGGTTCCGGTCACCATCGCCACCATGGTGCTGATCCGGCCGTTCTGGAACGAGCTCGGCATCCGCCCGCTCGTCCCGTCGCTGGCGCCGCCGGGGCTGCCGCACCCGGTCGCGGTGGTGGTCGGCGCGCTCGCCGCGGCGTTCGTCGGCGACTTCTTCTACTACTGGTGCCACCGCGCCCAGCACAGCATCCCGCTGCTCTGGCGCTTCCACGCGGTGCACCACTCGGTGCGCGAGCTCTCCGGGATGGCGGCCTACCACCACGTCAGCGAGGAGCTGATCAAGATCGTCCTCTATTCGCTGCCGCTGGCCTTCTTCATCGACGATCCGCTGGGCGTGCCGGTGCTGGGCGCGCTCTTGGGCGTCCAGGGGCACTACCTGCACTCGACCACGCGGCTGAACCTCGGCCCGCTCGGGCGGATCATCCAGGACAACCGCTTCCACCGCATCCATCACTCGATCGAGCGGCGGCACTGGGACAAGAACTTCGGCGTCTTCACCACGCTGTGGGACGCCTTGTTCGGCACCGCGCACTTCCCCGCGAAGGACGAGTGGCCGGCGACCGGGGTCGAGTCCGCGCCGGAACCGGCCTCGGTCGCCGACTTCTACCTGCTGCCCTTCCACCTCGCGTCCGGGCGACTGCGGCCGCCCGGCGCGGACGCGCCCGCCGACGTCGCGGCCCGGCAAGTCAGCGCGCCATGACCGACGAGGCGTTCGCGGGCGGCGCGAGGTAGAGCCCGCAACCCGCTCATCCCGGAGCGGATGGATGGAAGCTCTGGCCAGCTAGAACGTTGCGTGTCGCGCCGGCAGGAAGCGGCAGCAGGCGGCGACGGTCTGGACGCCCTGGTCCGGGTCGACCGGGACCAGGCTGGTGGTCTCGTGCAGGCGCATCTCGTAGCTGTTGCCGAGCGGGTCGGCGGTCAGCGCCGCGTCGCCGGCGAGCGCGAAATAGTAGAGCCGCCGGTCCTCGATCTCGATCCGGTTGGTCACGTCGCCGTGGCCGCAGGCCGAGGGCCAGCGGAACTCCAGCTCGTGCGCGCCGGGCCGCACGGTCAGCGAGGTGTAGGCGTGCTGCGGCAGCGCCGCGAACTGCTTGCCGTCCAGGTAGAGCTGCGCCGCGCAACCGGCCGGCCGCGCGGCGTCGCGGTAGACGAAGAGGTTGGCGTCGGGCGAGCTGCTATCTGCTGCGCTGACCGGTTCCTGGGCCCAGGCTGGCCGCGCGCCCATGGCGGACGCACCGGCTGCGGCGCCCGCCAGCAGCGCGAGGCCGAACCCCAGCGCCCTCATTCGGCGGCCGCCGCGGCCCATTCCTTCGGCACCGGCTGGGCGCGCTGGTTGGCGAGGATGCCGGCGCGGCGCGCCTTCTCCTCGTCGCTGATCGTCGCCGGGTCCTCGCGGAACTCCGGCCCCATCGCCATCGCCTTCTGCACGGCCGGGCGCGACTCGATCTCGGCGAGCCACCGCTTCACGTTCGGGAACTCCTCGATGTCGAGGCCGCGCATCTTCCAGTTCACCGACCACGGGTAGCAGATCATGTCGGCGATCGTGTATTCGCCGGCCGCCAGCCATTGCTTGCCGTGCAGGCCGAGGTTCATCACCCCGTAGAGCCGGTGCACCTCGTCGCCGAAGCGCTTCAGCGCATAGTGCAGGTCGCCGTTCTTGGGGTCCTGCGCGGCGCGGGCGAAATTGCCTTGCTCGCCCATCTTCGGACCCTGGTTGCCGGTCTGCCAGTAGCACCACTGGGCGACCTCGTATTTCTTGTGCGGCTCCTGCGGCCAGAATTTCCCGGCCTTCTCGGCCAGGTACATCATGATCGCGCCGGACTCGAAGATGGAGAGCGGCGCGCCGCCGCCGATCGGGTCGGTGTCGACGATCGCCGGCATCCGGTTGTTCGGGGCGATCTTCAGGAAGTCGGCCGTGAACTGGTCGCCGCGGCCGATGTTCACCGGTTTGATCTCGTAGGGGATGCCCGCTTCCTCGAGCAGGATGACCACCTTCTTGCCGTTGCCGGTCGGCCAGAAATAGAGCTCGATCATCTTGAAATCTCCGCCGTTCGAAATGTCTCGAATGACGGCGTTCTACCACGTCCCAGCGGCCCAGAGCGCGTTCCGCAATCGCGGAATCGCTCTTGCGGCGAGATCGCGCTGCAATGTTTGAATCCGGAGCACGATTCAACGATCGGGCGGTTCCGCCTGGTCGCAAAGCGCGGTCCGCTTCCGGGAAGGATCACTTCTTCAGGACGACGTTGCCCTGGATGTTGGTTCCGACGCCGGTCGGCACCGGCACCGTCGAGCCGGCGTAGTTCGAGTTGATCACGATGTCCGGCGAATTGGTCAGGGTGATCGAGCGGGCGGTGACCACCGTCCACTGCGAGGCCTGCGCGGCCTGGTGGGCGCCGTCGAAGTTCAGGTTGACGGTCGGCGCGTAGATCGCGCCGGTGATGTTGGTGAAGGGGTCGGTCTGGATCTGGAACGTCCCCGTCGCGCCGCGGTCGACGGCGATCACGAAGCCGGCCAGCGGCCCGGACTGCCGCCCGTTCAGGCTGATGTTCGAGGCGCCCTTGAGGTTGAGCACCGTCGTCGGCCCGAAGATCACCACCACGTCCGTGCCGGTGATCATGCTGCCGCCTTTGCCGGTCAGGTTGCCCTCGAAGTAGTGCTCCCCGGGCGCCAGGGTCAGCGTGTAGCTGCCGGTGACCTGATAGTCGCCGCAATGCACGCCGGCCGGCAGCACGGTGTCGGCGCCGATGGTGACCTGGGGCGAGTTGGCCGGGCAGCTCGACGGCGCGGCGATGTTCAGGCTGGCGAACGGGTCCGGGATGTTGGCCGCCCCGGTCAGCGCCGCCGGGCTGATCGGGCCGCTGGCCGTGGTCCCGGCCTCGGTCGCCTCGGCCGCCAGCGCCGCGCCGGCGGCGACCGCCACGCTCTGGTTGGAATCGACCGCGCAGCCTGGGGCGTTGATCTGGGAGGTGTTCTGCAGCTGCAGCAGGTCACTCCCGGACGGCGCGATCGCCAGCACGCAGAGCGGGACCGCCGCTTCCGACATCGCCGTCGCCCGCACCTGGGTGGTGAAGCCGCCGAGCGGGATCAGGTTGCCGAAGAACGATGCGCGGTGGGTGGTGATGACCACGGTGACGCTCGCGACGCCGACCGAGGTGGAGACCGACACGGCGGCGTGGCCGGAGATCTGGTTGAGCTCGCCCTCGGCGTAGGCGTCGGTGCGCTGCTCGACGCCGTTCGGGCTGACGCTGAGTTGCTTGGCGCCCATCAGGGCGGCGGCGTCGGCGGCGTCCTGGGTCGCCGAGCGGTCCGAGTTGAGCTGGCCGAGCTCGATCGCGCCGGCGCCGATCACCGCGAGGATCGGCGCCAGCACGGCGAAGGTCACCGCTGTGGCGCCCGCGTCGTGACGCAACGCTGTCCGGATGAAGGCCAGCGCCCTCGACAGTATCCCGCGGCGCCGCCTCATGAGTTCGCCAGCCGCGCCCCGTGTAACGATCCGACTGCAACTCGCACGCCCGATTGAATTTTCGATTAAGTTCGCAACCTTAGCCGCAGCGGCCGTGCGGAACCTCCGCCGGCGCCGCTCATTTCAGCTGCCTGAACCAGGGAGGATTTCTCAGATGGCTGATGGCAGCGGTGGCGGCGGCGCCGGCATGGGCGTGGTCGTGGGCGCGCTGGTGGTCGTGGTGGCGATCATCGGCGTCTTCATGTTCTCGAACGGCTTCCACACGTCCAAGAACGTCGACGTGAACATCCACGCGCCCTCGATGAGCGCCCCGGCGGCGCCCGCGGCGCCGGCTGCGCCGCACTAGCGGACCGAGCGCCCGCTAGGCCAAGTCCTTCGTCAGCTCGGCGCGGCTTTCGTCGGAGAGCACCGCGAGGTGCTGGTAGCGGGGGTGGTCGCAGCCCGCCAGGACGCGGGCGCCGGGAGTCCGCAGCGCGGCGATCTGGGCGGGCGTCAGCGGGAAGTGCAGGAAGTGCACCGACGAGGTCTTGCCGTCCTCGCGGGTGCGCTCGATGTCGCCCTCCTGCACCGCGCCGGCGCGCGCCCCGTCGATCTCGACGAAGAAGTGCTCGTCGACCCCGCCGAGCTCGCCCAGCACCCGGGCGCGCAGGTCCGGATCGTCGATCTCGAACATCACCGTGGCGATGAGCTCGGCGCCCTGCGGGATCATCGGATTGTAGGCGGCCAGCTCGTCGGCCAGCTGTTCGTCGCCGCCCTTCTCGATCAGCAGCATCTCCTG
>DATNEH010000142.1:0-3328 GCA_035553015.1 Caulobacteraceae bacterium | reverse complement strand
GGCGGGCGAGCTCTGACGACCGACGATTGACAGCCGGCGTCAGGCGGCGCGAGCATGGCGGCAGCCGGGGTGCCTGCTTACGCAGGCTGAGATCACACCCGTAGAACCTGCCTGGGTAATGCCAGCGAAGGGAGCCGCCATGGACTACGACGCCACAACCATGCCCGCCGCGTACGACGCCGGCCGGAGCTATTCACCCCAAGTGCTCGCGCTCTGGCTCGACGCTATCGCCCGCGTCGCGGGCTCGGTGCGCCCGATCCAAGACATCCTCGACCTCGGCTGTGGGACCGGCCGCTACTCCGGCGCGCTGGCCGAGCACTTCGCCGCTTCGGTGGTGGCGATCGACCCGTCCGAGGAGATGCTCGCCCGGGCCCGAGCCAAGCACGCCGCAGGCGTCCGCTGCCTGAGCGGTCCGGGCGAGGCGCTGCCGCTGCAGGACGCCGGCGTCGACATGGTCTTCATGTCGATGGTCTTCCACCACTTCGGCGACCGCGATCAGGTGGCGCGCGAGTGCCATCGCGTGCTCCGCAGCGGCGGCGTCGCGGTGCTGCGCGTCGGCGTCACCGAACGCATCGACGACTATCCCTACACGCCGTTCTTCCCGCGCACGCGCGATCTGATCGCCCGCTCGCTGACCACCCTCGCAGAGGTGCAGGAAACCTTCGAGCGCGCCGGCTTCGCACCGCAGGCCCACGAGGTGGTGATGAGCGAGACCGCCGCGTCGTGGCCCGAGTATGTCGGGCGCGTGAAGCTGCGCGCCGACTCGATCCTGATCCAGCTCGCCGAGGACGAGTTCGCCGAAGGCCTCGCCGCGCTGCGCGCCTACGCCGCGCAGCCCGCCCGCAGCGGTCCGGTGACCGAGCCGGTGGACCTCCTCGCCTTCCGGCGCGTCTGAGCGCGAGCGAAGCCACGCGCAGGGCGCCGCCGCGAACTCTGGGCGCCTAAAGGCTGAAGCCTTCCGCCGCCTTCTGCACGTCTTCCGGGAAGTCGCTCATCTCCTGGACCTGGCGGACCTCGATGACGTCGTTCTCGCCGGCGGGGCACTTGGAGGCCCAGGCGATGGCCTCGTCGCGCGAGGCGACGTTGATCATCCAGTAGCCGCCCAGCACCTCTTTGACCTCGGCGAACGGCCCGTCGGTGACCAGCGGCTTGCGGCCCTTGAAGCTGACGCGGGCGCCGGCGGACGGCGGATGCAGGCCGTCCAGGCCCAAGAGCACGCCGGCGTCCTTCAGCGCCTCGTTGTACTTCATCATCTCGCTGACCGCTTCGGCCGTGGGCATCGCGTCGGGGGCCGCGGTCGCGTAGCCGCCCGGGATCATCAGCATCATGTAGCGCATGGATCGTCTCCTTGGTGGGTTCGACCTAACGACGCGCGGGCCGCCCCCGAGCCGACAAACGCGCGACGGCGTCACGGGGCGATTTCAGAGCCGATCAACGCTGCTTCTCCGCGCGGCGCGCGTCGGTCAGCCCGTCGTGGCCGCCCAGCGGACGGTCCGGATGGTCGCGCCACCAGTCCGAGCGCAGCGGCTCGCGCTCCGGGTTGAGCGGATAGAAGATGCGGTTCTCAGCCCGGTCGGTGTCGCCGACCACCAGCAGTCGCACCTCCGCGTCGGTGTTGTTGAGGAACGAGTGGCAGAGGCCATCGCCGGGGCGAAAGCCCACGGCATCGCCGGGCTTCAGCCGATGCAGGACCCCGTCGAGCCAGACGTCGGGCGCACCCTCGATCACGAACACGAACTCCTCCTCGGCGCTCTCGGCGTGCGGATAGGAGGTGCGCCGGCCGGGCGGCAGCCGCACGTGGTGGATGCCCAGGCGCGCCAGCCCGAACCGGCGGCCGAGGTCGGCGTCGAGGCCCATCTCCTCGTCGTCGCCCGAATACTGATGGGCGCGCGGGCTCTCGACCTCGGTCCAGTGGACGATGGGCGGATCGTTGGCTGGCATGGCGGCTCCTTGGATGGCGGCTGCCGCAGCATAGCCGCGCACGGGGCGCGAGGATGGCGGCAGCCGCGGCGGCAAACGCTTTCTTAGCGCGCGCCCGCCCATAACCGGCGTCGATGGGGGCCTCATCTTCCGAGACGCACTGGCGGCGGCTCGCCCACCGGCGACTTGCATTGGCAGCCGGGGCGTTCGCCATCGCCTACGCGCTGTCGGCGGTGCGGATCGGGCATGGCGCGCCCGATTTCTACGTGTTCTGGACCGCCGCGCGGCGCTGGCAGACGCCGTACGACCCGGCGATCGTCGCCCAGTTGCTGGCCGGCCTGCACCTGAAGGGCGTCTGGCCGTTCGCCTATCCGCCGACCTTCCTGCTGTTCGCCTGGCCGTTCGCGCAGCTGCCGCTGGCCGTGGCCTACCCGCTCTGGGCCGCTCTGGAGAGCGCGCTCTTCATCTTCGCCGCCTCGCACCTGGTGAAGCCGGTCTGGGCGACGGCGGCGCTGGCGCTGGCGCCGGCGGTGTTCTTCTCGGCCGAGCTCGGCCAGACCTCGCTGATCGTCGGCGCGGCGGTGATCGGCGGCTGGCTGCTGCGCGATGCGCGCCCCGCTGTCGCCGGCGTCCTCTTCGGCCTCGCCGCATGCGTGAAGCCGCAGGCGATGATCCTCGCGCCGATCGTTCTGTGGGGCCGCTGGCGGATGCTGGCGTTCATGGCGGCGACCGGTGCGGCGCTGGTGCTGGCCAGCCTCGGCTTCGGCTGGCGGCGGTGGCTGGAATGGCCGCAGGCGCTCGCGGCCTTCAAGGCGTTGGTCCCGCAGACCGACCGGATCAACCCCTCGGCGCTGGTCGAGGCGCCGCGCTGGCTGGCGCTCGGCTGGGCGGCGCTGGTCGGCGGCTTCGGCGTGCTGCTCGCCGCAAAATCGCGTGACCTGGTCGGTCTGGTCGGCGGCGCGCTCTGCCTGACGCCCTACGCGCACGCCTATGACCTCGCCCCGCTCGCGCCGCTCGCCGCCGCCTGGGTGCTCGCGCCGCGCCAGCACGGCTGGGGCCGCGCGGCCGCCGGGGGCGCGCTGCTGGCGGGGCTGGTGGCGACACCGGCCGCGGCGCTTGCCTTCGTCGCCGCAGTCCTCGTCTTCCACGTCCGCTGGCCGGGCCTGCGCCTGCCCGCCCTGCTGGCGCCGGCTGATATCGCGCCGGTCTCCGCGCCCGAGGCGGCGCCATGATCCGCGCACCGTCCGACCGCGTCGTCCGCGCCGGCCTCGCACTGCTGGCGCTGACCGTCTGGAGCACGTTCGCGGCCGTCCATGCCCACGTGAAGCCGGCCGACTACTACGTCTTCTGGGAAGCCGCACGGCACTGGCAGGCGCCGTACGATCCGGCGCTGATCACCGCGCTGGAG
>DATNEH010000141.1:0-11503 GCA_035553015.1 Caulobacteraceae bacterium | reverse complement strand
CCATCAGCCCGACGCCACCGCCGCCATAGACCAGCCGCACGCCCTGGTGGGCCAGGATCGCGCCGAACGCCCGCGCCGCGGCCATGTACTCGGGCGACGCCGCGTTCGACGAGGCGCAGTAGACGCAGACCGAGTCCAACCGCCGGGGATTGTCGGGCACTTCGGGCCTGCTCCTCGCCAAACGCTTCGAAGAAAACGCATCCGCCAAAACGCGCCCACAAAAAAAGCGCGCCCACAAAAAAAGCGCGCCTGGGCGCGCTCCGGCGTGCGACGATTTGGGCGAGGATATCTAAAGGGAGCCCCGCCAGTTGCAAGCCGCCAAGTCGTCGCTCTTCGCGCTCGCCCTCTTACCCATCCTGGCGATCGCGGCCTGCAGCCAGCCGGCGAGCAACGCGGCCAGTGCGACGAACGACACCGAGGCGGCCAGCGAGGCCGAGTACCAGTCCGCGCCGGAGCTGACCGGCGCCAGCTTCGTGCGCGACGGCCGCGTCGAGCTGGTGGGCCGCGCGGCCCCCGGCGCGGCGGTGCGGCTCACCAGCCCCGGCGCGCAGCCGCAGTTCGCCACTGCCGACCCCGCCGGCCTCTGGCGCCTTACCGCGCCCGCGTCCGACCAGCCGCGGCTCTTCGGTCTCTCGATGTCGGCCGGCGGGCGCGTCGTGCAGGCGATGGGCTACCTATTCGTTGCGCCAGGCGCGGTCGCGCGCCTGCGGGTGGGCGGCGGCGCCGAGGTGCTGACCTCCGGCGCGCATGGCCTCGCGGCGCTGGCGCTCGACTACGACGCCAAGGGCGCCGCGACGGTGTCCGGCATGGCCCAGCCGGGCGAGGCTGTGCAGCTGCGCGCCGACGGGGTCGAGCGCGGCGAGGCGACCGCCGACAGGGTCGGCCGCTTCGTGCTCTCGCTCAGCCAGCCGCTGACGGCCGGGTCGCACGACTTCGAACTGGTCGGTCCGGCGGGTCCGGCGGGCGCCGCCCGTTTCTCGGCTGAGGTCAGCGCGCCGCCGCCGATCGCCGGGGCCCCCTACGCGGCGCGGCGCGAGGGCGCGGCCTGGCGGATCGACTGGTTCACGCCGGGTGGCGGCGAGCAGACCACCTTGATCCTCGACCGCGCCGCGGGGCCGGCATGACGGTGGTCCCGGCATGACGGTCGTCCCGCAATGACGGTCGCCCACGCCCGCGTCATGGCCCACGGGGCCGCGCCGGCGCCGCCGGAACGCAAGTTCAGCTTCTGGCAATCGATGGCCGAGCTGGCGCGACTCGTGCTGCGTTCGCGCGCCCAGGGGCTGCGGGCCCGGCTCGGCATCGCGCTCGCCCTGGTGCTGGCTGGCAAGTGGACCGGCGTCTACGCCCCGGTGCTGATCGGCCAGGCGATCGACGCCGCCTCGAAGGGCGAGGGCGCGCCGCAGACCCTGTTCGCGGTCTTCATCGGGCTGGCGGCCGGCTGGGTGCTGCTGCGCTTCATCTCCAACGCGACGCCGCTGCTGCGCGACGCCATCTTCACGCCGGTCTCGCAGCAGGCGCTGGCGCGTTCGGCCGAGGAGAGCTTCGGGCACGCGCTGACGCTGTCGCTGAACTTCCACCAGGGCAAGAGCACCGGCACGGTCGCCCGGGTCATCGAGCGCGGCGCGAATTCCACCGACACGCTGATCTCGTCGGTGGTCTTCAACCTCGGCCCGACCATGTTCGAGCTGGCGATGGCCGCCTACGTGATGACCAGCCGCTACTACGGCGCGCTGGCGCTGGTCACCATCGTCACCATCCTCCTCTACATCGTCACCACCATCAGCATCTCGAACTGGCGGATCGGCCATCGCCGGGCGATGAATGAGGCCGACAGCGCCGCCGCGGGCCTGGCCGTCGATGCGCTGATGAACTTCGAGACGATCAAGGCCTTCGGCTCGGAGGACCGCGTGGTCGCCCGCTACGCCGAGGCGATGGGCGAGTACGCCCGCGCCGCGGTGAAGTCGAACACCTCGCTGCAGCTGCTGAACGCCGTGCAGTCGCTGATCCTCAGCGTTGGCCTCTGCCTGGTCGTGTTTCTGGCCGGCTGGCAGGTGACCCACCACGCGATGACCGCTGGCGCGATCACCGCCTGCATCCTGATCGTCCAGAACGTCTACGCGCCGCTCGGCAACCTCGGCATGAACTACCGGATGATCCGGCAGGCGTTCATCGACATGGAGCAGATGGTCGAGCTGCGGGGCCAGTTGCCGGAGATCCGCGACGCGCCCAACGCGCGCGACCTGCCGCCGGCCACGCACGGCGGCGCAGACCTCGTGTTCGAGCATGTCAGCTATCGGCACTCGGCCCGCTCGATGGGCCTCTCGGACGTGAGCTTCGTGACGCCGCCGGGAACCACCACCGCCCTGGTCGGCCCCTCCGGCGCCGGCAAGACCACTGCCGTCCGCCTGGCGCTGCGGCTGATCGATCCGCAGGAGGGCGTGGTGCGGATCGACGGCGTCGACCTGAAGGAGGTGCGCCAGGCCTCGCTGCGCCGAGCGCTGGCGCTGGTGCCGCAGGAGGTGGCGCTGTTCAACGACAGCCTCTACGCCAACATCGCGTTCGGCGATCCGGAGGCCACCGAGGCGGAGGTCTGGGCGGCGATCCGCGCCGCCGAGCTCGCCGAGTTCGTCGAGGGGCTGCCCTACCAGCTGGAGACCCGCGTCGGCGAACGCGGGCTCAAGCTCTCCGGCGGCGAGCGCCAGCGCGTCGGCATCGCCCGCGCGCTGCTGGCCAACCCGCGCATGCTGGTGCTCGACGAAGCCACCAGCGCCCTGGACGGCCCGACCGAGGCCGCGATCCAGGCGACGCTGCGCAAGGTGCGGGCCGGGCGCACCACGCTGACGATCGCCCACCGCCTCTCCACCATCGCCGACGCCGACCAGATCCTCGTCCTGCGCCGCGGCCGCATCGTCGAGCGCGGCGACCACACGGCGCTGCTGGCCCGCGGCGCCGAGTACGCGGCGCTCTGGCGAAGGCAGACGCGTGAGATTGCCTAGAACCCCGCCCCCTCGATGCCCCCTCGATGGGGGCGGGGCAGGGGTGGGCGCGCGGCCACAGCGCTGGGCGAAGCGGGTCGATCGGCGCTGGCGCCACCAGAGCTTGTCCCTCGCCATCCAGCTTCCACCCCATCCCCGGGCCCTTCCCCATCGAGGGGAAGGGGTCGCATGAGTTGCGGCGCCTTCCAGCGGCCCTGGCTCCTGCGCTAAGTGTGCGCCGCCAGCCGCAGGAGCCGCCCGAATGAGATACCTCCACACCATGGTGCGCGTCGCCGATCTCGATCGGGCGCTCGACTTCTACGTCAACAAGCTGGGGCTGACCGAGGCGCGACGGATCGACAATCCGGCCGGCCGCTTCACGCTGGTATTCCTCTGCGCGCCCGGCGACGAGGACCTGGCGAAGCAGGGCGCCTCGCCGATGGTCGAGCTGACCTACAACTACGACAAGGAAGACTACCAGGGCGGCCGCAACTTCGGCCACCTCGCCTACGAGGTCGACGACATCTACGCCACCTGCCAGCGGCTGCTGGACGGCGGCGTCACCATCAACCGCCCGCCGCGCGACGGCCACATGGCGTTCGTGCGCTCGCCCGAGGGCATTTCGATCGAGCTGCTGCAGAAAGGCGGCTCGCTGCCCAAGGCCGAGCCTTGGACCTCGATGCCCAACGTCGGGGCCTGGTAGCACCGCAAAAGTCACCGTAAAGCAACCGCAAACAACGGGCCTTCCCGCCTCTCGCGCGACGCAGCCGGTCGACGCGCGAAGCCCGCTTGTTCATTGATAGACGATGACAAAGACCGGCGCCGGCGGTTCACCCGCCGACCGCCCGCAGCATCCGGACAGGTGAATCGTCGTCAAGCTCTGCCTTGGGTCAGGAGCACGTCGCCGCTTGCGGGTTCCGCCCGATGCCTGGGCGCGTGCCATGGTCTGACACTGCACGCCTGGGCATCCTCTCGTCGGCGGCGGTGGGCGACATCCAGCCGATCGCCAACAACGACACGCCGCAGGGCCGCGCCGCGAACCGCCGCGTGGTCGTGCAGGTGCTGACCAACAAGGGCCTGGAAGGGCTCTGAGGGCAGGCGCCGCCGCCCATCGCGGCGCCAGGGGACCTAGCGGCCGGCGAGGGCGCTCGCCGGCCGCTAGCCTTGTCTGGGCTCAATGACTGGCGCGAACGTTGGCGACCACCTCTTCGATCGCGGCGATCACGGCCAGCGGCTGGTCCAACTGGATGAAGTGGCCCGAGCCCGGCACAACGCTGGACTTTCCGCGCTTCGAGCGGGCGGCCAGGGCGTCGTGTCCGGCCTTCCAGTGCGCGTCGAACGCCGCCGCTGTCGCTTCGGTATCCGTCCGATTGTGCGCCGCCGAGCTGGCTGTCAGGACGATGAGCGGCATGTCGCCGAAAGCGCGGCGCACAGCTTCCTCTTGTTGGCTGTCCAGGCTCGGCCCGCCCTCGGGACCGAAGAAGTAGTTGCGCGACGCGGACACCTCCGCCTCGTACCAGAAGGGGTGCGTGACGATGTAGCCGAGGTAGGCCGCCTCGTCGGGCGCGTGGGCTGGCGGATAGCGCATGCAGCTCTGCGCCTCATCCAGCCGAAGCTCGCCGCGCCGCGCCCGTGCCGCACACGCGAGCAAGCGCTCCTCGCCCTGGTGCGAGTTGGCCATCTCGCGACGACGCTGATCGGGCGGCTCATAGCTCGTCTGGCCGGCGAAGCCCGGATCGACCAGCACCAGTCCAGCCACGTCGTTGGCGAACCGGTCGGCATAGACCGTGGCGTAGAAGCCGCCGATCGAGTGACCGACGATCACCACCGGCAGGCCCACGTGCGCCGCGCGCAGCAGCGTGTGCAGGTCGTCCGTCACGCTCAGCGCCGTGACCGGCTCTGCCGGCGGATCGCTGTAGCCGAACCCGGCGCGGTCGTAGAAGCAAACGCGCGTCAGCGCCGAGATCGGCTTTTCGACCCTCTGCCAGCTCAACATCGATCCTTCGCCGCCCTGCTCGAAGACGACCGTCGGCGAGCCCTTGCCGAAACAGACGATATTCATCCGCCGGCCCAGGCCGACCGCGACCTCGTGCCTGCTCAGCAGGCCGGGGTCATAGGGCAGGGGTGCGGCGCTTGCGCAGGAAGTGGCAAGCGCCAGGCAGACGGCGAGACACAGGATGCCAAGGCTGTGAGGCATCTGGCCAGGCTAGGACAAGGCGACGCCTCCCGTCCACGACGCGGGCTGATTGCTTGAAGAGCGGCTTGCGTTCGGCGCGGACCGATATAAAATGAACGAGTCATTCATTTATGAAGCGAGACGGCCATGCGGTACGCGACAGCGCTCGATCCGGCATCCGCGCTCGCGGTGAAAGATCGCAGCCTCGCCGCCGCGGCGGCGCCCGTCAGCGACGCCCTTCCACGCATCTTCTTCATCGACAACGTGCGCTGGGCGATGATCGTGCTGGTGCTGGGCATGCACGCGGCGGTCACCTACAGCCCGCTCGGCAGCTGGTACTACCGCGAGCACCCGACGCTCGACGTGGGCGCGACGCTGTTCTTCGCGACGTTCCAGGGCCTGCTGCAGGGCTTCTTCATGGCCCTGCTGTTCTTCGTCGCCGGCTACTTCGCCGCCAGCTCGTACGACGCCAAGGGCGCGGGCGGCTTCATGTCCGGCCGGCTCTACCGGCTCGGGCTGCCGACGCTGCTCTTCGTGGCGCTGATCGGGCCGGTGACCGAGTACTTCGTCGCCCACTCCTGGCATACCCACGCCAGCTTCCTGCACGAGATGGGGCTCTACGTGACGCGTGGCCGCTTCCTCAGCGGCACCGGCCCGATGTGGTTCTGCGCCGCGCTGCTGATCTTCTCGGCGGTCTATGCGGTCTGGCGCAAGAGCGGGCTGGCGCCCCCATCGGCCGCCCAAGCGCACGGCCGCGCCATCCGGCCGTGGCAGGTGATCGCAGCGGTCCTCGTGCTGACCACGGTCACCTTCCTGGTGCGGACGGTCTTCCCACTCGGCAGCTCGGTCTTCAACATGCAGCTCGCCTACTTCCCGTCCTACGTCATGCTGTTCGCGGCCGGGATCATGGCGCGTCGGCGCGACTGGATCACGCGCACCCCCGATCGCTTCGCCTGGCTGACCGCCGGTGTCTACGTTGGCCTGGCGCTGGCGGCCTGGCTGCCGATGCTGGTGCTGGGCGGGGCGCTGACCGGCAACGCCGCGGCGTTCAACGGCGGCGGCACGTGGCAGAGCGCGGCGCTCAGCCTCTGGGAATCGCTGGTCTGCTTCGGCATGACGTTCGGCGTGCTGGTCAGCTTTCGGACCTGGCTGGCCGGGCAGGGGAGCGTCTCCAGGTTCATGTCGGACAACGCCTTCGCGGTCTACGTCATCCACCCGCCGATCCTGATCGGCCTCGCGCTCGCGCTGAGCCCGGTCGCGCTCGCGCCGCTCGCCAAGTTCGCCGTGCTCTGGGCCCTAAGCGCCGCCCTCTGCTTCGGTCTCGCCGCGCCGCTCGCCCGCCGCGTCCCGCTCGTGGGGCGCATCCTGTGACGGCGGCCGCGTTCAGTGCGCCGGCCCGGGGGCGGCGCGGCGTCGACCGCACCCGCGACGTCGCGGCGGCGGCGCTCGGGGCGTTCTGCGACGGCGGCTACCGCCTCACCCAGATCGCCCACGTCGCCGAGCGGCTCGGCGTCTCGGTCGGCACGATCTATCGTTACGTCGACAGCAAGGAGGCGCTCTTCCACCTGGCGGTGCTGCAGGCGCTGGGCGAGGCGCCCGAGACGCTGGACGCGCCGCTGAAGGTGACCGGGACCGGCGAGAGCGCGGTGCGCCTGCGCGAAGCGGCGGCGGCCGAGCCGCTCTGGAGCCGGCTGGACGCGGTGCTGGCCACGTCGGCGCCCGACGACGTGGCGGCCGAGGCGCGCGGGATCGCCGGCGAGCTCTACGAGGCGCTGTCGCGGTGCGCGCCGGTGATCCTGCTGTTCGACCGCTGCGCCCATGAGATCCCCGAGCTGGCTGAGATTTTCGATCGGCAAGTGCGGGGCAAGCTGATGACCGAGCTCGCCGCGTGGGTGGTGAGCCGCGACCTCGCCGACGCGACCACGACGCCCAGCGCGGCGGTGCTGGCGCGCGGCGCGCTGGAGGCGGTCGCCTGGCTGGCCAAGACCCGCCGCGGCGACCCCACCGCCGCCTGGATGACCGAGGAAGACGCCCGCGCCGCCGCGGTGCGGATCTTCGTCAACGCGCTCGTCCCCGCGGGTTAGCCGGCCACCCATTCCCGGAAGCGGGCGACGCCGGCTTCCAGCGGCGAGAGCGGGCCGAGCACGGCGTCGGGCGATCGCAGCCCCGCCTGCACGCGCTCGCAGGCCACCATGTCCTCCTGGTGCACGGCCAGCAGCGTCGCCTGGGCGCGCGCCACGTGCTCGGCGTCGGCCGCCGCCTCGGGCGGGAAAAGGCCGACGATCTCCAGCGCGATCCGCTCGGGCCCGAGCGGCGTCAGCCGGTACCAGGTCGCGGCGCCGTCGGCCGGGGTCAGCGCCAGCAGGAAGAGCGGGAAGACCACGTAGACGCTCAGCGTGCCGATCTCCGGGTGGTGCGGGTGGCGCAGGTAGATCCAGGTCGCGCCGCTTTCGGAAGCGTCGGTGCGGCCGCCCGGCCAGATCGGCTGCAGCGTTTGCTGGTGGGTCCCGATGTGGTGGTAGGACTCGCCGAAGTTCTCGACCATCACCTTCCAGTTCCAGGCGTGCTCGAAGACGAGGCGGTAGCCGATCTTCAGGCCTGCCAGATGCTGCAGGTCGAGCGCCGACGGCAGCGGCGCCAGCGCGTCCGCCAGCGGCGGCGGTCCTTCCGCCAGGCTCGCGAACACCCAGCCGCCCCACTCGGCGGCGTGGTAGCGCGGCAGGTCGCAGGCCGTCAGGTCCGCCGCGTCCATGAATGGCGCGGCCGCCAGCCGGCCATCCAGGCGATAGGCCCAGAGGTGATAGGGGCAGCGGATCGCCTCGCCGCGCGCCTCACCCTCGACCAGCGTCATGCCGCGGTGTCGGCAGACGTTGGAGAGCGCGTGGACCTGGCCCTCGCCGTCGCGCGTCACCAGCACCGGCTGCGCGGCCACCAGCGCCGCCCGCTGCGCGCCTGCGCCCGCCAGCTCGTCCGAGCGGCAGACCGGGATCCAGGCCGTCGCCAGCCGCTCGGCCAGCTCGCGCTCGAAGCTCGCCGCCGAATGATAGTCGGCGGCCGTCAGCGCTGATGGTCGCGCCCGGGTAGCGTTCATGCCTCAGGTCCTCCCACGCCGCCGCGGGCCTGACAAGCAAGCGGCGCTGTGCGGGCGCGGCCGGCTAGGCTGGGCTGGCTACGGCTCGGCGTAGACGTCGATCGACAAGCCTGGTCCGGGCTCGGCCGCGCCCATCGCCGTCTCCCGTCCAAAAGCCCATCTGTGAAGGAACGATCGATGCCGATCGCAATGTGCCGTTGCACGCTTTGCGGTTGTGCCTTGGCGAGGGCTATGGCCAAGCTCGCTCAGGCCGAATCTGATGGCGGGCGTTTCGATGCGGCGGCTGCTGATCCCGTTGTTTCTCGTCGTGGCGATGCTTGCCCGGCCGCAAGCAGCTGCGGCGGCGGGCGACGTCGGGCCACGGCCGCCTGGCGCCTTCGACTACTACGTGATGACGCTGACCTGGGTCCCGGCCTTCTGCGCGCACCGGCCCGGCGACGTGGAATGCTCGAAGCGCCTGGGCTTTGCGCTGCACGGCCTGTGGCCGCAGCTCAATGGCGGCGGCTATCCAAGCTCGTGCAGCGACGTGGCGCTGACGGCGCAGGACCGCGCCCAGTTCGCCAGCGTCTATCCGGACCCCTCGATGATCGATCACGAGTGGCCAAAGCACGGCACGTGCTCCGGCCTCGCGCCGGCCGGCTATTTCGCGCTGTCGGCGGCCGACGTGAAGGCGGTGACCATCCCGTCGGCCTACCAGTCGCCGCGCACGCTGCGCTCGAAAGACGCGAGGCGCGTCAAGCAGGCGTTTCTCGCCGCCAACCCCGGCCTGCCCGCCGACGGCGTCCGCGTGACCGTCGCCAAAGGGCTGGTCGCAGGGATCGAGGTCTGCTTGACCAAGCAGGGCGCGTTCCACTCCTGCTCGTGACACGCACGGCGGGCGCTGAAGCGGAGGTCTATCGAGCGTGGTGGGCGATGGCTCCCCGGGCAGGACTCGAACCTGCGACCCGTCGGTTAACAGCCGACTGCTCTACCAACTGAGCTACCGAGGATTAGGCCATCGATCGGAGGGGCTGCCTCATACTCTGGCGGTTCCGGCGGCGCAAGCGGCGGTGCGTCGCGGGCCATCCGTTCAAGGATCGCCGTGGCCATTTCCCCTCGGCGCGTAGGCGCGCGCCCAAAGAAAAAGCGGCCCGGCGAAGCCGCCGGGCCGTTGCAAGTGGTGATGGTGGGGTGTCTTCGAGGAAGACGACTCAGAGGGTCGGCGGTCGTGGTTAATCGCGTGTTAACGCGTGTGGCGGCTTGGGGGCCATGGCCACGTTTGTTCGATCAATCCGCCCGCGTCGCGCCGGCGGACGATGCTGGCTTGGGGCCGGCGAGGTAGGCCGCGATCGCCGCGTAGACCTCGCCGGACGGGGTGAAATCCACCATCGGATGGCGAAACGGCGCCCACTGGAAGCGCGCCCACCAGAGCTTTCCCGCGTGCGGCGGACGTCCGTAGTCGTAGGGGGCCAGCGGCCGGAACACCTCGCGCTCGATCGCCACGTAGCCGAGGTTGCCCTGCTCGGAGGCGTAGAGCCGCAGGGCGGCGCGCTTGGCCGCCTGCTCGGCGTCCGTCAGCTCGATCGCCTGCTCGGCGCCGGTGGGGTGGGGGAAGCAGTTCAGGCCGGCGCGGCCGCCGCCGAAATTGTACTCGGCGAACTCCAGCACCTGAGCGCCGCCCGCCGCGAGGCGGCTGGCGATGGCGTTGGCGCCGTCGTGGTCGGGATTGCCGCCCTCGAAGGCCGGCGCCCAGACCTGGTCGGCGCCCGTCTCGGCGAGCGCCTGGCGCACCTCGGCCTCGGCCGCCGCGAGCTCGCGCCACAGGTGGCGCGCCGGCCGCTGCGACCAGCCGGCGACCGTCACGCCCAGCGCGGCGGTGACACGCTCGGCTTCGGCGCGGCGGCGCGCCACGGCGGCCTCGTAGCGGCCGCGGGCCCACGGCCACATGCTCTGACGGTCCACGCAGCCGTGGGTCAGGAAGATCAGCGACACCCTGGCCCCGGTCGCCCGTGCGCGGCCGATCGCGGCGGCGAACCCCACCACTTCGTCGTCGGGGTGCGGGACCAGGATCAGGATCGATGAACCGAACTTCGTCGTCACAGGCGATGGCTCGCGGCTTACGCGATCAGCTCCAGGGCCTCGGCGCCATGCGCCGCCTCGCGCCAGATCTGGAACAGGTCCTCTTCCAGCACCTCGGCCCAGCCGGCCAGCGAGCGGTGGGCGTAATCCAGCGCCGCCCTGCGCATCTGCTTCAGCGTCCGGCGGCAGGCCGCCACGTCGCGCAGCGCGGTGGCCCAGGCGGCCGCGCCGCCTTCCACCACGCGCATGGCCGGGGTGTGGTCGAACAGCTCGGCGACGCCGCTCTTCTTGGAGACCAGCACCGGCGAGCCGGAGGCCATCGCCTCGACGCCGACCATCGAGCGGATCTCCACTTCGGAGACCAGCGCCACCAGGTCGACGCTGGCGTAGAGCCGGGCCAGCTGATCGGGCGCGATGAAGCCGGGCACGGTGGCCGCCGCGCCGAGCCTGGCGCGGATCTCGGCCTCGGCCGGGCCGACGCCGGCGGTGATCAGCCGCAGCGGCAGGCCCTCGGCGCGCAGCGCGGCGATGGCGTCGACCAGCGTGTGGATGTTCTTGCCGACGTCGAGGCGGCCGACGAACAGCACCAGGATCTCGCCGGACGGCAGGCCGAGCTCGGCCTCGATGGCCGCGCGGTCGGCGCGGTGCGGACCGAACATCTCCTTGTCGATGCCGAGGCGCAGGTGACCCACCCGCGAGCCGCCCAGGATCGAGGCGGCGAGGTCGTGCTGCTCGGCGGTGGTCGCCGCGACGAACGCGCAGCGGCGCACGTGCTGCAGCAGCCGCTCGTCCATGCGCCGGCCCTGGCGCTCGGGCAGCTGCCAGTCCTCGATCAGCTTCCTGGCCGGCCAGCCGGAGCCGAACCGCGCCTCGATGGTCTGGCGGGTGAAGATGCGCGTGTAGGACGGCGTGTCGGTGTGGAACGACGTGGTCAGCGGAATCCCGCGCCGGCGGGCGACGCTCTCGGCGGTCTTGGCAAAGGCGAAGAAGGCGTCGGTGGTGTGGATCACGTCGTAGCCGGCAAGCTCGCGGGCCAGTTGCGGGTGGTAGGGCGCGAGGTCCGTGTGATCCGGCACGTACGGCAGGAACTTCAGCTGCGCCGTGGAGAACACCGGCGGCAGCTGGGCGAGCCGGGCGCCGGGACCCAGCGCCTCGCTGCGCCGGCGGCCTGAGAAATAGACGGTGAGGTCGAGCGGCAAGGCG
>DATNEH010000140.1:0-16481 GCA_035553015.1 Caulobacteraceae bacterium | reverse complement strand
CCCGCGAGGCGGTGGGGCTGCCGGCTGGCGCGCGCGTGCTGGCGGCCATGTCGGGCGGCGTGGACTCCACCGTGACCGCTGCGCTGCTGGCGCGGGCCGGCTACGACGTGGTGGGCGTTACCCTGCAGCTCTACGACCATGGCGCGGCCGTGCAGCGCAAGGGCGCCTGTTGCGCCGGCCAGGACATCCACGACGCGCGCGCCGCCGCGCAGGCGCTGGGCATCCCGCACTACGTGCTCGACTACGAGAGCCGCTTCCGCGACGCCGTGATGGAGGACTTCGCCGACGCCTACCTGCGCGGCGAGACGCCGGTGCCGTGCATCCGTTGCAATCAGACGGTGAAGTTCCGCGATTTGGTCGAGGTGGCGCGCGAACTCGGCGCCGAGGCGCTGGCCACCGGCCACTATGTGCGCCGCGTCGAAGCGCCAGCCGGGCCGCAGCTGCATCGCGCCGTCGATCCGGCGCGCGACCAGAGCTACTTCCTGTTCGCCACCACGGCCGAGCAGCTGAAGTACCTGCGCTTTCCGCTCGGCGGGCTGGAGAAGCCGGCGGTGCGGCGCGTGGCGGCCGAGCTAGGGCTTCAGGTCGCCGACAAGCCCGACAGCCAGGACATCTGCTTCGTGCCGGAAGGCCGCTACACGACGATCGTCGACCGCCTGCGCCCGCACGGCGCGCTGGCCGGCGACATCGTGCACCTCGACGGTCGCGTGCTCGGCCGCCACGAGGGCGTCACCCGCTACACGGTGGGCCAGCGGCGCGGGCTGAACGTCGCCGTCGGCGAGCCGTTGTTCGTCGTGCGGATCGACGCCGACCGGCGCGAGGTGATCGTCGGACCGCGCGAGGCGCTGCTGACCGCGTCGCTGACGCTGAAGGAGACCAACTGGCTGGGCGATGCGCCGAGCCTGGAAGCCGCCGCGGCCGCCGGCGCGCCGGTGCTGGCCCGCGTCCGTTCGACGCGGGAGCCGGTCGCCGCGCGCCTGGCGATGTTCGGCGAAACCGCTGGCGTCGCCTTCGATATGGCCGAGGAGGGCGTCGCGCCGGGGCAGGCCTGCGTGGTCTACGATGCGCTCCGGCCCACCCGCGTGCTCGGCGGCGGCTTCATCGCCGCAGCCGTGCGTCGGGAGGCCCGCGCCCAGGCGAGTTCGGGCGGCGCATTGTCCTGATCGCGCGAAGACGATAACCCTCGGGCGCTTGAGTTGGCGTGGAGGGCGTCATGCGCGCGAAGCTGACGACGATCGTGGCGGGCGCGGCGCTTCTGCTGGGGCCGGCCGCCGGACTTGCGCAATCGGCCGACGACGGACCGATCGCCACCGCGCCGGATGCGCCGCGCAACGACCAGCCGCCGCCGCCAGATCGACCCGACGTGCCGCCGGCCGCCTATGCGCCCCGCCCGCAGCCGGCCTACGCGCCGCCGCCGCCACCGGCGTATCAGCCGCCGCCCCAGGCCGAGGCGCCGCCGGCCCCGGCCTATGCGCCGCCGCCGCAGGCCTACGCGCCGCCGCCGCAGCCACCGGTCGGGGCCGCTCCGCCGCCCGCCGAAGCGCCGCCGCCCGCGACGGCCTACGCCGCGCCGCCGCCGGCTGCAGCGCCGTCCGTGCAGGCGGCCGCCGCTGGCGCTGGCGGCCCCGTGGCCTACGCCGCGCCGGCCCGCCACCCGTCGTTCCTGGCCGACACCGCCTCGAAGGACGCGATGGCAGGCGCGCTCAGCTTCGCGGGCGCGGCGATCGCCATCAACGCGGAGATGCAGGCCGGCGACAAGCTGGTCAGCAGCGACGCGATCGACGACCCGGCGCCGGCGATCGCCCACGCGGTCGCCGCCGACTACGCAGCAGCGCACGGCGGGGCAGCGGCCGACACGCCCGCCGAATGGGACGGCGCATCGGCAGGGTCGGCGCGCTACCTGGTGAAGGTGTCGACCAGCGGCTGGGGCTTTACTTATTACCCCCTCGACTGGAGCCACTATCACCTGACCTACAACGCCAAGCTGGAGCTGGTCGACGTCGCCTCCAGGAAGGTGCTGGCCAGGGGCACGTGCAGCCACAAGGCCGACACGGCCAACGAGCGGTTCACTTACGACGACCTAACCGGCAACGGCGGCGCGACGCTGAAGTCGCAGCTGAAGGCGATCGCCGACGAGTGCGTGGCGCAGTTCAAGGCCGAGGTGGCCAGCAGTTGAGCGTCGGCCAAGGCCGGGGCGACCCTTCCACCGTGCTCTGCATGAAGTGGGGCGCCAAGTACGGCGCGGAGTATGTGAACCGCCTCTACGGCATGGTGGCGCGCAACCTCGCGCGGCCGTTCCGCTTCGTCTGCCTGACCGACGATGCGGCGGGGGTCCGCCGGGAGGTGACCTGCGCGCCGATCCCTGAGCTGCCGCCGATCCCGCAGCCGAAGGAGCGCGGCTGGACCAAGCTCGCAGCCTTCTCGCCCCAGTTGGACGGTCTGCTCGGCGAGAGCGTGCTCTACCTCGACGTCGACATCGTGGTGATGGGCGCGCTCGACCCGCTGTTCGAGCATCCGGGCGCGTTCCCGATGATCCGCGACTGGTACCATCACCGCCGCGTCGTCGGGAATTCGTCGGTGTTCCGCTACCGGCTGGCAGAGCGGCGCGCCCTCTTCGAGGCGTTCTGCGCCGACGCGGACGCCATCGTGCAGCGCATCCGCAACGAGCAGGAGTTCATCTCCGAGTACCTCGAGGCGCGCGGCGAGCTGACGTTCTGGCCGAAGGCGTGGTGCCAGAGCTTCCGGGTCAGCTGCCTCGCGCCCTGGCCGGTGCGGGTGTGGGCGACGCCGCGGCGGCCGGACGATTGTCGCGTGCTGGTCTTCCACGGCGAGCCGAAGCCGCCCGAGGCGCTGGTCGGCCGCCCGGCGCTGTTCCAGACCTTCCGCCCTACGCCCTGGATCGACGCGTACTGGCGCGAATAGGCAGGGTGGCGAATTCCTGAGGAATCCCAAGCGGATACCTGAGGCATAAACCCGCCATATTGGGCGCGGAAAATAACGGCGATTGGTGTGGCGAAAGGAAACTCGGCATGCGCTTGCTGGCGCGCTTCGCGGGTCTGGCGGCTGGCCTTGCAGCGATCTGCAGCTTCGGAACCGCCGGCGCCCAGCCCTACTACGGCTACTACGGAGCGCCGAGCTACTACTACGCGGCGCCGCCACCGCCGCCGCACTACTACGCCCACCCCTACTACCATCATCACTACTACCGCCACTATCACCGCTACTACCCGACGCACTACTACGCGGCCTGCGCCTACCATCGGCATCGCTCAGGCGCGATCGGCGCGGTGGCGGGCGGCATCGGCGGTGGGATTATCGGCGCCGCGGCCTCTCACGGGAATCCGGCCTTCGCGATGCTGGGCGCCGGCGCCGGCGCGCTGACCGGCAACCTGATCGGACGCAACAGCCGCTGCTAAGTGGCCTTCACGCGCCTCGATGAGCGCCGCCTACTTCGGCGAGGCGATGCGGCGGGGCGGGCGGTTGCGGTCCTGCAGGATCACCGGGCTGGCGATCAGCGCGCGGCGGCCGACGCGGGGCCGGCGCTTCATCCAGAGCGCCTGCGCCTCGGCCAGGTGCGGCGGGGCGGGGCGGCGCAGGTCGCGGCTCGACGCGAATGACACACCGACCTCATCCTCATGCCGCCAGCGCACGGTCGCCTCGAAGGCTACGCCGCTCGACCAGACCACCAGGATCACCTCGTCACCGTCGGGAAGGCCCGCCTTGAAACGCAATCGCGCGCCGAACTTGGTGAAGTCGGTGATCTGGCAGTCGACTGCGCCGGGGAACACCTTGCCGCGCAGCGAAGTCGGGATGCGCGCTGTTGCGCGACGGTCCTTGGAAGCATTGGCTGACTGACGCATGGCCCCGAACGCTACGGGTCAATCGTTAAGGGCGCCCAAAACTCAGGGTAGTTTCCTCCCGCCGGGATAGTTCGGCGCCGGTCGGGATTTCTCAGCGCTTTCTTTCCGGCGTGGTCGCCAGCGCCTCGCCGACACTGATCGAGTTGCGCCGCCGCGGCTCCAGGCGGCCATGCACCGGCTCGCCGCACGCCTCGCACACCAGCCTGGCCTTCAGCGGCGCCCCGCAGTTGTGGATCAGGTCGAGCGGCTGGCGGCCCTCGCCGTAGACGTGGGCGTCGCCCCAGGTTTTCAGCGCCACGATCACCGGCGCGAGGTCGCGGCCCTTCTGGGTGAGCACATAGTCCTTGCGCGGCGGATGCTCGCTGTAGAGCCGGGTCTCCAGGATCCCCTGCTCGACCAGGCTCTTCAGCCGCGCGGCCAGCACATTGCGCGCCACGCCGAGCCGTGACTGCCACTCGTCGAACCGGCGCACGCCGAAGAAGGCGTCGCGCAGGATCAACAGTGTCCAGGGATCGCCGACCACCTGCAGCGCCGCCGCGACCGGGCAGCGCTCATTGGAATAGTCCGCTGTCCTTCCCATGCATCCGTCACCGTCCTTCCCTGGATCGAAGGTGCGACCTAGGACGACCGATGGCAAGCGTTGCGTTTCGAGACTTGAAACGCGTTCACGGTTTTGCGCGGGGCTTGCGCGGCGTCGGCGCTCGCCGCACATGCAGGTCCGCAACCGCAAGCACCGGAGCCCGCCAATGTCCGCCGACCCGATCGTCATTGTCTCCTACGCCCGCACGCCGATGGGCGGCTTCCAGGGCGCGCTGGCCGGCGCCTCGGCGACCGAACTCGGCGCGGTGGCGGTGAAGGCGGCGGTAGAGCGGGCCGCGGTCGCGCCCGAGGCGGTCGAGCAGATCCTGATGGGCTGCGTGCTGCCGGCGGGCCTCGGCCAGGCGCCCGCGCGCCAGGCGGCGCTGAAGGCCGGCCTGCCGCTCTCGGTGGAAGCCACCACCGTCAACAAGATGTGCGGCTCGGGCATGCAGGCGGCGATCCTCGGCCACGACCTCTTGGCCGCCGGCTCGGCGAAGATCGTCATCGCCGGCGGCATGGAGAGCATGACCAACGCGCCGTACCTCTTGGCCAAGCATCGCGGCGGCGCGCGGATCGGCCACGATCGGGTGATGGACTCGATGTATCTCGACGGCCTCGAGGACGCCTACGATCCCGGCAAGCTGATGGGCGCCTTCGCTGAGGAGACCGCGGCCGCCTACCAGATCGGCCGCGCCGAGATGGACGCCTACGCGATCGAGAGCCTCGCCCGCGCCAAGCGCGCGGTGGAGAGCGGCGCGTTCAAGCGCGAGATTGTGCCGGTGGAGATCGCCGGGCGCGGCGGCGTCTCTACGATCAGCGACGACGAGCAGCCGCTGAAGGGCGATCCGTCGCGCATCCCCTCGCTGAAGCCTGCCTTCGCCAAGGACGGCGCGATCACCGCCGCCAACGCCTCCTCGATCTCCGACGGCGCGGCGGCGCTCGTTTTGATGCGCGCCTCGACGGCCGAGGCGCTGGGCCTGACCCCGATCGCTCGCATCGCCGGCCACGGCGCGCATGCCCACGAGCCCGGCAAGTTCACCACCGCGCCGGTCCCCGCCATGCAGAAGGCGCTGCAGCGGGCCGGCTGGAGCGTCGGCGACGTCGATCTGTTCGAGGTCAACGAAGCCTTCGCGGTGGTGGCGATGATCGCCATGCGCGAGTTGGGTCTCGAGCACGATAAGACCAACGTCAACGGCGGCGCCTGCGCGCTCGGCCACCCGATCGGGGCGTCGGGCGCGCGCATCCTGGCGACGCTGCTTTCGGCGCTGGAGGCGCGCGGCGAGAAGCGCGGGCTCGCCTCGCTCTGCATCGGCGGCGGCGAGGCCGTCGCCATGGCGGTCGAGCGGGTCTGAGCCCGGCTTAGCGCTGCGCCTGGGCGCGAGCGGCGGCTACTGGCCGCCGCCAGCCGGCGGAGCGCCGCCGCCAGTGGCGTTGCCACCGCCAGCAGGTGGAGCGCCGCCGCCAGTGGCGTTGCCGCCGCCTGGGCCACCACCTCCGCCCGGGCCGCCGCCGCCACCGCCACCGCCACCGCGGCCGAAGCCGCGCAGGGAGGCCATGTCGACCACGTCGCCATTGGGCAGCTGCACTTGGCCGGCGCCGATCTCGGGCGGGCAGGCGCCCTTGTAGACGGCCGTCACCGTCGTCTTGTGCTCGCCGTTGCGCGACGGGTCAGACGCGTTGGCGACGGTCACGGTGCTGGCGATCGTGTACCTGGTCGTGAAGTCGCCGCTGATCACCGCGTGGCTGGTGAGGCTGGGACCGCTTGGGCCGCCGAAGCCGCAGACCGAGTCGACCACATAGCTGTCGCCGCTCTTGCTGACCTGGAACTTCGAGCAGGCGCCGGCGCGGCGCGGACCCTTCGGCAGCACCGGCGTGCGCCGGTCCGAGGCCGCGTCGAAGCACCAGTGGCTCACCATCGGCGTCGGCGAGCGGTCGCTCTGCACCGTCTGCTCCCAGAGGCCCGCCTTGCGCTGCGGCGAGCTCACCTTGAAGAACGGCAGCTTGTCGCAAGCGCCCAGGCCGAGCGTCAGCACGCCCGCGCCGAGCAAGATGACCTTCTTCATCTATGACTGCTCCAAAATGGCTGTTTCGGAAATGACGAGGGCCGGCGTTCAAGCGTTCGCTGGCAGGTCACTGAGCCGGCTGCGCGCGCCGCCGGGCAGGATAATGTCGCCGGGCTTCATGCCGCTCGGACAATGGCCCAGGCGCCTGATGTCGGCGGTGACGTGCGCGGCGCCGCCCGGGCTCTGCTGGGCGGCCTCGACCACATAGTGGCTGGCGAAGTCGCCGCGCATCGTCCCTTCGGTGAGCACTTGGCCCGTGCCCCCGGCGTCGCAGGCGGTCTTGAAATGCCAGGCGCCGTCGCTGGAGAGCGCCATCTGGCGCTCGGAGCAATGGCCGCTGAGCTGCTGGTTGAACGAGGCCAGCGCCCTGGCGGCGCCGGCGTCGAGGCAGTAGCGGGTGACGCTGACGCCGCCATGGCCGCCGCTCACGCGCTGGCGCCAGAGCCCGCCGGCCACCTGCGGCCCGGCCGGCGCCGCCTGGTCGGCGGTCGGGATGGCGATCTTCGCCGCGGGATGCGTCCGGTTGCAGGCGGCCAGCGCGCAAATCGCGGCGAGCGCCAGAAACGGAACGGCTGCACGCATGGCGGCGGGCTCCTCGAAGCTATATCTCTGCAGCGAGGATAGTCGCGATCAGCGCCCCGTGCGAGGCGGAAGAGGTTTCATGTCTGAAGTCAGAGACAACCGGCAGCGGAACAGGTTCGAGATGGTCGAGGCCGGCCAGATCGTCTTCGCGGACTATCGGCGCGACGGCTCGCGTCTTTACATCGACCACGTCGAGGCGCCGCCGGCCTTGCGCGGCTCCGGCGCGTCCGGGCGCTTCATGGAAGGCCTGGTCGAGGCCGCGCGCGCCGAGGGCGCGACGCTCGTGCCGATCTGCAGCTACGCGGTCCACTGGCTCGCGCGCCACCCGGAGGCGGCGCGCGGCGTGGTGTAGGCCGGCCCCGCTTAGTCGTCCGGCGTCGCGCCGGCGGGGCAGGGGCCGAGCCAGCGCGCCACCGTGTGCGTGGTGAAGTTGGTGGCCGGCTTGCCCTGCATCGTCATCGAGACCTGGCTGTCGGTCGTGTAGGTCGAGTTGAAGTCGCCGCTGGCCGTCATATGCATCTTCATGGCGACCGGGCCGTCGGCGCAGTTGGCGTCGATCACGAAGCCGCCCAGGAAGGTGCGCTTGAAGGTGAGGGCCGCGCATCCCTTGCCCATCGACGGCGGGGCTGACAGCGGCTTGCCGCTCTCGCAGATCTTGTGGACCTCCGCTTCGGCGCCATTGGTCGTGGTGGTCGACTCCCAGTAGCCCGCCTTCAGCCGCGGCATGTCAGCCGCCTGGATCGCCACGTCCGGCCCGCTGGCCGGCGCGGCGGCGCCAGGTGCGCCCGCCGTCGCGGTGTTCGCCGCTCCGCCGGCCGCCGTGTTGGCTGCGCCGCCGCTCTTGCCGCAGCCGGCCAGCAGCATCAGCCCCAATCCCAACCCCACCGCCGCGCACGCGGCCGGCTTCGAAACACGCATTCGCAAGACCCCCCAAACGCGGCCGCACCGGCGGCCGATTCCTGCTCAAGCGCTACCACAGCCGGCCCGGGGCGGCGAGGGACGCGGCGTGTGCGGCGGCGCGCTTGACAGATATGTAAGTGCTAGCTTACGGTAAGTTATGGCTTACAGTAATGCCGCCTTCGCCGCGATCGCCGACCCCACCCGCCGCCAGGTGCTGGAACGGCTGTCGGCGCGGCCGATGGCGGTGGGCGAGATCGCCGCGGGGATGCCGGTCAGCCGGCCGGCGGTCTCGCAGCATCTGAAGGTGCTGAAGGAGGCGGGGCTGGTGAGCGACCGCCAGGATGGGACGCGGCGGATCTACGCCATCGACCCGAAGGGGCTGGGCGCAATGCGCGCCTGGCTCGACCAATTCTGGGACGGCGCGCTCCTCGCGCTGAAGGCCGAGATCGAGCGCGAGGCCGATCCGGCGAATGGGAAGGATGAGGACCAATGACAAGCGGTTCTGGAAGCCTGGCGATCAGGCCGGCCCCGGTGAAGAAGTCGGTCAGCGTCAAGGCGAGCCCGGAGCAAGCCTTCCGCGTGTTCACCGAGCGCTTCGACGCCTGGTGGCCGCGCTCCCACTCGATCGGCGAGTCGCCGCTCAAGCAGGCGGTCATCGAGTCCAAGGTGGGCGGGCGCTGGTACGGCAAGCTGGAGAACGGGACCGAGGCCGAGTGGGGCGACGTGCTGGCCTGGGAGCCGCCGCGCCGCCTGCTGCTGGCCTGGCGCATCGGCGTCGACTGGAAGTACGACCCGGACCTGCTCACCGAGGTCGAGGTCACCTTCACGTCCGAGGTCGGCGGCGCGACGCGCGTCGAGCTCGAGCATCGCCACCTGGAGCGGATGGGCGAAGGGGCCGAGGGCGCCCGCGCGCAGTTCGACTCGGACGGCGGCTGGGGCCTGCTGCTGCGGCTCTTCGCCGAGATCGCCGAACAAGCATCCTGATCACGCTCGAAGGAGGAAGACCATGCTTACCGTTCATACGATCCCGGGCAGCCCCTACGGCCGTGCGGTGCTGATCGCCTGCCACGAGAAGAATGCGCCGTACAGGCTAGCGCCGGTGACGCCCGGCGCCCACAAGCAGCCCGCTTACCTGGCGCACCACCCGTTCGGCCGCATCCCGACGGTCGAGGACGACGGCTTCTGGCTCTACGAGACCCAGGCGGTCGAACGTTACATCGACGCTGTGTACGGGACGCCAAGGGCGCTCACGCCGAAGGACCCCAAGGCCGAGGCCCGCATGAACCAGGTGATGGGGATCATCGACTGGTACTTCTTCGCCGACAACGGCGCGAAGACCCTGGTCTTCAACCGGGTCGTGGCCCCGAAGCTCGGCTTCCCGAGCAACGACGAAGCCGCGGTCGCGGCGATCCCGGCGACGCGCCATGCGACCGAGGCGCTGGCCGGCTTCCTGGCGAAGAGCCCCTACCTGGCGGGCGACGCGTTCAGCTTGGCCGACATCCATGCCGGTGCGCAGGTCGACATGCTGACCGACTGCGAGGAAGGCGTGCAGATGGTGAAGGGCACGCCGATCGAGGCCTGGCTCGAGCGGCTGCGCGTCCGCCCCAGCTTCGCCGCCACCACCTGGCCCCGGGTGGCCGAAGCCGCCATGGCCGCGGCCTGACGGCCACCTGAGCCCCGTCCCTCCCCATGATGGGGAGGGATAGCCTCAGCCCTGGCCGTCGAATTCGGTGTCGATGGTCAGCTCGATCGGGTCCATGAAGGCCGGCAGGCCGTAGGCCTTGGGATCGAGGTGGGTGCGGGCGGTAACGCCGATCACCGGGCCGCGGAAGCCCTTGCCGGCGCCCACCAGGTCGACGTCGAACATCACGTGCTTGGTGACGCCGGCCACCGTCAGGTCGCCCTCGACCGTGCCGTGCGTGGCGCTCGACGGATGGAAGGCGGTGGAGACGAAGGTGGCGGTCGGGAACTGCGCGGCCTTCAGGAACTTGTCGGAGATCTCCTGGCTGAAGCCCTCGACCGGCGCGGTCGCGATCGACTTCGGGTCGACCGTCACGTCCAGCTTGTTCGCGGCCGGGTTGGCCGGATCCCAGGCCAGGTTCCCGGCCACCGTCTGGAAGCGGAAGATCGAGTAGGAGAAGCCCAGGTGCGGGACGCGCGCGACGAGGCCGGTGTGCTTGGGATCGATCGCATACTTGCCGGCCGGCGCGGCCTTGTAGTCGTGCTGCGGCGTCGGCATCTGCTGCGAGCCTGCCGCGCCCGCCACCGCCAGCGCCACCACGGCGCCCAGGGCCACGCTTCGTGCAAGCTCCACGCTACGTACAATTGAAAGCTTCATCGACAATGCCTCCCAGGGCGTCTGTTCAGGGGCGTATGGTTCAGGGCCCACGTTCGGGGCCACACGTTGAGGGGCGCGGGCGTTGATCGTCCGTCATGGTCAAGCCACTTTCCTACCCCCGCGCAGCAGCCACGGCCAAGCCAGGATTTCTGCCATCCGGCCGCGCCAGCCAGGAAGCGGTGGCGGCGCCTCCCAGGTCATATGAAGGGCGCAAAGGCAGCAAAGCTCGCCAAGGGCGCGCGAGCGCGCCGGCCAACCCGCAAACGGCCTGGCGCGACCAGGCAAGCCGCCGGAATTCCGACAGCCCGTCGACCGCCGCTACGGGAAGATGGGCGTGTTCGGATGCCCTTTGTCCCCCAGCTGCGCTTCGTTCCAGCCGCCGCCCAACGCCACGATCAGGTCGACGGTGGTGGTCAGGCGGCTGGCTTCCAGCTGCAGCTCGGCATTGTGGGCGTTGTAGGCGGCGATCTCGGCCACCACGACGGCCGTGTAGTCGATGGTGCCAGCGTTGTACTGGTTGGTCAGGATGCGTGCGGCCTGGTCGGAGTGCGTCACCGAGGCCTGCAGGTCGGGCTGCTCAGCGGCCAGCACCCGCTGGGCGGCGAGGTTGTCCTCCACCTGCTGGAACGCGGTCAGCACGGTCTGGCGATAGGTCGCCACGGCCTGGTCGTAGCCTGACCGCGCCGCCTGCACCTGGGCGTGGGTGAGGCCGCCGTTGAACAGCGTCTGGGCGGCGTTCAGGCCGAGGTTCCAGAAGAAGCTCTGCGGGCTGAACAGCGAGGCGATCTTCAGCGCCTCGGTGCCGCCGGTGCCAGTCAGCGTCACGTTCGGGAAGTAGCCGGCGGTGGCGACGCCGATCTCGGCGCTGGCCGCCGCGGCGCGGCGCTCGGCGCCGGCGACATCCGGCCGGCGCTCCAGCAGCGTCGACGGCACGCCCGGCGGCACGTCGAGCGGCTTCAGATTCCACGGCCCCGGCGCGATCGAGAACTCCGACGGCGGCACGCCGATCAGCACCGCGATGGCGTGCTCCATCTGGGCGCGCTGCTGGCCCAGGGCGGTGTCGGCGGCGCGCACGTTGTGCAGCAGCGTGGCGGCGGTGTCGACGTCACTGAGCGCGGCGACCCCGGCGTCGTACTTGTTCTGCGTGACCTTCAGGCTCTCGGCGTAGGCCTTCACGGTGTCGTCGTCGAAACGCTTCTGCTCGTCGAGCGCGCGCAGGCTGATGTAGTCGGCGGCCAGCTCCAGCTGGGCCGAGAGCTTGGCGTTGATCAGGTCGGCGTAGGTGGCCTGCGCCGTGCCCCTGGCGTTCTCGATCGAGCGGCGGACGCGGCCCCAGAGATCCGGCTCCCAGGTGCCGCCGAGCTGCAGGGAGTAGTTCTGCACGACGCCGCGGCCGCCGGGGATCACCGTCCCGCCCGCCGAGAGCGAGCCGCCGTTCGCCGCCTGCTGCGACACCTGGGCCGTTGCGGTCCCGTTGACGGTCGGGAAGAGGGCCGCGCGCTGCTCGCCGACCAGCGCGCGGGCCTGCTCGTACGCGGCCAGGTCGGCGGCCAGCGAGAAGTTGTTGGTGGCGACTTTCTCTTCCAGGCCGTTCAGCACCGGGTCGTCGAAGATGGTCCACCAGTCGGCGCGGGTGGCGGCGTCGGCCTGCGGATTGGCCGGCGTCCAGCCCTGCACCTCCTTGAACGCCTGTGGCGTCGGCGCGGCGGGGCGCTGGTAGTTCGGCCCGACCTCGCAGGCGCAGAGCGCGGCGGTGGCGAGCAGCATCGGAAGGAGGCGGGTCGGATGTTTCGGCATCTGCGAACTCTTATTCGGCGGGGACCGGATGCGCCGCCGGGCCCTGCGGGCCCGGTCTGGCGACCGCCCCCCGCCGCCGGAAGCGGTCCAGATAGAGGTAGACGACGGGGGTGGTCAAAAGCGTGATCACCTGGCTGACCAGCAACCCCCCAATAATGGTGACGCCGAGCGGACGGCGCAGCTCCGCGCCCTCGCCCCAGCCGATCGCCAGCGGCACGGCGCCCAGGATGGCGGCGAAGGTGGTCATCATGATCGGGCGGAAGCGGATCAGCGCGGCGCTGCGGATCGCCGCGTGCGGCTCCATTCCGTGCTCGCGCTCGGCGTCGAGCGCGAAGTCGATCATCATGATCGCGTTCTTCTTCACGATGCCGATCAGGAGGATGATCCCGATGAAGGCGATCAGCGAAAACTCGATCTTGAAGAGGATGAGGGCGATGAACGCCCCGACCCCGGCCGACGGCAGCGTCGAGAGCACCGTCAGCGGGTGGATGTAGCTCTCGTAGAGGATGCCCAGCACCAGATAGATCGCCACGATCGCCGCCGCGATCAGCGGCAGCAGGGTGCCCAGCAATTGCTGGAAGGCCAGCGCGTTGCCGGCATAGCGGCCGTGGACGGTGGCCGGCATGCCGATCGAGGCGGCCGCCGTCTGGATCGCCTGCGTCGCGTCGCTGAGCGACTGGCCCTCGGCGAGGCTGAACGAGATCGTCGTCGCCGGCTGGGTGTCCTGATGGTTCACCGAGGTGGGGGTCGAGCTGGAGGCCCACTGCGAGAAGGCCGAGAGCGGCACCAGCGACTCGGTGGTGCTGGAGACCGCGACGCCGGTCGAGGCGGCATGGGCCGGCGGCGCGCCGGGGCCGGTGACGAAGGCCGCGGAAGTCGCCTGCCCGGGCAGCGTCACCCCGCCCAGCACGCCCGTGCCGCCGGCGCCGGCCTGGAAGGCGCGGGTCAGCTGGGTCTGGTTGGCGGGCGGCGCGGTGATCAGCCCGCCGCTGGCGTTGGCCATCGCCGTGGTCAGCGGCGTGGCGTTGGCCGGGGGGATGGCGACGCCGATCGCCGACTGGCCGTTGGCGGCGGCCGCGCCCGCCGGTGTCGGCGCGCCGCGGCCGGACGAGACGTAGATGTACTGCAGGGCGGTCGGGTCCTGGCTGTACTGCGGCGCCACCTCCATCACCACGTGGTACTGGTTGACGTCCTGGTAGATGGTCGAGACGTCGCGCTGGCCGAATGCGTCGTAGAGCGTGTTGTCGATCTGGGTGTTGGTCAGGCCGAGGCCCGCGGCCTTGTCCGGATCGATGGTGACGAAGCTCTGCAGGCCGTGATCCTGCTGGTCGGTGTTGACGTCCTCGAGCTCCCACTGGTTCTGCATGGCGACGCTGAGCTTGGTCGCCCAAGTGCGCAGATCGGCAATGTTGTCGGCTTCCAGCGTGTACTGGTAGGTCGCGTTCGACTGCCGCCCGCCGATCCGCAGGTCCTGCACCGGGAACAGGAAGAGATTGGCGCCGGTCACGCGCGCCAGCTGGGGCCGCAGCCGGTTGATCACGTCGTCGGTGCTGCCGTGGCGCTGGCCCTTAGGCGCCAGCGAGGTGATCATGAAGGCGCTGGCCGCGCCGCGCCCGCCGACGAACGCCACCACGTCCGAGACGTCCGGGTCCGAGCCGATGACGTTCACGAACTGGCGCAGCCGCCGCTGGGTGATCTGGAACGACGAGGACTGGTCGGCCTGCAAGCCGCCGATCATCTGACCGGTGTCCTCTTCCGGGAAGAAGCCCTTCGGGATGATGCCGTAGAGGTAGAAGTTGAGCGCGATGGTGGCGATCAGCACCACGATCGTGATCGGGCCGTGGTCGAGCGCCGCGTCGAGCGCGCGCTCGTAGATGCGCCGCATGAAGTTGAAGCTGCGGTCCGAGATCCGCGCCAGCCGGCCCTTCTCGTGGGCGGGCTTCGGCCTGCCGACCAGGTAGGCCGCCATCATTGGCGTGGTGGTCAGCGAGATAACCAGCGAGATCAGCACCGCGGCCGAGAGCGTGATCGCGAACTCGCGGAAGATGCGCCCGTAGAGCCCGCCCATCAGCAGGATCGGCAGGAACACCGCGATCAGCGAGATGCTGATCGACAGCACGGTGAAGCCGACTTCCTGCGCGCCCCGCAGCGCCGCCTCGAAGCGGTCCATGCCGGCCTCGACGTGGCGGGTGACGTTCTCCAGCACCACGATGGCGTCGTCGACCACGAAGCCGGTCGAGATGGTCAGCGCCATCAGCGAGAGGTTATCCAACGAGAAGTTCAGCAGCAGCATCACGCCCAGCGTGCCCAGCAGCGAGACCGCGACGGCGACGCTGGGAATCAGCACCGCGCGGCCGTTCATCAGGAAGATCGCCACCACGCCGATCACCAGCAGGGTGGCGATCACCACGGTGCGCTCGACGTCGGTCAGCGACGCGCGGATCGTGGTCGTGCGGTCGACCGCAACGTCCATCTTGATGTCCTGCGGCAGCGCGCCCATCACCGCGGGCAGCACCGCCTTCACCCGGTCGACCGTCGAGATGATGTTGGCGCCGGGCTGGCGGCTGACCTGCACGATGACCGCGGGCGAGGTGACCGGCTTGCCGTTCACCTTGTGCACGAAGACCCCGAGGTTGTGGATGTCCTCGACCCCGTCGGTCACGTCGGCGACGTCAGAGAGGCGCACGGCCGAGCCGTTGCGGTAGGCGACCAGCAGCGGCGCGTAGTCGGCCGCCTTGGGGCCGGCGTCGTTGGTGTAGACCTGCAGGCGCAACTGGCCGTCGTCGATGACGCCCTTCGGCCTGTTGGCGTTGGCCGAGGCCAGCGCGGCGCGCACGTCCTCCAGGCCGATGCCGTAGTGGGCGAGCGCCAGCGGGTTCAGCTCCACCCGCACCGCCGGCAGCGAGGCGCCGCCGACCGATACGTCGCCGACCCCCTTCACCTGGCTGAGCTGCTGCTGCACGACGTTGGAGGCCGCGTCGTAGATCTGGCCGGGCGTGCGGGTCTCCGAGGTCAGCGCCAGCACCATGATCGGCGCATCGGCCGGGTTGACCTTGCGATAGGAGGGATTGGTGCGCAGCGTCGCCGGCAGGTCGACGCGGGCGGCGTTGATGGCGACCTGCACGTCGCGCGCCG
Source organism: Caulobacteraceae bacterium (assembly GCA_035553015.1). Taxonomy (GTDB): domain Bacteria; phylum Pseudomonadota; class Alphaproteobacteria; order Caulobacterales; family Caulobacteraceae; genus Acaudatibacter. The sequence continues at coordinate 1,227 of DATNEH010000140.1, read as the reverse complement.
CGCCGTCGATGTCGCGGTCGAGGTTGAACTGCAGCGTGATGTTGGCGGCGCCGACCCGGCTGGACGAGGTCATCTCGGTGACGTCGGAAATCAGGCCCAGGTGGCGCTCGAGCGGGGTGGCGACGCTGGTCGCCATCGTCTCGGGGCTGGCGCCTGGCAACTGGGCCGAGACCGAGATGGTCGGGAAGTCGACCTGCGGCAGCGGCGAGACCGGCAGGTTGAAGTAGGCGGCGACGCCCGCCAGAGCGACGCCGATGGTCAGCAGGATGGTGCCGATCGGCCGACGGACGAAGGGCGCCGAAAGGTTCATTCCGCCGGGCCCGGATTGGGCTGGCTCTCATCGAGCCGTGGATCGGACTCGCCCTTGCGCAGGTTGGCGGAGAAGCCGAAGCGCCGTCCCAGTCGGTCGAACCCGAGGTAGATGACCGGCGTGGTGAAGAGGGTCAGCATCTGGCTGACGATCAGGCCGCCGAAGATCGCGATGCCGAGCGGCCGGCGCAGCTCCGAGCCCATCCCCCCGCCCAGCATCAGCGGCAGCGCCGCGAAGAGCGCCGCGAGCGTCGTCATGATGATGGGCCTGAAGCGCAGCAGCGCGGCCTGGCGGATCGCCTCCAGCGGCGGCTTGCCCTCGTCGCGCTCGGCGTCGAGCGCGAAGTCGATCATCATGATGGCGTTCTTCTTCACGATGCCGATGAGGAGGATGATGCCGATGATGCCGATCACCCCGAGGTCGGAGCCGGAGATCATCAAGGCGAGCAGCGCGCCGACGCCGGCCGAGGGCAGGGTGGAGAGGATGGTGATCGGGTGGATGTAGCTCTCGTAGAGCACGCCCAGCACGATGTAGACGGTGACGATGGCCGCCAGGATCAGCCACAGCTCGTTGCCGAGCGACGCCTGGTAGGCGTTGGCCGCGCCCAGGAAGGTGGTGGTGACCACCGCCGGCACCTTGATCTCGGCTTCCGCGCGCCTGATCGCGTTCACCGCGTCGCCCAGCGAGACGCCGGGCGCGGTGTCGAAGGAGATGTTGGCGGCCGGGAATTGCGCCACGTGGTTGATCTGCAGCGGCGCGGTCTGGGTCCGGACCTGCGCGATGGCGCCCAGCGGCGTCGGCGCGCCGTTCTGGGCGGTGAGGTAGAGGCCGGCGAGCCCCTGCGGCGAGTTGATCTGGCTGGGGTCGGCCTCGAGGATCACCCGGTACTGGTTCGACTGGGTGAAGATGGTCGAGAC
>DATNEH010000139.1:0-16768 GCA_035553015.1 Caulobacteraceae bacterium | reverse complement strand
AGCACCTGGCCGCACCGGCCGTCCGATGCGTCAATTTCAGTGGCGCAGGGCTGCACCTGCGCCGGCGCAACCGCCGTCTGCAGCAGTCAGTGCGCCGACCTGAGCTATCCCCAGAAATTCACCACCATCACCGCCGCAGGCACCTACACGGGCGTGTGGGCGAACCAGTCGATGACCACCTCGCAGGTGGTGCGCACCCAATGACCCCGGCGCGGCTGAAAATGCAGCTCGCCGACCAGAGTGGCGCCACGGCCGTGGAGTTCGCCCTCGTGCTGCCGGTGCTGGTCATCTTCATCCTGGGCATCTGGTACCTCGGCTGGGCGATGAACCTTGGCAGCGAGGTGCGCCATGCGGTCGAACTCGGCTCGCGGGTCTACATCTCCAATCCGAACGCCACGACCGCCGACGTGCAGGCCGCGATCTCCTCGCACCTGACCGACGTGCCGGTAGGCTCGATCAACCTGGCCACCTCGTCCTCGACCATCGGGTCGGCGTCGTCGGAGCACATCACCTGGTCGTTCCAGACCAACGCGCCGATCCCGTTCCTCAGCTCGATGCAGATCAACTTCAGCGGCAGCTACGACGTGCCGGCGGCGACGCCCTGATCGCATGCGCGGCCGTTACCTGACGGCCCGCGGCTTTGACTGTCTCCACGCAGTCGGCGCCGCCGCCGATCAGCGGTCGCCTTCTACGCCGCCTTCAGCAACCCGGCGCGGTCGCACTCGGTCAGCACCCAGTCGGAGAAGCGGCGGATGGCGCCGATCCTCGGGCTGCCGTCGCGCCAGACCAGGTAGCAGGAGTACGGGTCCTTCACGCGGATGTTGGACATCCGCACCAGCCGGCCGGAGGCGAGCGCCTCCTGCGCGTGCAGCCGGCGCACCAGCGCGATGCCGAGTCCGGCCGCGGCCGCCTCGACGCACAGCGCCGAGTCGTCGAACACCTGGCCGCGCAGCGGGACGGGCGCGCTGATGCCGGCCGCCTCGAACCAGGAGGGCCACAGGTTGACGTCCTCCAGGATCAGCGGTCCGCGCGCGATGTGCTCCTCGTCGCTGGCGCCGTAGCTCTGCGCGCCCTGGCTGCCGTGCGCCTGAACGCCATGGGTCTGGCGCGCCAGGAACTCGGGGCTGCACACCGGGAACACATATTCGTCGAACAGCAGCTCGGAGCGCAGGCCCGCCCAGTGGCCGAAGCCCACGCGCAAGGCGACGTCGACCCCGTCCGTCTGCAGGTTGGCGAGCTCGCGGCTGGTGCGCACCTCGACCATGATCCCCGGCATCGCCTCCTGCAAGCGGCCGAGCTTGGGGCCGAGCCACAGCTTGGCGATGCTGGGCAGGGTGGAGAGCACCAGCGCGCCCTCGCCTTCCCGGATCTTCAGGTCCTCGCCGGCGCGCAGCAGGATGCGCTCGGCCTCGCGGTAGGCCTGGGCGAGCGCCAGCGCCGCGGGGCTGGGCGACATGCCGGAACCCTGGCGCCAGAACAGGCGCTGCCCGTAGCACTGCTCGAGGCGGCGGACGGACTGGCTGACGGCGCTATGGGTGACGCCGAGCTCGTCGCCGGCCAGGCTGTAGCTCTTCAGTCGGCACGCCGCTTCCAGGGCGCGCAACGCGGCGAACGGAGGGCCGCGATCGGCCATATCCCAACTCCCTCGTGAATGCTCCCTCTGGCCCTTCGAGGAACATCGATCTGTCAGCAACTTAGCCGAGCCGCGGCCGCCGCGGCGGTTAAAACTATTTAATCCGTCCGTGGCCGTCCGGCCGTCGCGCTTCGCAGCGTTTCGGGCGCGCGCTCTGGACGGCTACCCTTGCTTGCCTCGCCGCGGGCGCGCCGGTAGGGTCCGCGCCTTTTCGCGAATGGCCGGAGACCTGCCGTAAGTGACGACCCCGTCGGCGCTGCTGAAGGTAATGATCGAGTCGGTGCGCAAGGCCGCCCGCGGCCTGGTGCGCGACTTCGGCGAGGTCAGCGAGCTGCAAGTCTCGCGCAAGGGCGCGGCCGACTTCGTCAGCGCCGCCGACCTGAAGGCCGAGCAGACGCTGTTCGAGGAGCTGACCCGGGTGCGGCCCGGCTACGGCTTCCTCGGCGAGGAGCGCGGCGAAGAGGCCGGCACCGACAAGACCCACCGCTGGATCGTCGACCCGCTCGACGGCACCACCAACTTCCTGCACGGCATCCCGCACTTCGCGATCAACGTGGCGCTGGAGCGCGACGCGCAGATCGTCGCCGCGGTCACCTACAACCCGGTCACCCACGACCTGTTCTGGGCCGAGCGCGGGCGCGGCGCCTACCTCAACGACAAGCGGCTGCGCGTCTCTGCCCGCAACCGGCTCGACGAGGCGCTGGTCGCCACCGGCATCCCGTTCCTCGGCCACGGCCAGCACGCGCGCTTCCTGAAGGAACTGCACCAGATCAGCCAGCGCGTCGCCGGCGTGCGCCGCTTCGGCTCGGCGGCGCTCGACCTGGCCTGGGTGGCCGCCGGGCGCTACGAGGCGTTCTGGGAGCGCGACCTCGGGGCGTGGGATCTGGCCGCAGGCGTCTTGCTGGTCAGCGAAGCCGGCGGCATGGTCACCGACGCCGACGGGGGCGAGACCATGCTGAGCGGAGGATCGATCTGCGCCGCCAATCCGAGCCTGCACCCGATGGTGCTCGAGCGCCTGAAGGCCGCCGCCTGAGCGGGATCGCGGGCGGGATCGTGCACGGCCTGACCCGCCGCGACCTGGCGCTGGCGGCCGCCGCGGCTGGGCTCACAGCAACCGCGTTTCCAGCCTTCGCCGACGACCGCCAGCCGGCGATCATCGCCGAGGGCGGCGCGGCCGAGGAGCGCATCGTCGATACCCGCGGCGCGTTCGAGCTGGCGATCCAGCAGGGCGCCGACTTCCTGCAGGCGACGCTGGTGGCGACCAAGGAAGGCGCCCTGGTCGCCCGCCGCTCGGCCGAGCTTTCGGAGACCACCGACGTCGCGACGCGGCCCGAGTTCGCGGGGCGGAGGGCGACGAAGACGATCGCCGGCCAGTCCGTGGACGGATGGTTCGCCGAGGACTTCACGCTCGCCGAGATCGCCACGCTGTTCGCCCGCGAGCCCGAGCCCGCCGCGCATCCACAGAGCCTGAGGCTGAGCGGCAAGGAGCCGGTGCTGAGCCTGCCCGACGTGCTGCAGATCGCGCGCGACGGCTGCGTGCGCACCGGCCGCACGATTGGCGCCTGCCTGCGCCTCGCCCATCCCGCACGGTACACCGGCCTCGGCCTCGACGTGGTCGGCCGCCTCGCCGACGAACTCAACGCCGAGGGCTACGTGGCGCCCGCCGCCGCCGTTTGGGTGCAGGGCTACGAGGCCGATGCGCTGCGGGCGTTCGGCCGCCTGTCGCACGTGCGCCGCATGCTGATGATCGACGCGGGCGACGCCGACACGCCGGCGCGCACGACCACCGCCGGGCTCGGCGACATCAAGGCCTACGCCGAGGCGATCGGCCCCGACCAGGCGCTGCTGATCGACCCGACTGCAGCGACCTTCCCCGCGCCGACCACGCTGGCGCTCGATGCGCACAATGCGGGCCTGGGCGTGTTCGCGCACACAGTTCGCGCCCAGAACGCGGCGCTGCCGCCGGCGCTCAGGCGCGGGGGCAATCCGAACGGCCGCGGCGACGTCGGCAAACTGCTGGTGGCGCTGTTTGCCGATCGGGTCGACGGCGTCGCTACCGACCTGCCGGGCGAGGCGTCGCGGGCGCGCGGGCAGGTGATGGACGCGCTCCGCCGCGCACAATCCAGAAGCTGACAGCAGTATGCCCTCGCGCGACGGTTAGGTCCGAAAACCGCGAGACATCCGGCGCCGAGCTCCTATCTTCCGGCGCATGGATATGAACGACGACGCCTGCTACCGCGCCCTTTCCACCCGGGACGCCCGCTTCGACGGGCGCCTGTTCGTGGGGGTGAAGACCACCGGCATCTACTGCCGGCCGATCTGCCCGGCGCGCACCCCGAAGCGCGAGAACGTGCGCTTCTATCCGACCGCGGCGGCGGCGCAGAGCGCCGGCTTCCGGCCCTGCCTGCGCTGCCGGCCGGAGACCTCGCCGGACCTCGCGGCCTGGCGCGGCGCCTCCAACACCGTCGCCCGCGCGCTCAGCCTGATCGAAAGCGGCGCGCTCGACGACGCCGATGTCGAGGCGCTGGGCGACCGGCTGGGGGTCGGCGAGCGCCAGCTGCGGCGACTGTTCCGCAAGCACCTCGGCGCCTCGCCGATCGCGGTCGCGCAGACGCGCCGCGTGCTGCTGGCCAAGCAGCTGATCCAGGAGACGCGGCTGCCGATGGCGGAGGTGGCGATGGCGGCCGGCTTCGGCTCGATCCGCCGCTTCAACGAGACTTTCCAGCAGCTCTACGACCGCCCGCCGGCGCAGCTGCGCCGGCTCGGCGGCCCCGAGAAGGCGGCCAGCGACGGCGAGGCAGTGCGGCTCAGCCTGCCCTACAAGGCGCCCTACGACTGGGACGCGATCCTGGCGTTCCTATCCTTGCGCGCCATCCCGGGCGTCGAGCGGGTGGCGGACGGCCGCTATGAGCGGAGCCTCGCCATCGGCGACACCGTCGGGGTGATCCGGGTCGAGCACGACGCCGCCAAGCCGCGCCTGGGGGTGACGGTGCGCTTCCCGAAGATCAGCGCGCTGCCGGCGATCATCGCCCGCGTGCGCAGGGTGTTCGACCTCGCCGCCGACCCGGTGGCGATCGGCGAGCACCTCGCCAGGGATCCCGCGCTCCGCCCGCTGGTCGCCGCGCGGCCGGGCCTGCGGGTGCCGGGCGCCTGGGACGGCTTCGAGCTCGCCATCCGCGCCATCCTCGGCCAGCAGATCACGGTGGTCGCCGCGCGCGGCCTCGCCGGCAAGCTGGTCGCCGCCTACGGCGATCCGCTGCCGGAGGCGCTGGCCTCGGAGGGCGTCACCCACGTCTTCCCCTCGCCGCAGCGGCTGGCGGGCGCCGACTTCGCCGCGCTCGGCATGCCGCGCTCCCGAGCCGCGGCGCTGACCGCGATGACCGCGGCGGCGATCGCCGATCCGCAGCTGTTCGGCCCCCGCCGCGGCCTCGACGAGGCGATCGCCGCGCTGAGGGCGCTGCCGGGCATCGGCGAATGGACGGCGCAGTACATCGCCATGCGCGAGCTGCGCGAGCCGGACGCCTTCCCCGCCGCCGACATCGGGCTGATGCGCGCGCTGGCCGACGCGGCCGGCCGCCGCCCGAGCCCGGCGGAACTCCTCGCCCGCGCCGAGGCCTGGCGGCCCTGGCGCGCCTACGCCGCCCTGCACCTCTGGTCGTCCGAAGGTGCAGTGGGCGTCCCCCACACCGACGACAAGGAGCTGACCGATGACCGCGACGCAGCCTGACTACCTGATCCTCGACACCATCCCTGCCCCGATCGACGCGTTCCTGATCGCCACCGACCAGGACGGCGTGCTGCGCGCCGTCGACTTCTGGGCCGACGAGCCGGCGCTGCGTCGCCTGCTGAAGCGCCAGTACGGAGACGTGAAGGTGGAGACCGGCCAGGCGCCGGCGCCGATCCGCCGCGCCTTCGAGGACTACTTCGCCGGCGACATCCGCGCGCTGGAGAAGGTCCCGGTGGCGACCGTCGGCACCGGGTTCCAGCGCAAGGTGTGGGCGGCGCTGCAGCGCATCCCGGCCGGCGAGACCCGCAGCTATGGCCAGCTCGCCGCGGAGATCGGCGAGCCGGACGCGGCCCGCGCCGTCGGCCTCGCCAACGGCCAGAACCCGATCGCCATCGTGATCCCCTGCCACCGGGTGATCGGCGCCGACGGCTCGCTGACCGGCTTCGGCGGCGGTCTCCCCCGCAAGCGCTGGCTCCTCACCCACGAGGGCGCGGCCTATAAGGAGAACCGCGCCAAGAAGCGCCCGCAACCGGAACTGGATTTCGGACGGAGCGCGGCTTGATGCACCCCTCCCCATCATGGGGAGAGTGGACGCCGCGAAGCGGCGGACGGGTGGGGATGTCTGAGGCGCCAACGACGCCAACCGGTTAGCACAGCGGCGGCGTCAGACTCCGCCACCCGACCGCTTCTCGGTCACCCTCCCCATGAAGGGGAGGGATGCGGAAGGGGCTACGCCGCCTGCATCCCGAACTGCAGCTCCGCCAGCCGGGCGTAGAGGCCGCCCTTGGCGACGAGGTCTGCGTGCGCGCCCTCCTCGACCACCCTGCCCTCGTCCATCACCACGATGCGGTCGGCGGCGAGCACGGTGGCGAGGCGGTGGGCGATCACCAGCGTGGTGCGGCCCTGCATGGCCTCGGCCAGCGCTCGCTGCACCAGCCGCTCGCTCTCGGCGTCGAGCGCGCTGGTGGCCTCGTCGAGCAGCAGGATCGGCGCGTCGCGCACCAGCGCGCGGGCGATCGCGACGCGCTGGCGCTGGCCCCCGGAGAGGGTCTTGGCGCGCTCGCCGAGCGGCGTGGCGAGGCCCTGCGGCAGCGCCTCGAGGAAGCCGTCGGCCTGGGCGGCCTTCGCGGCGGCGAGCAGTTCTTCGTCGGACGCGCCTTCGCGACCGAAGCGCAGGTTGTCGAACGCCGAGCCGGAGAACAGCGGCGCGTCCTGCGCCACGAACGCGATCCGCGCGCGCACCTCGGTCGGGTCGGCGTCCGTCAGGTTGACGCCGTCGAGCCGCACGACACCCTTGTCGGGGTCGTAGAAGCGCAGCAACAGCCGAAAGACCGTGCTCTTGCCGGCGCCGGAAGGCCCCACCAGCGCGACCCGCTCGCCCGGCCGCGCGTGCAGCGAGAAGCCGGCCAGCGCCGGCAGGTCGGGGCGGCCCGGATAGGCGAAGGTGACGTCCTCGAAGGCGATCTCGCCGCGCGCGGGCGCCGGCAACGGCTTCGGCTGGGCGGGCGGCGCGATGGCGGGCTGCGCGGAGAGGATCTCGTTGATGCGCTCCATGGCGCCGGCGGTCTTCTGCACGTCGCCCCAGGTCTCGCCGAGCGCGCCGGCCGAGCCGCCGACCAGGATGGCCAGCGCCACGAACTGGAAGAGCACGCCCGGGCTGAAGTGGTGCGGATCGGCGAGGCTGGCCAGCACCGCGCGCCAGAGCACGAAGCCGACGCCGCCGAAGAGCAGCACCATCACGAGCGCGGTCATCACCGCCCGTGCGGTGATGCGCGCCACCGATGCGTTGAAGGCAGTCTCCACCGCGCGGGAGAACCGCTCGGCGGCGCTGCCCTCGCGGCCGAACGCCTGCACGGTGTCGAGCCCGCCCAGCGTCTCGCCGGCGTAGGCCACCGCCTCGGCGAAGCGCTCCTGCGCGTGCGCCGAGAGCCGCCGCACGATGCGCCCCACCGCGAACAGCGGCAGGATCACCAGCACGCCGACCAGCAAGGCGAGGCCGGTGAACCCGGGGCTCAGCCAGATCAGCCAGGCGAAGCCGGCGACGAAAGTCAGCAGGTTGCGCAAGGCGACCGAGATGGACGAGCCCACCATGTTCTCGACGATGGTCAGGTCTGTGGTCAGCCGCGACAGCACCTCCCCGGTCGACGCCTTCAGGAAGAACGCCTGGTCGAGCGTCAGCACGTGGCGATAGAGCCGCTCGCGGAGGTCCGCGACCACCCGCTCGCCCAGCCGGTTGATGAAGAAGAAGCGGCCGGCGGTGGCCAGCGCCAGCGCGCCGGCGATCAGCGCCGCCAGCAGGAAATAGTGGTCGACCGAGCCGGCCGTGCGCCCGCCGAGGCCGCGGTCGATCAAGAGGCGCAGCGCCAGCGTCAGCGCGAGCGTCGCGCCGGTCGAAAGCAGCAGGGAGACCCCGGCCGCGCTGGCGTCGGCCATGTGGGCGCGCACCAGTGGTCCGAGGCTGCCCAGCGGCCGAAGGTCGCGGCGGCGTCCGCGGCCCGCCGCGGCGGCCTCGATCTCGGCCGCCAACACCTGCCCCGCGCCCGGCCGACCCTCGATGCCGGCGCCGTCAGTCGTCATACGCGAACCCTTGCGTCCTTCAGCGCCTGCAGTGTATAGGCGCGCCTCCCCGCCGGCCGGCGGGCGTCTCCGCCGTTCAGCAGGTCGTCAGGAGGGACCCATGAAGCAAGACACCCATCCCGACTACCACATGATCACCGTGGTGATGACGGACGGCACGACCTATCAGACCCGCTCCACCTACGGCAAGGAAGGCGCGGAGCTGCATCTGGACATCGACCCGAAGACGCATCCGGCCTGGACCGGCGGCGCCCACACGATGATCGACCGCGGCGGCCGCGTGTCGCGCTTCGCCGCGAAGTACGGCGGCTTCCTGAAGAAGTAGCCTGTCCCTCCCTTCATGGGGAGGGCGGACGATGCGCCAGCATCGGCCGGGTGGGGGTGTCAGACGGCCCAACCGGCAAGCGGAATATTGTCTCCAGACAGCCCCAGCCGGTCGCTTCGGCGACCACCTCCCCATGAAGGGGAGGGAAAGCTAAGCCTCGAAGGCGTCCTTGAGGCGTTCGAGCTGGGCGAGCACCGGGTGCGGGGGCTCGACGGCCGCGGCGTCGGCGTACACGCGCGCGTCCAGATGGCGCACGCGCTCGAACACGCGCTCGGAGCGGGCGAGCAGCTCGGCGAGCGCAGTGGGCAGCGGCTCCTCGGATTGCTGGCGCTCGGCGTCCGGCGTCTCGGCGGCCAGACGATAGCTTGCGTCCTGCGCGGCCTCGGGCGCCATGTCGCCTTCGCGCACCGCGCGCTGCACCAAGAGCCACGAGGCCACCTGCATCAGCCGCGTGGTCAACCGCATGCTCTCGGCGGCGTAGGCGAGCGCCGCGCTGCGCGACAGCAGCTTGGAATCCTGCCGCCCGGCGCCGTCGAGATAGGCCGCCGTCTCCTCGACGAGGTCCATGCCCTCCTTGAAGGTGCGGTCGAACAATTCCGAGCGCGCGAAGCCCGAGATGGCTTCGGCTTGCCACGCCGGCGCGGTCTGCTGCCCCGTCTCAGCCATAGTCACTCCAAACTCCGCCGGCGGACGGATGGGCTCCATCCTCGCCGGGATTGGCGGCTGCAACGCCTGTGCCAGCCTCGCCTTAGCCTTGTCTCCGCGCGAACTTAAACCAGTCGGCTTTCCCAGTCGCTAACCACTGCGCCAGCCACGCGATCGGTCGCGCCCTGAAGCACGATGCGATCAGGCGGAATCGGCTGATCGTTGAATCGTGCTTCAGATTCAAAAGTGCAGAGCATGATTCAGCGCTCAGGTCGGATCGACCTCCGCCCATCATGCGCTAGTCACGCTTGCCGAAGAACGCGTCGGCGGCGGCGCGCTTGGCGGCCTTGCGCTCGAGCTGGGCGCGGGTGCGGCCGATCTCGGCTTGCAGCGTCTCGATGCGCTCTTCCAGGTCGGATGCGGAGAGCAGCTCCAGGTCTTCCCGGGTGACCTCGGTCAGCGCCCAGTCCCGCCCCCGGCGGACCGGCTCGCCATCTTCCTCGGCCATTGGGACCCTCCCTTTGCCGTGGCGCGTGCAGACGCTTATCTGACGCCCGCAGGTCGGGCTTGGCAAGGTTGGGAGCTGACAGGATGCAGGCGATCGTCATCGAGGGCGGCAAGGGTCCGGCCGAGGCGCTGAAGCTGGGCGACGCCCCCGAGCCTGAGCCGGGCCCTGGCCAGATCGTGATCGCCGTGAGGGCCGCCGGCGTCAACCGGCCGGACATCATCCAGCGCCTGGGCTTCTACCCGCCGCCGCCCGGCGCGCCGTCCACCATGGGCCTCGAGGTGGCCGGCGAGGTGATCCACGGCGCCGGCCGCTGGAAGGTTGGCGATCAGGTCTGCGCGCTCCTGGGCGGCGGCGGCTACGCCGAGAAGGCGGCGTGCGATGCGCGCCACGCGCTGCCGATCCCGCGCGGCCTTTCGCTGATCGAGGCGGCGGCCCTGCCCGAGACGGTTTTCACCGTCTACGCGAACGTGTTCGAAGGCGGGACGTTGAAGGCGGGCGAAACGCTGCTGGTGCACGGCGCCACCTCCGGCATCGGCGTGATGGCGATCCGCATGGGCAAGGCGGCCGGCGCCAAGGTGATCGCCACGGCGCGCGGACGGGAAAAGGCCGACCGGGCGCTGACGCTCGGCGCCGACGTCGCGGTGGACGCCTCGACCGAGGATTTCGAGACGGCTGCCAAGGGCGCCGGCGGCGTCGACGTGGTGCTCGACATGGTCGGCGGCCCCTACTTCGCCAAGAACCTCGCGGCGCTGAACACCGGCGGGCGGATCGTCTACATCGCCGCGCAAGGTGGCGGCACGGTCGAGTTGCCGGTCGGCGCGCTGATGCAGAAGCGCGCCTTCATCACCGGCTCGACGCTCAGGCCCCGCGCCGCCGACGAGAAGGCGCGGCTGGCCGGCGAGGTCGAGCGCGTGGTCTGGCCCTGGATCGAGGCCGGGCTGGTCAAGCCGGTCATCGACCACACCTTCCCGCTGGCCGAGGCCGGCGCGGCGCAGGCGCTGCTGGAGAGCGGCCATCACGTGGGCAAGGTGGTGCTGACGGTCGGCTAGCGGTCGTGCCCAGCTTACGCATCGGCTGCTCCGGCTGGGCCTACGACCACTGGGCCGGCGCCTTCTATCCGCCGAGTCTCAAGGCCAAGGACCGGCTCGCCTTCTACGCCGCGCGCTTCGACACCTGCGAGATCAACGCCAGCTTCTACCGGCTGCCGCGCGAGAGCACCGTGACGGCCTGGCGCGACGGCGCACCCGACGGCTTTGTCTTCGCCTGGAAGGTCTCCCGCTTCATCAGCCACAACAAGAAGCTGCTCGACTGCGAAGACTCTGTCGATCTGGTCTTTGGACGGATGCGGCCGCTGGGCGACAAGCAGGGCCCGGCGCTGATCCAGCTTCCGCCAATGCTGAAGGCTAACCCCGAGCGGCTCGCCGCTTTCGCCGCCTGGCTGCCGAAGGGCATGCGCTGCGCCTTCGAGTTCCGGCATCCGAGCTGGTACGAGCCACCCGCGCTGGGCGTGCTGCGCGACCACAATCTCGCGCTGGTGATCTCCGACCATCACCACGCGCCGGCGCCGTGGCTGGCGACGGCCGACTTCGTCTACGTGCGCGGCCACGGCCCCGGCGGCCGCTACCATGGCCGCTATCCGGCGGCCGAGCTTGCCGAATGGGCCGGCCGCATCGCCGATTGGCAGGCCGAGGGGCGCCACGCCTACGTCTACTTCGACAACGACGTGAAGAGCGCTGCCCCGGCCGACGCGGCGGCCCTGAAGGCGCTCTGCGGCGGCGCTCGGGAAACGTCGTCAGCGGCCGGCTGACCTCGTTGGGCCTGCGCAAGATCTTCTACTGAAGGTCGTCCGCGGCGCATTTCCTATTCGGCGGGATCGGACTATATAGCGCGGACCACAACGCCCGGCCGCAAGGCCGGGCGCCGCTGTTTCTGGAGGACGCCCTTAGCGGGCGAAACTGGCATGGCCGACCAAATCCTGATGCCCAAGGCGACCGCCGTCTGGCTGGTCGACAACACCTCGCTCACCTTCGAGCAGATCGCCGATTTTGCCGGCCTGCACCCGCTGGAAGTGAAAGGGATCGCCGACGGTGAGGTGGCGCGCGACATCCGCGGCTCCGACCCGATCACCACGGGCCAGCTGACCCGCGAGGAGCTCGACAAGGCGCAGGCCGACCCCGCATATCGCATGAAGGCGCACAAGAGCCGTCACGCCGAGCTCCTGAAGCCGATCAAGAAGGGCCCGCGCTACACCCCGGTGTCGCGCCGCCAGGACCGCCCGGACGCCATCGCCTGGTTCGTGCGCAACCACCCCGAGATCACCGACGCGCAGGTCTCCAAGATCCTCGGCACCACCAAGGCCACCATCGACCAGGTGCGTGAGCGCACCCACTGGAACAGCGCCAACATCAAGCCGGTGGACCCGGTGACGCTGGGCCTCGTCACCCAGCTCGAGCTCGACGCCGTGGTGAAGATGGCGGCCGAGAAGAAGGCCCGCGACGACGCCAAGAAGGCCGCGCAGAATCCGGAAGGCCCGACGCTGCGCGCCGCAGCAGAGCCGGCCTCCCTGACGGAGGCGGCGACGGCGGAAGACGAGGACGACGCGGAGGACTGATCGCCTGCAGGCGCCCGGCGGATCGCCTTAGTGCAGCGATCCCGAGTGCGCCTGCGACTTCAGGCTCTCCATCTCTTCCTTCAACCGCAGCTTCTGTCGCTTCAGGTCCCTCAAGCGGTCGCTATCGGCGGCCGGTCGGCCCATTTCGTCCTCGATCGCGCGTTCCAGAGATTGATGACGCAGTCCCAGTTCGCGGATACGAGCTTCGATCGCCATGGCTTGTTGGCTCCCGTATTGGACGACGACGGGGAGTGAACACCCCTGACGGCGCGCTGTCAGATCACATATGGTTGCGGCCGATGACGTCCGAAAGCGGGGCGTCCGGACGGTTGGCGAAGGGGCGATGCGATGCGCGAGCCAGGGCGCGAGAACGGCCCGCCGCGACCGCCATTGCCAATCGTCGTCGGCATTTCCGGCGCCTCGGGCGCGATGCTGGGCGTGCGCGTGCTGGACGCCTGCCGCGAGCTGGGCGTCGCTAGCCACCTCGTCGTCTCGCGCGCCGCGGCGCTGACCATCGCCGCCGAGACCGCGCTCGACCTGGCGGCCGTGTCGGCCAAGGCGGCGGCGAGCCATCGCCCGGCCGACGTCGGCGCGCCGATCGCCTCCGGCTCGTTCCCCACCCGCGGCATGATCATCGCGCCCTGCTCGGTGCGCACGATGAGCGAGATCGCCAGCGGCGTTACCTCGTCGCTGCTGACCCGCGCCGCGGACGTCACGCTGAAGGAGCGGCGGCCGCTGGTGCTGATGGTGCGCGAGACGCCGCTGCACCTCGGGCACCTGCGCACCCTGGTGCAGCTCGCCGAGATGGGCGCTGTGATCGCCCCGCCCGTGCCGGCCTTCTACGCCGAGCCGCAGAGCCTGGCCGAGGTGGTCGACCAGGCGGTCGGCCGCGCGCTCGACCTCTTCGGCCTCAGCTGGAAGCCGGTCCGCCGCTGGGGGCGCGACGTCGGCCCGGTGACGATCGCCGAGGGCAAGGCTTGAGCGAAGCCCAAACCCGAGCCGGATCCCGAGCCGGGTCGCTCTGGGCCTATGCGCTCGACATCTACGGCCGGGCCGGCGTCGAGGCTCGCTGCCTGCAGCTGCAGGACGCGTATGGGCAGAGCGTGCCCTACCTGATCTGGAGCCTCTGGATGGCCGCGAGCGGGCGCGCGCCCGACACCGCGACGCTGGAAGCCGGCGCCGCACTGGCGCGCTCGTGGGAAGCCGCCGCGGTCGCGCCGCTGCGCACCCTGCGCCGCGAGCTGAAGACCTCGGCAAGGGCCTTGGGCGCCGGTCCCGAGCGGCGCCGCGAGCACCTGCGCGGCGGCGTGCAGAAGCTGGAGCTCGACGCCGAGCGCATGCTGCTGGAGATGCTGGAGGACGCCAGCCCGCAAGCCGGCGCGAGCGCGCCGTCAGCGGCCGAGGCGATCGTCGCCGCGGCCGCAGCATGGGGCGCGGCGCCTCCCGCCAACCTGCTGCAAGATCTGGCCGCCCGCGCCGCTTGAAACCGTTCCGGACGCGACGCATTCCTGCTATCACTCGCGGTGGCTGGTTTTTCGGTTGCGGGACGCTCGGAAGGGTGGACGAGGAAGCGCTGGACCCTGGCGAAGAGACGCGTATCCGCGCTCAGATCGCCGCATTGCGCGAGGAGCATCAGGACCTGGACGACGCAGTCAGCGCGCTCGAGGCGCTGCCGATGCCCGACCAGTTGCAGATCGCCCGCCTGAAGAAGAAGAAGCTCACGCTGCGCGACCAGATCGCCAAGCTCGAAGACCGCCTGACCCCCGACATCATCGCGTAAAGCAGCGCGGTTGCCTTGCGCCCCCTCCACCCCCGCCCTGCGCGCGGCGGTTCCCCCTCCCCCGCTTCGCGGGGCAGGAAAGAGCGAGGCGGCGCAGCCGGGTGGTGGAGGGGGACGGCCGCGCAGGCGCAAGGCGGCCTGGATCAACGCGCAACCTGGTCGCTTCTGCCGCCCTCCGCGCGAGGCGGTTCGCCTTGCCCCTGCCAACCCCATCGGCCATATGCGCGGCATGGATGAGAACCTGCTGCAAGAGGTGGTGGCCACGGCCCGGGCCGCCGGAGCCGACGCCGCCGAGGCCGTGTTCGCCGAGCGCCAGTCGCTGTCGGTGACGGTGCGGCTGGGCGCGCTGGAGGAGGCCGAGCGCGAGGAGAGCCGCGACCTCGGCCTGCGCGTCTTCGTCGGTCGCCGCCAGGCCTCGGTCTCCGGCTCCGACATCTCGGCCGACGGCCGCGCCAAGCTGATCGAGCGGGCGGTGGCGATGGCCAGGCTGGCGCCGGAAGACCCCTACGCTGGGCTGGCGCCGGAGGAGCGGCTGGCGCGCGGCCCGTTGCCCGACCTCGACCTCTACGACGACAGCGAGCCCGACCCCGAGGCGCTGGAGGCGATGGCGCTGGAGGCCGAGAATGCGGCCCGCGCGCAGCCCGGCGTCACCAACTCGGATTCCAGCTCGGCCTACTGGTCGATCGGGTCGTGGCGGCTGGCGACCAGCGCCGGCTTCGCCGGCCTGCACCGCGCTTCCAGCTTCGGCGTCTCGGCCGGCGCCGTCGCCGGCGACGGCCAGGCGATGGAGCGCGCCGGCGAAGGTCGCCAGACCCGCTGGCGCGCCGACCTCCCCTCGCCCGGCGAGATCGGCGCCGATGCCGGCCGTAGAGCCGCCGCCCGGCTCGGCTCGCGCAAGATCGCCTCGACCACCGCGCCGGTGATCTTCGAGAACCGCATCGCCGCCTCGACCCTGGGGCCGCTGCTGGGCGCGATCTCGGGTCCGTCGGTGGCCCGTGGCGTCTCGTTCCTGAAGGGCAAGCTCGGCGAGCGGGTGTTCGCCGAGGCCGTCACCATCACCGACGAGCCGCACCGGCGGCGCGGCCTCGGCTCCTCGCCGTTCGACGACGAGGGCGTCGCCAACCGCACGATGAACATCGTCGACGCCGGCGTGCTCACCACCTGGCTGCTCAACACCTCGTCGGCGCGCCAGCTCGGGCTGGAGACCACCGGGCACGCCTCGCGCGGGCTCGCCGGCCCGCCGGGGGTCAGCTGCACGAACCTGACGCTGCAGCCTGGCGCGCTCGACCAGGCCGGGCTGATGCGCGAGGCCGGCGCCGGCCTCTTGGTCACCACGATGTTCGGTCCCTCGCTCAACCCCAACACCGGCGACTGGTCGGTGGGCTGCGCCGGCTTCTGGTTCGAGAACGGCGAAATCGCCTACCCGGTCAACGAGATCACCGTCGCGGGCAACCTGATCGAAGCGTACGGGCGGATCGTCCCTGGCTCGGACCTGGAGTTCCGCGGCGCGGCGAACGCACCGTCGCTGCTGATCGACGCGCTGGCGATCGCCGGCAAATAGGAGGCGCGCGATGCCCGACCATCCCCAGCTGCTGCACCTCGTCATCGGCGGGGAACTCAGCGACGTCGGCGAGCACGAGTTCCGCGACCTGTCGCACCTCGACTTCGTGGGCGCCTATCCGAACTACGCCGAGGCGTACGCGGCCTGGAAGTCGAAGGCGCAGGCCACCGTCGACAACGCGCTGACGCGCTACTTCATCATCCACGCCCACCGCCTGCTCGACCCCGAAGTCGACGGCCACGACCACGTGCACTGAGCATCGCGTCTCCCGAGTTCCAGGCCCCCTCGAGCACGGCCGAAATGCGCCGCTCGCCGCCGTCGGGAGGGTCCGGTTTCGGGTCAGGAGCCAACGGCAGATGCGGACCCCGAGCGTACCTTCACAAATGTCGTCGCGCCCGGGAATAGCCATTCGGCCATGGCGTTGTTTGGCCGGCAGCCCTATCTGAGCCCTACGCCGCTTGGAGCATCACCTTGTCAGTCTCACTCTATGAAATTTCGATCCCGACCTATCGCCGGGGTCTGCAGAACCTGTCGAGTTTCCTCGACAAGGCCGAGGCCCACGCAAGGACGCAGGGCGCCGACCTGTCGACGTACACCGAAGCCCGGCTCGCCCCGGACATGCATCCGTTCACGCGCCAGGTGCAGCTGGCCAGCGATGCCGCCAAAGGCGGGGCCGCACGGCTGGCCGGCGTCGAGGCGCCGTCGATGCCCGATACCGAGACCACCTTTCCCCAGTTGAAAGAGCGGATCGCCAAGACCATTGCCTTCCTCGACACGATCACCAAGGAGCAGGTGGACAGTCGCCACGGCGCGACGATCGATTTGCCGCTGCCCGGCCGGACGATGACGTTCACCGCTCCGGACTTCCTGATGCAGTTCTCACTGGCCAACTTTCTGTTCCACGTGACGACCGCCTATGCGCTGCTGCGCAGCCAGGGCGTGCCGCTTGGCAAGATGGACTTTCTGGCTGGCGGACAAATGGCGACCGCCGCCTAAGCCTCAGCGCGCGGGCGTCTGATCTGCGCGGTCGCCTGCTGGGCGGGAGCCGTCGCGCCGCGCAAGCGAGGCGTAGGCTGTGGCGACAGCGCCAACGACAGCGTCCAGATGCCCGGGCGCCACAATTAGGGCGCCGTTGATATCGGTGCGTTTACGGTGGCGTGACGGGGATGAAATGTGGCCAGACGCCGCTTTGCGCCCCCGCCGCCCACCGCGCGTCGTCAGCCTGACCGGCGGGCGCGACCGGATCGAGACGCCTTGCCCTATTCCCGGCGCAGCAGCTTCTCGGTGATCAGCGTGCCCCACCACTGGGCGCGGAAGTCGCGCTTGATCTGGGCGGGGTCGTAGGCGGGGCTCTTGACCCAGTCCTCGAAGGAGACGCCGAGCGGCTCGATCTCGTGGACG